>JBPOIZ010000049.1:0-13271 GCA_052034115.1 Actinomycetota bacterium
GCCGCCGCATTGATCGCAGTCTGCACCCCGACAGTGAGGAAGGACGCAGCAACCACGGGGGCGCCATACCGGGAGACCACCGACTCGGCCCGCTGCACCGCCACACCGTCCAGACGGGACGCCCAGCGGGTCCGGGTCGCCCCGGCGCGCAGCCCCCGGCCGACCCAGTAGGTCGCTCCCCCGCGGACCATCGCCCCGGCCCAGAAGACGGCGAAGGTCAGCCAGTACGGCCAGCCGTCGAACACGCGATCTCCTGTCCTGTCCGTGCGAGCACCCGGTGGCGGCGCCAGCGCGGTCCTCAGAGCCTACGACGAGAAATGGCGGAGCCGACCTCGACGGTGGTCGAGGTCGGCTCCGCAGCGTGCGGAACTGCTGGTCAGCGGGCGGCCGTGCCCTCGGTGTAGTCGGCGTCGGCGTCCTTGATCCAGCTCATCAGCTTGCGCAGCTCGCGGCCGGTCTTCTCGATCGGGTGCGTCTCCCCGGCGGCGCGCAGCCGGGTGAACTCCGGGGCGCCGGCGTCCTGGTCGGCGATGAACCGGGCCGCGAAGGTACCGTCCTGGATCTCGGCGAGAACCTGCTTCATGTTCGCCTTGACCGAGGGGTCGATGACCCGGGGACCGGAGACGTAGTCGCCATACTCGGCCGTGTCGGAGACCGACCAGCGCTGCTTGGCGATGCCACCTTCGACCATGAGGTCGACGATGAGCTTGACCTCGTGAAGGCACTCGAAGTAGGCGACCTCAGGCTGGTAGCCCGCCTCGGTCAGAGTCTCGAAGCCATACATGATCAGCTGCGACAGCCCACCGCAGAGCACCGACTGCTCACCGAACAGGTCGGTCTCGCACTCCTCGGTGAACGTGGTCATGATGCCGCCGGCGCGCAGGCCACCGATGGCCTTGGCGTACGACTTGACCAGCGGCCAGGCGCCACCGCTGGCGTCCTGCTCGACGGCGAGCAGGACCGGCACGCCCCGGCCGTCGACATACTCACGCCGCACGATGTGGCCCGGGCCCTTCGGCGCGACCATGATGACGTCGGCATCGGCAGCAGGCTTGACATACCCGAAGCGGATGTTGAAGCCGTGACCGAAGAGCAGCGTCGTGCCCGCGGCGAGGTTCGGGGCGATGTGGTCGGCGTAGACGTGCCGCTGCACCTGGTCCGGCGTGAGGATGACCACGAGGTCCGCCTCCTTGACGGCCTCCCCCACGGTCAGCACCCGCAGGCCCTCGTTCTCGGCCTTGGCGATCGACCGGCTGCCCTCGGCGAGGCCGACGCGCACGTCGACCCCGGAGTCGCGCAAGTTCAGGGCGTGGGCGTGGCCCTGGCTGCCGTAGCCGATGACGGCCACCTTCCGGCCCTGAATGATCGACAGGTCGGCGTCGTCGTCGTAGAACATCTCGGCCATGGTGGCCAGCTCCTTCGGTGCGGATCGGTGCGATGCGTTCGGTGGTGATGCGTGGTCGTGCGGGGTGGTCCTGTGGTCGCGGGTGCTGCTCGCTTCGGGAGTATCGCGTGCCCCGTGGCCCCGGATCGTCGGCGTCCGCCCTTCGGCGGCCGCGGTGTCCCGGGCACCGGTATGGCGTTACGCGCTCCGAAGCGTGCGGTCGGTGATCGAGCGCGGGCCTCGGCCAATGGCCACGACACCGGACTGGACGAGCTCGCGGATGCCGTAGGGCTCGAGGAGCGACAGCAGCGCGTCGAGCTTCTCCGACTTCCCGGTCGCCTCGATGGTCAACGAGTCCGGCCCGACATCGATGATCTTGCCCCGGAACAGGTCCACGGTCTCGATGATGTGGCTGCGGGCCGAGGCGTCGGCACGCACCTTGATGAGCAGGATCTGGCGCTGCACCGAGGAGGTGGGGTCGAGCTCGACCACCTTGAGCACCTCGACGAGCTTGTTCAACTGTTTGGTCACCTGCTCCAGCGGGAGCTCGTCCACATCGACCACGACCGTCATCCGGGAGATGTCCGGGTGCTCGGTGGGGCCGACGGCAAGGGAGTCGATGTTGAATCCCCGTCGCGAGAACAGGCCCGCGATGCGTGCCAGAACTCCCGGGTTGTTCTCCACCAGCACCGACAAGGTGTGCTTCGGCATACCGCTCAGTCCTCCCGCTCCCACACCGGCGCGGCATGGCGCGCATCCATGATCTTGTCGTTGCTGACACCGGCCGGAACCATCGGCCACACCATCGCGTCGCGGTGGACGACGAAGTCGATGAGGACGGGGCGGTCGTTGGTCTCCAACGCCTGCTTGATGACCGCGTCGACCTCGTCGGGCCGCTCGGCCCGCAGGCCCAGGCAGCCGTAGGCCTCGGCCAGCTTGACGAAGTCCGGGATCCGCGACTCGTGGCTCGTGTGCAGGTCGGTGTTGGAGTAGCGCTCGTTGTAGAACAGCGTCTGCCACTGGCGCACCATGCCCAGGCTGCTGTTGTTGATGACCGCGATCTTGATCGGGATGTCGTTGATGACGCAGGTGGCGAGCTCCTGATTGGTCATCTGGAAGCAGCCGTCACCGTCGATGGCCCACACCACGCGGTCCGGCTCGGCGACCTTGGCGCCCATCGCGGCCGGTATGGCGTAGCCCATCGTGCCCAGACCGCCGGAGTTGATCCACGAGTTCGGCCGGGAGTAGCGGATGAACTGGGCCGCCCACATCTGGTGCTGTCCGACACCGGCGACGTAGGTCGCTTCCGGCCCGGACAAGGCGCCGAGCCGCTCGAGGACCCACTGCGGGGCGAGCAACCCGTCATCCGGCTCGGTGTAGCCCAGCGGGAAGGTCTCTTGCCACCCGGCGACGCGGGATCGCCACGCGGTGTAGTTGCCCAGGCGCCCGGCCGCCTGATCCGCGGTGAGGACGTCGATGAGGTCGGCGATGACCTCCTTGCAGTCGCCGACGATCGGCACATCGGCATACCGGTTCTTGCTGATCTCGGCTGGGTCGATGTCGGCGTGGATGACCTTGGCCTCGGGGGCGAAGGTGGACAGCTGCCCGGTCACCCGGTCGTCGAACCGGGCCCCCAGCGCGATGATGAGGTCCGACTTCTGCAGTGCGGTCACCGCGGCGACGGTGCCGTGCATGCCGGGCATCCCGAGGTTGAGCGGGTGCTCGTCCGGCACGGTCCCGCGCGCCATGAGGGTGGTGACCAGCGGGATCTGGGTCAGGTCGAGCAGGCGGCGCAGCTCCTCGGATGCCTCGGCACGGATGACGCCGCCACCGATGTAGAGCACCGGGCGCTCGGCGGCGGCGATGTAGCGGGCCGCCTCGCGGATCTGCTTGCCGTGCGGGCGGGTGACCGGGTGGTAGCCGGGCAGGTCCATGACCGGCGGCCACGCGAAGGTCGTCTTGGCCTGGAGCACGTCCTTGGGGATGTCGACGAGCACCGGGCCGGGGCGGCCGGTGCCGGCCAGATGGAACGCCTCGGCCACCGCGCGCGGGATGTCCGCCGGGTCGGTGACGAGGTAGTTGTGCTTGGTGATCGGCATGGTGATGCCACGGATGTCGGCCTCTTGGAAGGCGTCGGTGCCGATGGCCGCTCGGCTCACTTGGCCGGTGATCGCCACCATCGGGACCGAGTCCATGTTCGCGTCGGCGAGCGCGGTGACCAGGTTCGTCGCGCCCGGACCGCTGGTGGCCATGCAGACCCCGACCTTGCCGGTCGCGGCGGCGTAACCCTCGGCCGCGTGACCCGCGCCCTGTTCGTGGCGGACCAGGATGTGGCGCACCTTCGTGGAGTCCATGAGCGGGTCGTAGGCCGGCAGGATGGTGCCGCCGGGGATGCCGAAGACCGTGTCCGCCCCGACCGCCTCGAGCGAGAGGACCAGCGACTGGGCGCCGGTGACCTCGATCGGCACGACCTTCGCAGCCGCTGCGGGCTGGGGCGCCACGGCGGGTGCCCCGGGGGCCGGTTTGCGTTGGGCCAACTGGGCCGGAGTCGGCCGGGCTGGCAGCGTGTCGGTCATCTGGTCCTCGGTTCCTTGCGGGGGTCGGGTCTGTCCTCGTCCAACAAAAAACCCCTCGGCCCGGATCTGCCGGACATCAAGGGGTCTGCGCGTATGACGTCAGTGCGTCATACGCGCGCGGGAAGTACGAGAACTCGTGCCACGTCGTCAACCCTCCCCCGGACCTCGAAGTGTGTCAACTGGCGGACAGCCCATTCTCAGCATCCGGATATGACGCCGGACACGCCGACGCGGTCAGGCAACCGGGCGGGCGAGATGGAACCACGTCGAGGTGACCACCATCCCGACCTTCTCGTACAGGCTCAGCGCGCCGGTGCGCGAGTCGGTCGACAACTCGGCCCGAGCTCCCCCGTGCTCGCGGGCCACCCCGAAGGCGTCGACGAGCAGGGCGCGGGCCAGACCCTGTCCGCGCTGATCCTTACGGACTGCGAGGCGGCCGACGAAGCCGCACCCCTCGAAGACCGTGACGAAGGCGACCCCGACGACCTCGCCGTCCGGGTCGACGGCAACCCGCAAGTTCCAGTCCTCGAAGCCGAGCCGCCCGACGACGGATGGCACCCACTCCTCATACGACTCGCGGGCCCGGTCCGACCACTCGAGGAAGGCACCCTCCTGGACCTCGTAGGCCGCGCGGTACTCCTGCGGGCCGGCCGCTCGGATGTGGAAGCCCGTCGGGATCGGCTGCGGGCGGATCTGCTCGCCCTCGGGTATCCCCAGGACCCAGGAGGTCCACAGCGGCTCCCACCCCGCGGCCCGCAGGACCCGCTCGCCATACGAGCCGGAGGGGACCGGCATGCCCACCAGCGTGCCGCCGTCGCGGCGGGACAAGGCCACCATCCACGTCGCCAGCGCCTCGCCCAGGCCGCGGCCGCGGTACTCGGGGTGGACGTGGCAGTCGGCAAACCGGGTCTTGAACACCTCGGCGTAGGCGACGAGGTGGCCGCCCTCCCAGACCCCGACGCTGCTCGTCGCCAGGTCGAAGGCCGGCCGATCCCAGTCGGCGATGATGTCGGCCAGCTCGATGAGCCATTCACCGACGTCGTGAACCTCACAGGTGCCGATCAAGTCGGTGATCGCCTCGGCATCGGTGCGCCGCAGGGGCCGGGCGATCAGTCCGGCGGGCAGGTCGAGCGGGGGGATGCTGTCGTGAGCCACGGCCGCTATGGTGCGCCAGCGCCCGGGTCCCGCGCCACCGGGTTTCGCACCGAGGCCCACCACCGAGGCCCCACCGAGGCCCCACCCGCGACCGAGACCACCGCCGACCCACCGAGCCCCCACCCAGGCCCCGCCAAGGCCCCACCCAGGCCCCACCCGCGACCGAGACCACCCCCGACCCACCGAGCCCCCACCCGCGAGCGATGGGGATGTGGCGTTGTGGGCCGGTCACAGCGACGGATCGCCATACCTGGAGCGTCGGAAAAGGCGGAAAACCATCGCTCAGGGTGGCGGATGATGCGACCAGGGCCGTCGGTCAGGCGATGCCGGAATCCCTGGCCGACGTCATGCCGGGCTGGTTGGCCGCGGCAGCCTCGGCAGCAGCATTGGCGGCCGCCGCCTCCACCGCCTCCGCGACGCTCGCGCGCACCCAATCCCCCGCCGCGAGCTCCTCGGCCCTGGCGCGCAAGGCCTTCCGGTCGAGGTCCTTGAACAGCTTGCGGTCAACCCCCACAGAGCGGAGCAGTATGGCGAGCACCGCACTGTGGGTGTCAGGTGCATCGGTGCTGGTCAGAGCCGCGCGAACGGCCTCGAGCGCGGCCTCTCGACGGCGGCGGTCGACGACCCGGACCCGCGGTGCCCGAGGCGAGCCGAACGCCTTGGACTTGCGGGTCGAGACGACGCCGCTGCCCTCGAGGTGGTGCAAGGCGAGGTCGCGAACCGTGCGGTCCTTGCCCCTCATCGCCGTGCTGCCCCCGAGATCCGAGACGAGGCGCTTGACCTTGGCCTTCTCGCTCTGGCCGTGCACGAGTGCGAGCACGGGATTCTCCGGCGGTTTGGCCGTCGAACGAAGGCGCCGTTTGGTCTCCTTGGCCCCCAGATCGACCGAGACGACGCCGGCGTTCATGGCGTCCATGAGCGCTGCGGCAGCCAGGACGTGGTCGAGGGTGGCCGAGTCGACAAGGAAGCGTTCTCTCGCCGGATCGACGAGGAGCAGGGCGAGGTCATAGGTGACCAGGCGTTCCATGACCAGACCATACCCCGGCATACCCCCGGTTCAGTGGGGAGTTGGTGATGCCCTGACAGCGCAAACTCCCCACTGAACCGGCAGGTGAGCGTCCGAGGCGGCCGAGCCGGCCGAGCCGGTCGGGTCAGGGCAGCCACCAGCCGGCGACCACCGCGACGACGAGGACCACGAACACCGCCTCCACGCCGTGGACGATGATCGACATCCACAGGCTGCGATATCGGCGGGCCGCCCAGGCCAGCCCCAGGGAGCCGATCACCATCGACGGCCAGAACCAGACCTTGTGGACGTGGTAGAGCCCGAACAGGACGGTGTTGACGACCCAGTCCCAGCGGCCGAAGGCCTGTCGCATCCGCGGGAGCAGGATGCCGTGGAAGAAGAGCTCCTCACCCAGAACGTAGTTGAACACCGCGCTGACCAGCGCCAACGCGACGATCCACCACTGCCCGACGAACTGCGGATCGGCAAGCGACCGGATCGCCGCCCACGCCGGCTCCTGCAGACCGGTGATCCGCGACCAGAGGTCGTCCAACGGTCCGGCGGCATACCCGAGGCCGAGGTTGACGACGAGTACGGGAACCACCCACCACCACAGCCGTGCTCGGGTGGCACCGCCACGGGGCGCACGCGGGGCGTTGAGGCGGATGCGGCCCCGCACCGAGGCCCAGGTCAGTGGCCCCTCGCGCTTGAGCAGCACGACCGACAGGACGAACTGCCACATCATCCCCACGACCATGAGGACCCAATGGAGCAGCCCGCGCTGGAGCGCAAGGTGTGGCGCCAGCAGCGGCCCGACCGCGAACGCGAGCCCCGCCATCGGCGCGGTCACCGCAGCCCACAGCCCGAGGATGGTGGCCGCGGAGTACTGCCGGATGCCGACCGATTCGTCCTCGGCGGCCTGGTCGCCTCGTGGAGGGCGCGGAGGGGGTGGGTTCACGCAAGGCGGTGCCGGGACGTCTGGCTGATCGAGACTTGTCATGGGCAGGCACGGTAGGAAGCCGCGGGGCTGGGGGTAAGGGGTATGGCGAGCATCCAGGGATCGTTGCGGGTCGACCCTGATGCCGGCCTGCCACGGCGGAACCGACCCCGCTCCACCGGCGGGCGATTGACCCTGGTCACCCCCAGCGCCGATCAGGGACGGCTCCGGGGAGCCACCCATGGTGTGCCACGCCTTCGCCGACCGAGGGTGTCGGCATGTCGAACCTGTCGAACACCACCACCAACTCGACGACCAGCCGTCCCCGCTCCGGCCCACCCATGGATCCGGATGTGGCCGGTCGCCTCATCGGTGTGCTCATGCTGGCCGCTTTCGGCCTCTATGGCTCCGGTGCCCTCATGATCGACCAGCCCGTCGGCAGGGTGCTCGTCCTGCTCAACTCCTTCGCCGTGTGGACCATCGGGCTGGTCGCGTACACGACGCTTCGTGATCGCGATCCAGTGACCGGCCAGGTCTACCTCGCCACTCGGCTCGTCGAGGGCATCCTGCTCCTCGTCGGCACAGTGGCGGCTGCACTCCCCCACGGACAGGCGGCGAACGACGTGGCGTTCCTTGCCGGTATGGCCGCACTCGGCGCCGGCTCGATGGTGGTCTTCCGCCGGTTGATCGTCATCGGGTGGGTTCCGTCGTGGCTCGGCTGGTGGGGTGTCATCGGGTATGCCGCCACGGTCCTGGGTTGCGCGGCCGATCTGCTGGAGCTGGCTCCGGTGGAGTGGTTCCTTCCCCTCGGGAGCGCCTTCGAGATCTTCATCGGGCTGCTCCTGTGGGTTCGCGGCGGCTTCCCGATCGGCGTTCGCTCGCAGCACCAGGGCTCAGCCCGCGGTGGTGTGGGGAGGTTCTGGCGCCGGCCCGCGCTCAGTGGGGAGTTTCTGACGCCATAACAACAGAAACTCCCCACTCAACGGGCGGAACAACCGAAACTCCCCACTCAACCGGCGGGGCACACGAAACTCCCCACTCAACGGGCGGGGCGAGTGTCTAGGCGGCCGGGCCAGTCGACTCAGGGCCACCAACCGGCAACCACCTCGACGACGAGGAGGACGAAGACCGCCCTCACCACGTTGCCGCAGCCCCGGCTCAGTCGCGGTCAGACCCGGGTCAGTCGCGGTCAGACCCGGGTCAGCGCGTCAGCGCGCGGTCCGCTCTAGCGCAGCGGCCACCTCGCTGACGGAGGCGAAGGACGCCGACACCTCCGACGGAGCAGGAGGGAGTCACCGCACCCGCCCCTCCTCGACGGCGTCAAGGCCGACATCCCTGGCGACCACCCACTGACCGGTTCCCTTCCCCGAGGTGAACTCAAACGGCTCGAGGAATACGACGTAGACCTTGCCGGCCTCAAGAAGGGGCGTGTCCTCGCTGTCGGCGTCCACTCGAGGTGTCAGTTGACGGATCACGGCATCGGCGCCCGGGAGCGCGCCGAGCAGGAGCCGATCGACGTCCACCGTCGCAATGACCAAGCTCAGTGGGGAGTTTCTGATGCCCCGACAGCGGAAACTCCCCACTCAACGGGCGGAACAACCGAAACTCCCCACTCAACCGGCGGGGCACACGAAACTCCCCACTCAACGGGCGGGGCGACGACGGACCCCGGCCATACCGGGAGCTAGGGCACCTTGCGGGCGGCGCCCTTGTCGGCCGACTGAGCGAACATCGCGAAGATGCGTAGCGCCGCCGACACCTCACGGTCCCGGTCCTTCGGGTGCCATCCGGCGAGGTCCTGGGCCGCCCGACGGCGGGCCAACTCGTCGTCGCTCACGTGCAGCGTCACCCGGCGTTCCGGGATGGAGAACTCGATCTCGTCGCCATCGGCAACCAGCCCGATGACGCCGCCGGAGGCCGCCTCCGGTGACACGTGACCCACCGACAGCCCACTGGACCCGCCGGAGAACCGGCCGTCGGTGATCAGCGCGCACTTCGGCCCGAGCCCGACCCCCTTGAGGTAGGACGTCGGGTAGAGCATCTCCTGCATCCCGGGCCCGCCCTTGGGGCCCTCATAGCGCACCACGACGACGTCACCCTCGACGATCTGCCCGCCGAGGATCATGTCCACGGCCTGCTCCTGCGACTCGGCGACCTTCGCCGGACCGCGGAAGGTCCACTGGTGCTCGGGCACACCCGCGGTCTTGACGATGCACCCGTCGGGAGCGAGGTTGCCGGTCAGCACGGCGAGCCCGCCGTCGACGGTGTAGGCGTGCGCCACCGAGCGGATGCACCCGCTCTCGGCATCGGTGTCGAGCGTGGCCCATCGGTTCGTCGAGGAGAACGCCTCCGTCGTGCGGACCCCGCCGGGCGCCGCATGGAACAGCTCGTATGCCGCATCGCCGGCCGCGCCACCGCGGATGTCCCACTCGTCCAGCCAGGCCCGCAGCGACGGGGCATGCACGGCGTGGACCGACTCGTCGAGCATCCCCGCGCGCGCCAGCTCGCCCATGATCGCGACGATCCCGCCGGCCCGGTGGACGTCCTCCATGTAGTAGCGGTTGGTGTTCGGCGCGACCTTGCACAGACAGGGGGTCACCCGCGAGAGCGCGTCGATGTCGCTCTGGTCGAAGTCGACCTCGGCTTCCTGGGCCGCGGCGAGCAGGTGCAGGATCGTGTTCGTCGAGCCACCCATGGCGATGTCGACTCGCATGGCGTTCGACAGTGCTTCCCGGGTGACGATCGAGCGAGGCAGGACCGTCGAGTCGTCGTCGTCATACCAGCGCTTGGCCAGGTCCACGATGACCCGCCCGGCCTCCTCGAACAGCCCCTTGCGAGCGGCCGCCGTGGCCAGCGTCGACCCGTTGCCGGGAAGCGCCAGGCCCACGACCTCGAGCAGACAGTTCATCGAATTGGCGGTGAACATGCCCGAGCACGACCCGCAGGTCGGGCAGGCCGATCGCTCGATCGTGGCGATGTCCTCGTCGGAGACCGACTCGTCGACGGCCTTGATCATCGCGTCGATGAGGTCCAGTCGGGTGGTCGCGGTGCCATCCGCGCCGATGACGGCGGTGCCGGCCTCCATCGGGCCACCGGAGACGAAGACCGCGGGGATGTTGAGTCGCAGCGCGGCCAACAGCATCCCGGGGGTGATCTTGTCGCAGTTGCTGATGCAGACGAGCGCGTCGGCGGCGTGTGCGTTGACCATGTACTCCACCGCGTCGGCGATGACCTCGCGGCTGGGCAGCGAGTAGAGCATCCCGTGGTGACCCATGGCGATGCCGTCGTCGACGGCGATGGTGTTGAACTCGCGGGCCACTCCCCCGGCCTCGTGGACCGCCCCCGCGACGAGGTCGCCGAGGTCCTTCAGGTGCACGTGGCCCGGGACGAACTGGGTGTAGGAGTTCGCCACAGCGACGATGGGCTTGCCGAAATCGCTGTCGGTCAAGCCCGTCGCCCGCCAGAGCGCGCGGGCGCCGGCCATGTTGCGTCCGTGGGTGCTCGTGCGGGAGCGCAGCTGGGGCATACCGGTCTCTCCTCGTCCGTCGGTGCCGACCAGGCTAACCCCGCCACGCCGACCCGATCGAAGCCCTCCGCCGACTGGACCCTCGCTCACTCGGCCGGTGCGCCTTCGCCGACCGCGCCCACTGCAGGTTGGTCAGCCGCGGCAGACGTGGAACCGCTCGAGCCGGGCGCCGCCTTCACCGAGGTCGGACCAGTGACCGCTGAAGCGAAGAACGGCCACCCCGGACGTCGGGAACCCGTTCGCGAGCGCCTGGTGCGCCTCCCGCGAGCCCTCGCCGTCAGCCAGGACGCTGGTCAACGCGGCGATGCCCGGGTTGTGCCCGACGAGCATCAGAGTGTCCGCGTCCCCGCCGCTGTCCCACACCGCTTGCAGCAGGCCGTGCGTCCCGCCGGAGTAGATGCTCCGCGCGAACTCGATGACCTCGGTGCCCCCACCACCGGCCTCGATGCCCTCCCACGTCTGACGGGTGCGCATGGCCGTCGAGCACACGACCACGTCGCAGATGAGTTCGTGCTGGTGCAGCCACGCACCGAGGGCTCGGGCATCGCGCTGCCCCCGCTCGGTGAGCTCGCGGTCGTGGTCGGGCTTGCCGAAGACCTGCTCGGCTTTGGAGTGACGCACCAGGATCAAGGTGCGGTCCTCAGAGGCGGTACTCATGTCCTGAGCCTGCCAAGTCGCCCCCGCGTCGCGCTAGTCCCCACCTCGCGGCAGGGAGGAGAGCGTTCACAATGAGGGATGATGTCTCGCCCTGTGACCCGAGGGATCGGCCTGGTCCTGCTCTGCGCAGCCGCCACCGCCTGCTCCGGTATGCCGCCAGCCCCGACCGGGCCCTCGACGCAGGCTGGGGCCAGCACCACAGCACAGGAGCCGCGGCCGACGGACTCGACGTCGACGGGGGCGACGGGGTCGACCGGCATACCGGCGACGGGCACACCGTCGACCAGCACCGCATCCGGCGCGCCCACCGTCAGCGGCATACCCCGCGACATCGCGACCGGCCTGATGGTGCCCTGGTCGATCGGTCTGCTCCCGGACGGCACCGCGTTGGTCACCGAGCGGGATACTGCGGCGGTGCTCCGGGTGGGGGTCGATGGAGCGGTCACCACGTTAGGAACCGTGCCTGGCGTCGAACGGGGCACCGGGGAAGGCGGCTTGCTCGGGCTCGCCGTGCCGCCCGACTTCGCCGCCGACCCGGTGGTCTACATCTACTTCACGACAGCCCGGGACAACCGGATCGCGCTGCTGCCGATCCGCGAGGCCGCGCTCGGTGAACCGGAGATCATCCTGTCCGGCATACCCAAGTCACCGCGGCATGACGGCGGCCGTCTGGTCTTCGGGCCGGACGGATATCTGTATGTCGGCACCGGCGACGCAGCCCAACCCGCACTGGCCCAGGACCGCGCCTCCCTGGGCGGCAAGATCCTGCGCATCACCGTCGACGGATCCCCCGCTCCGGGGAACCCGGTCGCCGACTCTGCGGTGTGGAGCCTGGGCCACCGCAACGTCGAAGGACTCGCCTTCGACCGACAGGGGCGGCTATGGGCCTCGGAGTTCGGGCAGGACGCCTGGGACGAGCTGAACCTCATCGAGCGCGGGGGCAACTACGGCTGGCCGCACGTCGAGGGCAAGGGCGGCGCGGGCCGATTCATTGATCCGCAGTTGCAGTGGAGACCCGCCGACGCCTCGCCCAGCGGCCTGGCCCTCGGGCCAGACGGTGCCCTCTACCTGGCCGCCCTGCGCGGCGAGTCGCTCTGGCGGATCCCCCTGTCGCGGCAGGGGGCCGGGTCCCCCGAACGACTCGTCCAGGGCACCTACGGGCGACTGCGCGATGTCGTCGCCGCACCCGACGGCACGATGTGGATCCTCACCGACAACCGCTCCCGCGGGGTGCTTCGCGACGGTGACGACCGACTGGTCAGCCTGCCCGTGGGGTAGGGCCGCACACCACGAGGCACGCACCGACCCGGGGCGGAGTTATCCTCTGCGCAGCGGGCGCGATGGCGCGTCCCACGGAGGGGGGAGACCCACCGATGTCCGACATGGACGAGATCCTTTCGCAGATCCCGATGGACCAGCTCGCTGCGATGCTGGGCGTCGATGAGCAGACGGCGGCAGACGCCACCTCGGAGGCGCTGCCGGCGCTCCTCGGCGGCCTGCAGGCCAACGCCGCCGATCCCGGCGGCGCGGATTCGCTGCTCAGCGCGCTGGGCGGCCACGGTGGTCTGCTCGATGGGGGTCTGGACCTTGGTGGCGTGGACACCGCCGACGGCCAGCAGATCGTGAACAACATCTTCGGCGACAACAGCGACGCCGTGATGAGCCAGCTCGGTGGGTATGGCGCGCTCGGCTCACGCGGCGGGTCGTCACTGGTCGCCAAGCTGCTGCCGATCCTCGCGCCCATCGTCATGGCGTGGCTGAGCAAGAAGCTCCAGGGCAGCCTGGGTGGCGCGACGGGGGGCGGCTCGTCCAGCGGCGCCTCGTATGACGAAGGCGGCGTGCTCGGCTCGGGCCGCGGCTCTGCCCCAGCCGACGCTGCCCCGGCCGACTCGGCTCCGCAGTCCCAGGCCCAGGGCGCGGACTCCGGCATGGGTGGCGCGGGCGACATCCTCGGCAGCATTCTCGGTGGAGTCCTCGGCGGAGCCACCGGGGGCTCGTCACCGTCGAGCGCTGGCACCGCCGGCTCGATC
>JBPOIZ010000103.1:0-8476 GCA_052034115.1 Actinomycetota bacterium
CGGCCCAGGAGCCCGCCGGCGGCCGCCTCGTCGAGGCGGACGCGGGAGAGGTAGGCCACGGCCGGGGGCGCGACGAGGATTGCCGTCGTGGGCTGCAGCTTCGGCGGCAGGCTCGCCTCGTGGACGAACAGCCGGGTCAGCACGACGGGCAGCAGCCCAAGCCAGAAGATCACGCCGAACGACCAGAAGAACTGGCTGAGCCCCGCCTCGCCGAGGCGGACCCCGGCGAGCGGCACGACCAGATTGCCGACCACAGGGATGAACCATGCCGGCGTGACGTGCGCGAGCGTGGCGTCGGACGTGTTCGACCAGCGGCGCAGGACGAGGAGGGTGACGACGATCTGACCGGCGGCACCGATCCACCACACGACCCGCGCGAACCCGGGCGCAAGGTCGACCAATCCGGTGGCCACGAGCAGCGCGGCGATGGTCACCGTGGACGCGAAGGGCATGCGGACCGGGTGGGCGAGCTCGGCCCGGACTGCTGCCGGATGCGCGGCCCCCTTGCGGGCATAGGCCACTGCGGCGGCGAGGTAGACCGCGGCCGCAGCCAGGATGAGGATCTGCCCGACAAGGACCGGTGCACCGAGCACTGCGTGCGCGCGCAGCCAGGCAAGGGCCAGCCCGGCCAGGCCCATGACGACGGCGAAGAAGGACACCGGGAAGTGGCGGAGGGTTGTCTCGGGCACCGGCCGGTGCTCCGGCGGCACGGTGGCGGACGGACGACGGCTCGGCATCGGGGCTCCTGAACGGTCACGGGGTTGGCGGTCAATATACCCCAGGGGGTATATTGACCGCCATGTCTCGACACATCGATATCCCTGCCTTCGCCGCGGCGCACCGCGACGGCGCCGTCGTCATCGACGTGCGTGAACCCCTGGAGTATGTCGGCGGGCACGTGCCCGGTGCCCGACTGATCCCGATGGGCTACCTGCCGTCCCAGGCCTCGACCCTGCCGAGCGACCGCCCCGTCTATCTCATCTGCCAATCGGGCAACCGCAGCGCGGCGATGGCCGACTACCTGACGCGGGTCGGCCTCGACGCGGTCACCGTCGACGGCGGTACGGGCGCCTGGCGGGCCGCGGGTCACCCGGTCGTCACCGGTCAGCACGCGACGGCGGTCTGACCGGGAGCTTTGCCTCGGCGTCGCCGCTTCCGGTGGCCGGCTGAGCCGACCGGAGGCTATGACGCAGGTCACATCGCAGGAGCGGTATCCCTTCGCCCGCCGCAGGCGTCCATGTCACACCAGACGCAACATCACTTCGCCAAGGAGACCAGCAATGAACGCCAACATGGGCGCCACCGACAAGAAGATCCGCACCTTCGTCGTCGCCCCGCTCGCCGTGATCCTCGCCTTCGTCGTGGGGGTCGGCAAGCCTCTGGGCATCGTGCTCCTCGTCGTCGCCGCGATCATGGTGCTCACCTCCGTCATCAACTTCTGCCCGCTCTACCGCATCTTCGGCATCAGCACCCGCAAGGACTGACCGAGGGCCAACCGTCGTGAGGCTCGTGAGGCCGCGGCCCCCACTGCAATACCGTGGCCTCATGAGCCTCACCCCGGAGTCCGTGTCGGCTGAGATCCCCGGCCTCCTGCGTTACGCCATGGCGCTGACCCGAAACGCGGACGAGGCGCAGGATCTGGTGCAGGACGTCGTCGTGCGCGCCCTGGAGCGCGCGCAGACCTATCGCGGCGAGGCTTCGGTCGCCACCTGGCTGCACCGGGTGATGCACCATCGGTATGTCGATCAGGTCCGAAGTCGGCGGGACGAGCCGACCGACCCCGAGCACCTGGCCGAGGCCGTGGAGTCCTCGTGGCAGCTCGATGACTACACCGTCGACGCCCAGCGCGTCGTCGAACGGGCCGAGACCGCTGCCGACCTGCGTGATGCACTCGTCCGCATCCCGGCGCACTACCGCTCCGCGTTGGTGCTCCATGACGTCGAGCGGATGACGGCCGCCGAAGTCGCCGAGGTCCAGCAGACCTCTCTGGCGGCCGCCAAGCAACGCATCCGGCGCGGTCGGATGATGCTGGTCTCGGCCCTGGCCACCGGGGCCGAGCGTCGTGAAGCGCTCAAGGGAGTGCCGATGCGGTGCTGGGATGCCAGGTCCTCGGTCAGCGACTACCTCGACGGGGAGCTGAGCCGTCAGGAGCGTTCCGTCCTCGAGCGACACCTGGAGGACTGCCCCACCTGCCCACCGCTCTATGCCGGGCTCGTCGGCGCCCGCGATGCCCTGGGCCGGCTCCGTGACCCGGACACCGTCGTGCCGGAGGCGGTCGCGACCCGCCTGCGCGAGGCGACTGCCGGTGCCGGCATCGGCACACCGTCCAGGGACGTGAGCTGACCATCGGAGACGGGCGCCGATGACTCCTGAGCGGTTCGACGAGTTGGTGCGTCAGGTGCGCCCGGCGCTGTGGCGATATCTGGCCCGGCGCACCGACCCGGACTCTGCTGCAGACGCACTCGCCGAGACGTTGCTCGTCCTGTGGCGTCGTCGCGCCGACATACCGGCGGTCGACCCACTGCCGTGGTGCTACGCCGTGGCCCGCGGTGCCCTGGCCAACAGCACCCGGACAGCACGACGACAGCGCAACGTAGTCCACCGGCTCGTCGTGATCACCCCGCCGGCGGCGTCGACCGTGGACATCACCTCGGCCGACGGCGACCCGGACCTCGCGGCCGCCCTGAGCCGCCTCAGCTCGGCGGACCGCGAGATCGTCCACCTGTGGGCGTGGGAGGGACTGACCCCTCGAGAGCTGGGCGTGGTGCTCGGCATCTCCGCCAACGCGGCCGGGATCCGGCTGCGCCGTGCCACCGAGCGACTGAGGCACGATCTGCGGGCAACCCGACCGATCTCGGACCCAGCCGGACATAGACCAGACGAAGGAGCGGAGGTCACCCCATGAACCGTCCGGACGACGCCCATGAGGCGTTGCGTGCGCGGATCGCGGCCACCGATCCCTTCGCCTCCGGCGCCGGCCCGGAGGTCGACAACTCGTCCGTGGAGGTCTACATGTCGCAGCTCCGTTCGACGCCCGACACCCCAGCGCAGCGCACCGCCTCGCGACGCTGGGCGTATGCCGCCGCGGCCGTGCTGCTCGTCGGTGCAGGGGTGGGCGTCGCACTGGCCAACCGGCCCGGCGCCGACCTGACCGCCACGACCGGCGCGGCCCCCTCGGCGCAGCCGCCCCTGGCCCTGCAGCTGCCGGCCGACGGCGCGGCCCGCAAGTGCGCCATGGTCACCGCGGAGGTGCTCCGGGACAACGCCGACGGCGGGTTCAGCGGCTCGGTCACCTCGATTGCCGGCGGACGGGCGACGCTCGCGGTCGACCACTGGTATGCCGGTACCGACCGCCGAGCCACCGTCTCGGTCGCCGTCCCAGCGGCCGACCTCACGGCACTCATCGGGGCCCCCGATTTCACCGTCGGCGAGCGCTTTCTCGTGGCCACTTCGGGCGCCGATGTCCTCGTCTGCGCGATGACCGCGCCATACAGCGCGGAGTTGGCGGGGATCTACGAGTCGGCCTTCTAGGAGAAGACCGAGCCCGACGCAGCCACTCTGGAAAGATCCGACGAGGATCCGGACAGGAGGGTGACGTGGAGGGCTCCATCGCACGCCCCGACCGGTTCGCGGCGCTGGTCGGCGCAGTTCGCGACCCGGTATGGCGGTTCCTGGTGCGGCGCACCGACGCCGAAACCGCGGCCGAGGTGCTCAACGACGTCCTCGTCGTGCTCTGGCGCCGGCTCGACGAGGTGCCCGCCGAGTCTCCGCTGCCCTGGGCCTACGCCGTCGCTCGGGGATGCCTGTCCAACGCCGCGCGGGCCGACGCGCGCCGCCGCCGACTGTGGCGCCGCATCGCCGTCCTTGACCCACCGTCGCTCACCGCCCCCGACGCTGCTGGGCCGAGCCTGGCCACCACCGGGCTCGACGGCGACGACGTCACGGCGGCGCTGGCCGCCCTGAGTGCCGAGGACCGCGACGTCCTCGCGCTGTGGGCCTGGGAGCAGCTCCAGCCAGCAGAGATCGCCCTGGTCCTGGGGGTCTCCGCCAACGCCGTGAGCATCCGGCTGCACCGGGCCAAGGCCAGGCTTCGAGAAAGACTGACCGCAGTGGCGGACACAGAACGGGTGAGGGAGGAGGGACTGACGTCATGAGTGCAGCAGAACCCCACGAGGTCGGCGGTCGGCCGACCCACTCGGTCGGTGCGTGGCCGACCGACGACGACGCGCTGCGCGCCGTCCTGCACGCCGTCGATCCCGCCGCGCCGGGGAAGGCCCCCGACGTTGATCCTCGATCCGTGGAGGACGCCATGTCACAGGTCTCGACCACCCCAGAATCGGTCACCCCGGCGCCGACGCGACGGCGGTGGCTCGCCGCGGCGGCCGCAGTGGTGCTGGCCGGCGGAATCGGCTATGCAACGTTGGGCCGCCCCGACCCGACGCCCCCCCTGACCTTCACCGTGGCGGCCTCGGACCCCACAGCGATGTGCCTGGCCATCGATGTCGCCATGACCAAGCAGGCCGACGTGGCCTTCGACGGCACGGTCACGGCGGTCTCCGACGGCACCGCCACGTTGTCCGTCGCGAAGTGGTTCAAGGGCGGCAACGGAGCGACCACCGTGCACCTCACGGCGCCCACGGGCACCGAGACGGCGTTGCTCGGGACGGTCAACCCCGAGCTCGGCAAGCGCTATCTCATCGTCGCCGCCGATGGGGCGATCCAGCCGTGCAGCGCCGCGGGCGAGTGGTCACCGGACCTGCAGGCGCACTTCACCGCAGCCTTCGGCAGCTGACGATCTCGTCGGTCCTGCGTCGCCACCGCGCGGCGCAGGGCCGACGAGCGCTGGCCGCCCTACGGTGGCGGCGTGACCGATCTGGATCTGCTGTATGCCGGTGCCGCCGCACAAGCCGAGCTCATCCGCACGGGCCGGGTCCGACCCAGCGATCTGGTCGCCGCTTCGCTGGCCCGAATCGCGCAGGTCGACGGGCCGTTGCGGGCGGTGAGCGCGCTGCGGGCCGACGTCGCCGCGGCGCAGGCTCGGGTCGCCGATGACGAGGCGGCCGCCATCGCTGGCGGTGGACAAGCCGCCCAAGCGGCCGCCGAGCGGGATCGCCCGCTGCTCGGCATACCGGTCGCCATCAAGGAGGAGGTGGCCGTGGCCGGGATGGCCACCACGTTCGGAGGACGGGCCAACCCCGTCGCGGCGGCCGAGGACGCCGAGGTGGTGCGGCGGCTCACCGCGGCCGGAGCCATTGTCGTGGCCAAGACGCAGATGCCGGAGTTCGGCCAGTTCCCCTCGACCGAGGGGGATTGGGGGCTGACCGCCAACCCGTGGGACCTGACCCGCTCGCCGGGCGGGTCGAGCGGCGGGTCGGCGGTCGCGGTGGCCGCCGGGATGGTGCCAGTCGCCATCGGCGGGGACGGCGGCGGATCGATCCGCATCCCCGCATCCGCCTGTGGGCTGTTCGGCCTGAAGCCGCAGCGTGGGCGGGTGTCGACGGCCCCGCATCCGGACCTGTGGGGGATCCTCGGCACGGCCGGGCCGCTGACCCGCTCCGTGCTCGACTCCGCGCTGGTCTACGACGTCGTGCACGGGACGACCCCCGTCGACCGGTTCCATGCCCCGGAACCGAGCGGCCGGTATGTCGATGCCGCCCGCACCGACCCCGGCCCGCTCCGGGTGCGGTGGACGACCGAGGCGCTGGTCCCGGGCTTCGCCCCGTCGCCGGTCGTCGCCGCCTCGGTTGTGCGGATGGCCGCGTGGCTCGCCGCGCTGGGTCACGACGTCGCCCCGATCCGGTTGGCGGTGCCGCCCAACCCCTGGCCGTTCCCGGTGCTCTTCTACGCCGCCCTGGCCGAGGAGCAGCACCGCGTCCAGCGCCCTGACCTGCTCGAGCGCCGCACCCGGGCGACCATCGCCATCGCACGGTATGCCGCCAGACCCCGCATGGTGGCGGCGGCCGAGCGCCGGGCCAAGGCCCTGGAGACGTTCGCCGAGTCGGTCTTCGGTGGCTGTGACGTCCTCCTCATGCCCGTCCAACCCGAGCGCCCGGCACGTGTGGGCTTCCTGTCCGGCAAGGGCAGCGTGGCGGCGACCCTGGCCTCGTCGGGGCCGGTCTCCTACACGGCGCTGTGGAACCTCACCGGGCACCCGGCCGCGTCGGTGCCGGTGGGCGCACCTCGGCCTGGCCGCCTGCCGGAGTCAGTCCAGTTCGTCGCCGGGACCGGGCGCGAGGACGTCCTGTTCGCCCTGGCCGGGCAGGTGGAGCGGGCCCATCCCTGGGCACACGTCCGACCTGCACTTGCGGTTTAGCCGACCGCAGCCGTCACTGGCTCTCCGTCAGGACGGCGTCGATTCCCCCGATCACCTGATCCGGCTCGATGTGCACGAGGGTCGGCGGCGTCAGGGGTCGCACCGGCAGCTCGTTCGGCGCGCGCGTTCCGTTGGTCGGTGTTAGACAGGGTTTTCCACCAACCTTGGGAGGACGCAATGCGTGGAGCACGACCAGGACTGATCGGCGCGCTGTCGATGACGCTGGCTCTCGGGGTCCTCGCGACCTCGGCGGCCACCGCAGCACAGCCCACCGCTGCCACGACCTACGACCGCACCAGCGCCAGCGAACGGGCGCGGGTCGACGCCGTTCCCACCCCGACGCTGAACTGGTACACCTGCTTCGACTACGCGCAATGCGCGGTCGTCGACCTGCCCATGGACTACGACAATCCGACCGGGAAGAAGACCCAGGTGGCGATGCTCAAGATCGCCGCCGCCCAACCCAGCCGCAGGATCGGGACCTTGTTCCTCAACCCCGGAGGGCCGGGTGGGTCGGGCACCCAGATCGCCTACTACGCGCCGTTGATCTTCGGCCAGGACATCCTCGACCGGTTCGACATCGTCGGCTTCGACCCACGAGGGACCAACTTCAGCGACAACGTGCGCTGCTTCACGGACTCGGGTCAGCAGGCTGAGGTGCTGGCCGGTCTCGCGCCGGCCATCCCGTGGACCAACGTCGAGGAGTCGGCTGCGGTGGCATCCGCGCGGATGTTCGGCGCGGCCTGCTCGACGCAGGGCAGGCCGCTGGCGACCTCGATGTCGACTGCCGAGGTGGCCCGCGACATGGACGTCATGCGCCGCGCAGTCGGCGACAGCCGCCTGACCTATCTCGGTTGGTCGTACGGGACATACCTCGGGCAGGTCTACGCCAACCTGTTCCCCGACCGGGTGCGCGCGCTCGTGATCGACGGGGTGCTCGACCCGATCGCCTGGGCGGGGACTCCATCGACGCGATCGCGGCCCCAGACCGATCGGCTCCGGTCCGCGGACGGCGCCTACCGGGCGCTCATCGAGATCCTCGTGCGTTGCAACGCCGCCGGGCCGGCCACGTGCCCCTTCGCCGCCGGTGACCCCGTGCTGCGGTTCGCCCGGATGGCCAAGCGGTTGCAGGCAGCACCGCTGGTCGTCGAGGATCCGGACTTCGGCACCTACACGATCACCTACTCGGACTTCGTGGCCACCATGCTCAGCGCCCTGTATGGCGTCACCGCCGGCGACGACGTTGCCATGCTGTCCCAGTCGCTGTGGGACCTGATGATGACCACGTCGGCCGCCACGAGGGTCCGGGCCGCATCCGACTACCGGGCGCGAGCTGAGGCGTTGGCTGCCCGCATCACCCGCCCGACCGGGTGGGACTTCCCCTACGACAACTCCTTCGAGGCGTTCGCCTCGGTCCTGTGCACCGACGGGCTCAACCCGGACAACGCCGGCGACTGGCCGACCTACGGAGCCAGGGCCGACAACCGGGCGCCCTACTTCGGCCGGATCTGGAACTGGTCCTCGGTCCAGTGCGCCATGAGCACCTGGACCGGCCGGGACGAGGACGCCTACCGCGGACCGTTCACCAAGCGAACGGTCAACCCGGTGCTCGTCGTCGGCAACTACTGGGACCCGGCGACGAACTACGCCGGGGCGCAGAAGGCCGCCGCGCTGCTGCCCAACAGCCGTCTGCTCTCGAGCACCAACTGGGGCCACACCGCCTACGGCACGTCGGCCTGCGCGACCGGCGCGATCGAGACCTACCTGCTGACGAAGACGCTGCCGCCGGCCGGCACCCTCTGTCAGGGGGACGTGCAGCCGTTCACCGGAGCCTCCGGGCAACGTACCGGCGGCAAGATGAGGCCACCGATCACGCCGCTCATCCCAGCTCTGCGCTGACCGGTGCCCCGACGACGGCAGAGCCCAGCGGGCCGCACCCGCTGGGCTCTCCATCCGGCACGCGCCAACCCCGGCTGATCGGTGGGCCGCTCCCGCTGCGGCCGATCAGAGGCGCTCGAGCACCGCGACCAGCAGAGTCGAGCGAACAGGCGGCGGGCAGGCGGCCAGCAGGGCATGGATCGTCGCCATCCGGTCTGGCAGCTGCACGGCGCCGTCTCCGCCCGCCAGACCGGCCAGGGCAAGCAGACCTCCGACTGCGGCCTC
>JBPOIZ010000042.1:0-21388 GCA_052034115.1 Actinomycetota bacterium
GCCGATGACGTGCCGTCCTAGTGTGCGGTATGCCGCCCATCCCCGCCAAACCGGGCCGGCCGACGCACGTCGCCCGCAGCCGGGCCCCGCGGCCCGGAGGGCCCCCCCGTCAACCCTCCGCATCCGCGAGGCCGGCTGCGACGCGCCTCGTCTCCCCCGACGAGGCGCCTGCGCCCCCCGAGGTCCCCCCCCATCGCGTTCTGCGGTCGCCCTGTTGAGTCGGGGCGGGCCGGTCCCCTCCAGTCCCAACCCGCCCCGAGTCTGTGGTCCCCCGCGACGAACGCCGTGCTCGGCCCAACCAGGTGTCCTCCGAGTGGGCCGCTGATGAGACGACACCGCTGACGTCGGCATGACACCCGTTCAGGTCACGGTTTGGTCACGGAAATCGCGACCCGCCGACCCCCGTCACCCGGCCCAGACATACGCCACCCCACGTCGGATGACCGACGCTTGAGGCCACCTCCCAGCCTGCCCCGATACGATGGCGAGCCAGGCTGTGCCCTCCTCGGCCGAGCACGTCACGCACCGCGCGCGCCGAGCCGCAAGCACAGCGCATACCCACACCCGACCCACACCCCGACCCCCGCCCCTGACCCCGACTCAAGGAGTGCCCGTGGGACTCTTCGACCGCGTCGAGCGTGGTCTCGAGCGTGCGGTCAACGGCGCCTTCTCCAAGGCGTTCCGTTCCGAGCTCCAGCCGGTCGAGATCGCCGCCGCGATCCGCCGCCGCATGGACGACCGCGCCGCCCTCCTCGGGCAGGGCCGCACCATGGTCCCCAACCTCTACACCGTCGAGCTCAACCCCACCGACTACGACCGGCTCGCCGAGTTCGAGGCGCCCCTCGCCGAGGAGCTCGTCGCCGCCGCCGCCGAGCACGCCGAGACCCAGCGCTATCAGCCCGGCGGCCCGCTGGCCGTCCACTTCACCGAGGCTGACGACCTGCGCACCGGCACCTTCCGCATCACCTCCGGCTCCTCCCGCAAGGGCATGCCCCCAGCCGCCCGTCCCAGCGCGGCCCGGAACGCCCCGCCGTATGCCGCCCCAGCCCCGGCCCCCGAGCCACCCCGGTATGTCGAGCCGACCTGGTATGACGCCGACCCCGCGGACCCGTCGGCCGCCGCACCGGACACCGACCTGGCCGGCGACGACCCGATGGTCGCCGCCCCCACGGCTCGCGCGCACCGGCAACCGTCGGCCTTCGACCCCCTGGCGGACGACCCGTTCGCCCCGGCAGCGGCCTCACCGGCAGCCGCTTCACCGCCCGCCGCCTCGCCCTCCGCCGCAGCCACCGCAGCCACCGCAGCAGCCGCAGGAGCCGCAGCCGGAGCCGCCGCCTCCGCACCCGGAGCCGCCGCCTCCGCACCCGGCCCCGCCATACCGGCTCCGGCCGCCCCACCGCGGCCGGCGCCGGGCCGCCACGACCACCCGCACCACCAGGTGCCGAGCACCGCCGGTGCGATGGCCCGGCCCTGGCTCGACATCGACGGCGAGCGCTATCCGCTCATCGCCGCCATGTCGGTCCTGGGCCGCGACGAGACCTGCGACATCGTCATCGAAGATCCGGGCGTCTCCCGTCGGCACTGCGAATTCCGGGTGACCACCGACGGCCCGCACATCGTCTGCTCGGTGCGCGACCTCGCCTCCACCAACGGCACCTTCGTCAACGCCGAGCGGGTCACCAGCCAGCGCCTCGAGCCCGGCGACAAGGTGACCACCGGCCGCACCACCTTCACCTACCGCTCGGGCCGCCGATGAGCCAGGTGACGATCACGCTGCTGCGCTTCGGGCTGCTCGCGCTGCTGTGGATCTTCGTCATCAGCATCATCGGCGTACTTCGCAACGACATCTACGGCACCAAGGTCTCCCGCCGCTCCCAGCGCCGCGCGTCCCGCACCGAGCAGTCGCCGCCCCGCGCCGCCCCGACCCCGGCAACGCCGCCGCCCCTGTCGACGACCCCGCCCGGCGGCGCCATACCTGTCCCCGCGCAGCGCGCCGGCACCCGACCCGGCGTGCTGACCGTCACCGCCGGTGCCCTGGCCGGCTCCACCGTGCCGCTGCGCGCCGCGGGCGTGGTCATCGGCCGCAACCCAGAATGCACCCTCGTGCTGACCGACGACTACGCCTCCGGACGCCATGCCCGCGTCTACGGCACCCCCGAGGGCTGGTATGTCGAGGACCTCGGCTCGACCAACGGCACCCTCCTCGACGGCGCCAAGCTGCCCCCGCGCGCCCCGCAACAGGCCCGCAACGGCGCCGTCCTGACCATCGGCCGCACGACGATCGAGCTGCGTAGCTGATGCAGATCGCCCTGCGCTACGCCGCCCGCAGCAATGTGGGGCTCGGCCCGAAGTCCCGCAACGAGGACTCCGCGTATGCCGGGCAGCACCTGCTCGTCCTCGCCGACGGCATGGGCGGCCACGCCGCCGGTGATGTCGCCAGCTCGATGGTCGTCGGCTACCTGGCGCCGCTGGACGAGGAGGCGGTCTCCGGCGAGCAGGCCCTGGCCACCTTGCAGCAGACCCTGCGCGAGGCCAACACCGGCCTCGGCGATGCGATGGACGACAACCCCGCCCTCGACGGCATGGGCACGACGACGATCGTCATGCTCCGCGCCGGCGGCAAACTCGCCATGGCCCACATCGGCGACTCCCGGGCCTACCTGCAGCGCGGCGGCGAGCTGACCCAGATCACCAAGGACCACTCCTTCGTCCAGCAGTTGCTCGACGCCGGCCGGATCACCCCCGACGAAGCCGGCAGCCACCCGCAACGCTCGCTGGTCACCAAGGTCATGACCGGCAGCCCCGACGACGAACCCGACCTGTCGATCCGTGAGCTCACCCTCGGCGACCGATACCTGCTGTGCTCCGACGGGCTGTCCGACTATGTCTCCTTCGACATCATCCGAGAGGTCGTCGCCGAGGCCAGCACCGCCGAGGTCTGCGCCGACCGCCTCGTCGAGGTGGCCCTGAAGGCGCACACCCGCGACAACGTCACCGTCGTCGTCGCCGACGTCGTCGACCTCGACGACCCGGTCGGGCCGCCTCCCTCGACACCGCAGATCGTCGGCGCCGCCGGGGCGCGCTCGCGGCGCACCAAGACGCGCGCCATACCGGTCAGTCCGGCCGAGAAGGCCGCGCTGCTGGCCCGCGAGGCGACCGGCCGTGACGACGACGGCAGCGACGACACCGACGAGCTCACCCTCGCCGAGGAGTCACCCTCCCGACGCGCCCGCTGGGTCACCCGCTCGGTCATCGCAGCACTCGCCGTGGTCACCCTCGTCGGGGGCGGGTATGCCGGATACGCCTGGTCCCAGCGGCAACTGTTCATCGGCGAGTCCAGCGGCTATGTCGCCACCTACCACGGCGTCGCCGCCACGCTCGGGCCGCTCGACCTGTCCACCCTCGAGGCGGCCAGCGATGTCGCGCTGGCCGACCTGCCGGTCTACTACCAGCAGCGCGTCAAGGACACCTTCGCCGTCACCGACAGCACCGAGGCCGCCCGGCGCATCACCGAGCTGCGTGAGCTGGCGCAGCTGTGCCGAGTGCGGCCCGACCTCACCGCGCCCTGCACCTACGGAGAGCCCGGCTCGCTGCCGACGTCATCACCCTCGGCGCTGCCGACCGGCACCTCGACGGTGCTGCCGAGCGGGCTGCCCTCCGCCTCCGCCACACCGAACGGCACGTCGTCGGGCGCCAAGCCCACCGGCACCGCGACCTCGACGGCCCGCCCGACGCCCCGCCCGACGGCTCGCCCCACGACCGGTTCGACTCCGCCCAACCCGAACGCGGGGGTGGCCCGGTGACCACCACGGTGCGGGCCGTCAGCCCCAGGACCCGGCGCACCACCGAGCTGCTCCTGGTGCTCCTCGCCCTCGGCATCACCCTGCTCGCTTGGGTCAACGTCGACCTCGCGGTGCGCGGCTCGACGCCGGCCGAGCTCGTCACCGTCGGCTCCGGGCTGCTCGTCCTCACCGTCGGGCTGCATCTGGTCATCCGGTGGCGGGCGGCATACGCCGATCCGCTCCTGCTGCCCATCGCGACCCTGCTCAACGGGCTCGGCCTGGTCATGATCCACCGCATCGACCTGGCCGCCGACCGGCCCAACACCGACGGCAACGCCTTGGCCCAGCTGCTCTACACCGCCCTGGCCGTCGTCCTGGCGGCCGTCGTCCTCATCGCGCTGCGCGACCACCGGCTGCTGCGCCGCTACACCTACACCGGCATGCTCGTCGGCCTCGGCCTGCTCCTCATGCCGCTCCTGCCGGTCATCGGTCACGCCGAGCTCGGGTCGCGCATCTGGATCCAGGTCGGCTCGATGACCTTCCAGCCCGGCGAGGTCGCCAAGATCATCCTGGCCATCTCCTTCGCCGGCTACCTCGTCGAGAAGCGCGACGTCCTGTCCATCGCCGGCCGCAAGGTGCTGTGGTTCACCCTGCCGCGAGCCCGCGACCTGGGCCCGATCCTCATCGCGTGGGGCCTGTCCATCGCGGTGCTCGTCTTCGAGCGCGACCTGGGCTCCTCCCTGCTGTTCTTCGGCCTGTTCGTCGCCATGCTGTATGTCGCCACCGAGCGGGTCGGCTGGATCGCCGTCGGTCTGGTCCTCTTCGCCGGCGCGGCCTACGTCGCCTGGCTGCTCTTCGGGCACGTGCAGCAGCGCGTCGACCTGTGGCTCGACCCGTTCGGCTCCACCGTCATGGAGCAGTCCGACCAGCTGGCCAAGGGCCTGATGGGGATGAGTGCCGGTGGCCTCTTCGGCACCGGGCTCGGTCAGGGCCGGCCCTACTTGACCGCCTTCCCGGACAGCGACTTCATCATGGCCTCCTTCGGAGAAGAGCTCGGGCTCTTCGGCGTCGTGGCGCTGCTCGTCCTTTTCATGCTCCTCGTCGAGCGCGGGCTGCGCACCGCGCTCGGGGTGCGCGACGGCTTCGGCAAGCTGCTCGCCGCGGGCCTGGCCTTCTCGGTCGCGCTGCAGTGCTTCGTCGTCATCGGCGGCGTCACCCGGGTCATCCCCCTGACCGGTCTGACCACCCCGTTCATGTCCCGCGGCGGCTCGGCCCTGCTCGCCAACTGGGTGCTGCTCGCCCTGCTGCTGCGCATCTCCGACCAGGCCCGACGGCCCGCGCCGGAGCCGGACGACGATGCGGAGGCCCGCGCTGCCGCCTCGAGCGCCGATACGCAGGTGGTGGTGCTGCGGTGAACGCCCCGATCCGCCGCCTGGCTGTCCTCGCCGCTGCCCTGTTCGTCGTGCTGCTCGCCTCCTCGACGATCATCCAGGTCCTCCAGGCGCCGACGATCCGGGCGCTGTCGTTCAACCGCAGGACCTTGCTGGACAACTACGCTCGCGAGCGCGGCGCGATCCTCGTCGGCGGCACCCCGATCGCGTCGTCGACCGAGACCGACGACGACCTCGGCTACCTGCGCCGATACCAGCAGCCAGAGCTCTACTCGCACGTCACCGGCTACTACTCGTTCATCTATGGCGCCGGCGGCGGCCTGGAGTCGGCGGCCGACGCCGACCTCGCGGGCACCTCCGACCAGCTGCTCTTCCAGCGCATCAACGACTTCTTCACCGGCGCCCAGCCGACCGGGGCCACCCTGGAGTTGACCCTGAACGCCAAGGCGCAGCAGGCGGCCAGCGACGGGCTCGGTGACCAGCGCGGAGCCGTCGTCGCCATCGACCCCCGCAGCGGCGCGATCCTGGCCATGGTCAGCCACCCGCAATACGACCCCAACGCCCTGTCCGGACACGAGCTCGAGCGCGTCGAGGACGCCTGGAAGCGGCTCAACGCCGACACGACGCAACCCATGGTCAACCGCGCCATCGCCGGCGACACCTACCCGCCCGGGTCGGTCTTCAAGCTGGTCACCGCCGCGGCGGCGTTGACCAACGGCACGGTCTCGGAGGACACCGCCATACCGGCTCCGGCCTCGATGGACCTGCCGCAGACCAGCGTGCCGCTGCCCAACTACGACCTGCGCCCCTGCGGCCCGGACGGCACGACGACGATGCGCCACGCGCTGGAGATCTCCTGCAACACCTACTTCGGGTATGTCGGGCTCAAGCTCGGCGACGACGCCATCCGCGAGCAGGCCCAGAAGTTCGGCTTCGGCACCACGCTGCGCGTGCCCATGCGGGTCACCCCGAGCGTCTTCCCCGCCGACCTGGACGCTCCGGCCACCGCCCAGTCGGCCATCGGCCAGCGCGACGTCCGTGTCACCCCGATGCAGATGGCGATGGTCGCTGCGGGCATCGCCAACGGCGGGGTGGTCATGAAGCCCTACCTCGTGAGCAAAGTGCTCGGGCCGAACCTCGAGACGATCACCACCGCCGACCCGGAAGTGCTCAGCCAGGCGGTCACCCCCGATGTCGCCGCACGCCTGAGCGACATGCTCGTCAGCGTCGTGGACAACGGCACCGGGTTACGGGCCGCCATACCGGGGGTCAAGGTCGCCGGGAAGACCGGCACCGCGCAGCAGGGAAACGGCCAGCCGCCGCACGCGTGGTTCGTCTCGTTCGCGCCGGCCGACAACCCCCGCGTCGCCGTGGCCGTCGTCGTCGAGGACGGCGGGAACATGGGTGACGAAGCCGTCGGCGGCCGGTTGGCCGCTCCGATCGCCAAGGCCGTCATGGAAGCGGTGATGTCTTCATGAACCCAGGGACCGTGCTCAGTGGGCGCTACACCCTGACCGACCTCATCGCCGTCGGGGGGATGGGGGAGGTTTGGGCCGCGCACGACCGGGTGCTCGGCCGCACCGTGGCCGTCAAGGTGCTCCGTCCGAGTGCCCACGACGAGCCGCGGTTCGCCGAGCGGTTCCGCGATGAGGCGCGTCATGCGGCGGGCCTGAGCCACGCCAACATCGCCCGGGTCTACGACTTCGGCGAGGACGGCGACACCGCCTACCTGGTGATGGAGCTGGTCCCCGGCACGCCGCTGAGCAACCTGCTGGCGACCGCCGGCAAGCAGAGCCCCGAGCTGACCCGCAGCGTGCTCGGCCAGGCCGCGTTGGCCCTGGCCGCGGCCCACGAGGCCGGTGTCATCCACCGCGACGTCAAGCCGGGCAACATCATCGTCACCCCTGACGGCACGGCGAAGCTGACCGACTTCGGCATCGCCCGGGCGCTCGACGCGTCCTCGCACACCCGCACCGGCGAGGTCGTGGGCACTCCGCACTACCTGTCGCCCGAGCAGGCCCTCGGCCAGCCCGCGACCGGGTCCAGCGACCTCTATGCCCTGGGCATCGTGGGCTTCGAGATGCTCACCGGTCGGCGTCCCTTCGACGCCGGCACGCCGGTCGCCACCGCGCTCGCGCAGGTGCACGACGACGCGCCACCGCTGCCCCCCGAGGTGCCCGACGACCTGCGCGCCGTCATCGACCAATGCCTGGCCAAGGACCCTGCGCAACGACCCCGCTCCGCCGCGGCGGTTGCCCTGGCGCTCGGGCAGAACGTGGCCTCTGGCGCGTATGCCGTACCCGCCCTGCACCTGACCGACCCCGAGGGCCTCGACCCGGTCGTGCCGGCCAGCGGCCAGCCCACGACCGTCGTGCCGACGGCGCCGCCCACCGAGGTCGTCCCGGCGGGCTCCGGCGCTGCGGTGACCACCGGCGCGGCGACGACGCGCATGCCGGTCGCGGACGAGCCACCACGGTCGCGCAGTGAGCTGCGTGAGCAGTCTGCCTCGCCGCCCAGCCCGTGGTGGTGGCTCGCGGCGCTGCTGGTCGCCGCCGTGGTCGGCTACTTCGTCTGGCAGGGGATGCACTCCGGCCAGACACCCTCGCCGAGTCCCACCTCGACCTCCCCCACCTCCACCACGACGACCACCACGACGACCACCACGACCATCCCGACGACGAGTGAAACCCCGACGAGCTCGACGACGACCGTGCAGACGTTCTCCCTGGATGTGGGCCAATACCTCGGGCTGCCGTACCCCGATGTGGTCGCCCAGTTGCAGGCGCTCGGCCTGCGGGTGCGCACGGCCCCCAGCATCCGTGACGATCGGGAGCCGGGCTCGGTGCTCGACATCGCACCGGCCGGCCCGCTGTCCCGCGGCGACACCGTCCTGGTCACGTATGCCGTGGCGCCAGCGACGACCACCGAGACGACGTGGACACCGGTACCGACCGAATGAGCTCCGGAGCGCCTGCCGTCGGCAGGGACCGCAGACTTGGCACACTTGGGGGGCGGCGGCGCCGGCCCGCCGCGGGGAAGGACATTCGGTGAGCGTCGAAGGACGGCTGCTCGGCGGGCGCTACGACGTCGGCGCGCCCCTCGGTCGGGGCGGCATGGCCGAGGTGCACCTCGGGCAGGACATTCGTCTCGATCGCACCGTGGCCATCAAGGTGCTGCGCACCGACCTGGCTCGCGACCCGCAGTTCCTCACCAGGTTCCGTCGCGAGGCCCAGTCCGCTGCCGGGCTGACGCACCCCTCGATCGTGGCCATCTACGACTCCGGACAGGACGAGACCGTCGGGGCGGACGGCAGTGTGGCCGTGACGCCATACATCGTCATGGAGTATGTCGAGGGGCAAACCCTGCGCCACCACCTGACCGGCGACCAGCGCTTCCCCCCCGACGAGGCCGCCCGCATCGCCCAAGGTGTCCTGGACGCGTTGGCCTACAGCCACCGCATGGGCATCATCCACCGGGACATCAAGCCCGGGAACGTCATGATTTCCCGGACCGGCCAGGTCAAGGTCATGGACTTCGGCATCGCGCGGGCGGTCGCCGACGCCGAAGCGACACGCACCCAGACCCAGGCGGTCATGGGCACCGCGCAATACCTCTCGCCCGAACAGGCCTTGGGTCAGCCGGTCGATGCGCGCACCGATCTGTACTCCACCGGTTGCCTGCTCTTCGAGCTGCTCACCGGGCGGCCGCCGTTCGTGGCCGACACCGCGGTCGCGTTGGCGTATCAACACGTCGGCCAGACCCCGACTCCGCCGTCGGCTGTGGTGCCGTCGATCCCCCCGGCCTACGACGCCATCGTCCTGCACGCCCTGGTCAAGGAGCGCGACACCCGGTATCAAAGCGCCGAGGAGTTCCGCGCTGACCTCGCGGCGGCCCGCAGCCGGGTGCCGGTCAGTGCCGCCGCACAGGCGACCGCCGCGGCCTACGCGTTGGACCACGAGGCCATCTCTGGCCCACCAGCCCGCTCGACGCGGCACGAGGATCCCGTGACGAGCACCCTGCCGGCCATCGACACCGAGGCGCAGCACGCCAAGCGCAAACGCCGGCGGGCCGCCTACATCGGTCTCGGCGCGGCCGTCACCGTGGGTCTGGCCCTCCTCGCCTACCTGTTCGCCAGCGGCGCCTGGCGCGACCCCGCCCAGCAGACGGCCACCGTGCCCTACGTCGTCGGCATGGCCAAGGACGACGCGATCTCCCTCATCAAGGCCCGCGGCCTGACGCCCAAGGCGGTGCCGGCGGCCGACGACAACGTCGAGCGCGACATCGTCATCAAGCAGAACCCGAGCAAGGACGTCAAGATCTCCGCTGGCGGCACCGTAACGATCACCGTCTCGACCGGCCCGAGCAAGGTCGTGATTCCCGACGTCGTGGGGGCCACCAGCGACTCGGCCCAGCAGACCCTCGAACTGAGCAACATCGGGGTCAGCCGCGTCGATCTGGTCGACGATCCCGCGCAGGACAAGGGCCACGTCATCGCCACCGACCCGCCCATCGGCTCGACCGTCGACGCCGGCGCTCAGGTGGTGCTCAAGGTGGCCAGCGGCAAGGTGCGCGTCCCCGACCTCATCACCGACGACCGGGCCGCCGCGGCAGCCGAGTTGGCCACGTTGGGGCTCGTGCTCGATCCCACCTTCGTCGAGGACGGTGAGGTGACACCTGACTCGATCACCGCACAGAATCCCTCGGCCGGTGAGCTCGTCGAAGTGGGGACGAGCGTGAAGGTGACCGTGGCGAAGGCGCCGCCGCCACCGGTCGAGACGGTCACCGTGCCGGTGCCCAATCCGAGCGCCGGCGGCTAGCCGGACCCGGCGAAGCCGTCGCGGGCGAGTCGGCGCAGGGTTGCGTCGAGCACGCGTCGTCGATCAACGCATCGCGAGGGCGATCCAGAGTGCGTTCGGCATCAGCGCTGACCGCGGCGCGAACGTTACGTGACAGAACCGTATTGTCCTGGCCTTCGCGACGCGCTAGGGTCAGTTACGTTCCAGTAATGTTCCGTAATGAAAGTGATGCCATGACTGCCTCGATCGATACGCACGGCACCACCAAGCGGGTGCTGATGGTGGTCTCCAACCCGTCGACATCCACCCAGACCGGATGGCCGATCGGGTTCTGGTGGGCCGAGCTGACCCATCCCTTCTGGGAGTTCACCGAGGCCGGCTACGAGGTCACCGTCGCCAGCCCCGACGGCGGCCCCCTCACCGCCGACTCGTTCTCCGACCCCGCCGACGCGTCCGGCTACTCGGCCCACGACCTGATCAGCCGAGGCTTCATGGCCAGCCCCGAGCACGCACGACTCGTCGACGCCACGCCGTCGCTCGCCGAGGTCGACGAGTCGTCCTTCGATGCGGTGTTCCTGGTGGGCGGCCAGGCACCGATGTATACGTTCCGCACCGACCAGCGGGTCAAGGACCTCGTCGGGCGCTTCATCGCCTCCGGCAAGGTGGCGGCAGTGGTGTGCCACGCCACGTGCGTGCTGCTCGACGCCACCACCCCCGACGGCGAGTTGGTCGTGAAGGGGCGTACCTGGACCGGGTTCGCGAACTCCGAAGAGGCCTACGCGGACGAGTTCGTCGGACAGCGGATCCAGCCGTTCTGGATCGAGGACCAAGCCGCGAAGCTCGACGACACGAACTTCATCGTGCAGGGCCGCTTCCGCCCGCATGCGGTGCGCGACGGCAACCTGATCACCGGCCAGCAGCAGTACTCCGGCACCGCCGCAGCGCGGCTCGTCATCGACACCCTCGGCCGATGACGCCGACGACCGCTTCTGGCCCGCTGTCGGTGGTGGTCGTCGGTTCCGGCAACGTCGGCACCGCGCTCGCCACCAACCTCCGCTCGCTCGGCCACCGTGTCCGAGTCGCTCGACGACCACCCCTCGGCGATGGCGACATCGGCATCGACGGGGCGGCCGGCGGCGCCGACCTCACGATTCTCGCGGTGCCGTTCGGGGCCGCCTCCGACGTCGTGCCGCGACTCGGGCTCCAGGCGGGCGCGATCCTCGTCGATGCCACGAACCCGTTCGGCCAACCAGTCCCTGACGGGGCAGCCAGCGGTGCTGCGGTCGTCGCTGCAGCTGCGGGCACCCAGGTCCGGGTCGTCAAGGCGTTCAACGTGCTCGGTGCCGAGCACATGGCTGCACCGCCGTTGCCCGACGGGCATCGTCCGCTGCTCCCCGTCGCTGCCGACGATGATTCGGCCCGTCACCTCGTCGCTCGCCTGGCCAACGACATGGGGTTTGACGCCGTCGAAATCAACGGTCTCGACGGCGCCGCGCTTCTCGAAGAAGCTGCGCGTTACTGGGGGTTGCTCGCGTTCAACGGAGGGCTCGGCCGGAACGTCGTGCTCGTGGCACACCAACGGCCATCCGTCGCTCACCAACGCTCGTGATCGTCAAACACCATCTCCGCCCCGACCGATCACACCCAGGAGATCGAGATGTCACCAACCCCCACTCCGACCAAGCTCGTCGTGCTCGGCGACGGCCTCTCTGACCAAGGCCGATTCGGCGAACTGACCCACAACGCCTACCCACCCAGTCCACCGTTTCACGACGGACGGTGGACCAACGGACCAACCTGGGTCGAGACCCTCGCCAGCCGCCTCGGATGGTCACTCGATCCCACCGACAACCTGGCCCAGGGCGGCGCCACCACCGGCTATCTCAACATCAACGAACCGCTGCGTGCTGCGCTCCACCTCGGACTCGACGCACCCATCCGCGGGGTGCTCGCGCAAGCCGAGACGCTCGCCGAGCGAGGGCCGCTCGACCCGACAGCGCTCCACGTGATCTGGGCCGGCGGACACGACATCGGCGCGTTTCTCGACTACGGCCAACCAGACCCCTTCGCCAGCCCGCCGTCGGACAACATCGCCACCGCCGTCCGCCTGCTCGCCGCAGCAGGTGCCCAGCGATTCCTCCTGCCGACCATGCCCGACGCAGGCTCCAGTCCGGCGTACGCGGGCACGGAACGCGCCACCACCGCAACAGCGATCTGCCAGGCGCTCAACGGCGGCATCCGAAGGCTCGCCGCCACGCTTCCCGACGAACTCGGCATCGAGATCATCGTCTTCGACGCTGCAGCGGTGTTCGAGGCCGTGGCCACCAACCCAGCTGCACACGGCATCACCCACCTGTCAGAGGCATACCTGCCTGACGACCAGATCGACTTCGCGAACCCCCTCCGGTCCCGCCACACCATCCCCGATGACCGCAGAGGAGTCGATCCTGACGAGTTCATGTCGTTCTGGTCGCTCGCCGCCGGCCGCCGGGTGCACGACGCGCTCGCCGCGGCCGCAGCCGACGTGCTCCGCTCGCACGTCGAACTCCCAGGGTGAACACCGGCAGCCCACCCCGTGGCGGCGCTGCGCGGTGGTGGGCGGTCTTCGAGCGGCACTCGCGAGAGGCGGCAGAGCGCGGCGCTGGCGTGTGTCGGCCTGGGTCAGACGGCGGTGTTCGCGTGGTGGACCAGCGGGCTCAGCCCCACGGACCGCTGCACCGCGTCGGTCGAGCCACACATCTGCAGCCAGTTGGCCAGCAGCCGGTGGCCGCCCTCGGTGAGCACCGACTCGGGGTGGAACTGCACGCCGTGCAGCGGCAGCTCGCGGTGTCGCACGGCCATGACCACCCCCGAGGCCGTCCGCCCGTTGACGACGAGGTCGTCGGTGAGCGTCGCGGGGTCGATCGCGAGGGAGTGGTAGCGGGTCGCCGTGAACGGCTGCTTCAGCCCGACCAGCACGCCCGTCGCGTCGTGCTCGACCAGCGAGGTCTTGCCATGCACGAGCTCCGGCGCCCGGCCCACGGTCGCCCCCGACACGACAGCCAGGGCCTGGTGCCCCAGGCACACCCCGAGCATGGGTTGGGATCGTTCCCCGCACGCCTCGATCATCGCCATCGACACCCCTGCCTCCTCCGGCGTGCCCGGCCCGGGGGAGATGAGCACACCGTCATACCCGGTGCCATCGGCAGGTGAGATGGCGTCGTTGCGCACGACGTCGCACTCCGCACCCAGCTGCTGGAGGTAGCCGACGATGGTGAAGACGAAGCTGTCGTAGTTGTCGACGACGAGGATGCGGGTCACCGGTGCGTCCTTACGGGGTCGGCGACGTCGTGGCGCCGTCGACCGGCAGCACCGTCACGTCGTTGAACGGCAGGTATGGCGTCACCGCCGGGAAGATCCACAGGAAGCAGGCTGCCACGAAGGCCGCCAGCAGAAGGAGTGACTGCAGAGCCTTGGCCCATCGACCACCCGGGAGCAGTCGCCACAGGGCGCCATACATGGTCATCCCTCCCCGTTCGGGTCCGCCAGGAAGCGTTCCGGAAGAGCGCCGGGACGGTAGTACTTCACGTACTTGGAGAAGACGACGTAGCGGTTCGCGTTGCCGTACTTCGGGTCGCACGTCGTCAGGGTGAACCACTTCTCGGTTGGTTCCACGCCGGGCTGCTGTGGCGCCGGGGCGATGACATCGACACTCGTCGGCGGCACGATCTCGTAGCGATCGACCTGGTAGACGTAGAAGCCCTTCCGGGTCTGGATCACCATGAAGTCGCCGGGCTGGATGCGCTCGATGTCCAGCAGCGGGTTGCCGTGGCCCGAGCGGTGTCCGGCAATGGCCAGGTTGCCCACCCGGCCAGGCTCCGCCGTGCCGGGGTAGCGGCCGAGACCCTGGGCGAGCACCCCGAGATCGACGCCTTCGTAGACCGGCTTGGCCCAGCCAGAGCCCCCGAGTCGCGGGATGCGAATGATCGCGAAGGCATTGCCGCTCGGCACGACCGTGACGCTCTGGTCATCCGGCCCCTCCGGCGCAGCGGTCGCGCCCTGGGTGGCGAACGACTTCTCCAGCGCGATCACCGTCTCGGCCTGTTTGCCGCTCTCGATCGCGCCGACGACGTACAGCGTCCACACGACGTAGAGCAAGATGATCAGCCCGGCGGTGATGAGGAGCTCACCCAACACACCGATGGCGGTTCGGAACCCTCTCACCAGGTGGTCCTCACGTTTCGACCTTTCATGACCGCGGCACGCGCGCGAACTGGACAGCAGCCGACCCAGAGTACGCGGGCAACTCGAGCGCCTCGGACGGGTCGACCGCATAGCCCAGACCGATCGCGTCGACATACTCGCGATAGATGGCGACCTGAGGATCGGAGACCAGAGCCGCTTGCAAGAGAGACGGTCGACCTACAGCAGTGATGACATACGGCGGCGAATAAACCCGCCCCTGGAGGATCAAAGTGTTGCCGACGCACCGCACGGCAGAGGTGCTGATGATCCGTTGGTCCTGGATCATCATCGCCTCGGCGCCGCCACGCCACAGGGCGTTGACGACCGCCTGCACGTCCTGCTGATGGACCACGACATCGTCCGCGGTGAAGCCCTGGGGGATGACTCCGCCGGGGAGGGGGGCGTCGGTCAGGGTGACCGCCACGCCGGGACCCTTGACCGGCACCCGCCCGGCGCCGAGCGCCAAGGCGTCGGCCCTGCGGGTCAGGTGCTGCAAGGCGGTGCTGGTCGGCGCCTGGTCGGTGGTCAGGGCGTCGACCTCGGCCTGAAGCCGATCGAGCCGTGCGGTCTTGGCCTCCACTTCGCGCGAGATGACGCGGATCTGGTCCGGCAGGGCCCGCCCTTCGCTGCGCAGATCGGAGCCCTGCGCGGTCTTGAAGCTCTGCGCGAAGAGCAAACCGGCAAGCAGCGCGACGATCGGCACACCGATGGCCCATCGGGACGGACGGGCACCGAAGAGCAACCGGTGCTGCTTGGTGGCCATGGTGCCCTCCCTTCGGCGGTGCGTTGTCCCGTCCACCCGCCGGTATGGCGGCGCACATCAGGTATGTCGGGGTGTTCTGCGTCTACGCTAAGGCAGCACAGCCTGCAATCCTCCAAGGAGTACACGGTGCCCGAGTCCCGCCGCCGCGAGAAGAACCAGTACACCCCGCCGCCGCGGGTGGCCAAGGAAGCCGTACCCAACCCCTCCTGGTGGGCCCCGATGTTCAGCACTCTGCTCATCGTCGGACTGCTGTGGATCGTCGTCTACTACGTCACGGCGACGGCATACCCGATTCCCGATGTGGGCAACTGGAATCTCGTGATCGGCTTCGTCATCATGCTGGCCGGGTTCGTCATGGCGATGCGCTGGCGCTGACGCCGGCATCCCACACCCGACTCCCACGGGCCTAGATCCCACGGGCCTGGATCCCCCGGACCCGGACCCCCAACACCCGTCCGCACCCCTTCACCCCAAGGCGGTTGTCCACAGGGTTATCCACGCCTGGGGATGAATGACAGCGGTGTAACTCAGCGGCCTATTTCAGGTCGGCAGGCACCCCGCCATACCGGATCGCCGCCACCGAGAGGATCACCGCCAGGACCACCGCCAGCGCGGGCCAGGCCAGCCGGCGGCGCTCAGGTGCGGTCGTCCACGCCAACGCGGCAGCGGCCAGCGCCCCCGTGATCAGGCCACCGACGTGGGCCTGCCAGGCGACGTTCGGGACCAGGAAGCCGTAGACGAGGTTGATGCCGACGACGGCGAGCATGGCCGAGGAGTCGCGTCCCAGGTGCCGGTTGAGCACGAGCACGGCCGCGAACAGCCCAAACACCGCTCCAGAGGCACCGACGTATGCCGAAAGCCAGGTGTCGAAGTCGCCGGGGCTGGCATTGAGCAGGTCACCCGTCGGGGCCTTGGCCAGCAGGACGACGCCCACCGAGCCCCCGATGGCGCTGATGAGGTAGAGCGCGAGGTAGCGGGCCCGGCCGAGCATCGGCTCGAGATAGCCGCCCATGAGCCACAACGACCACATGTTGAACAGCAGGTGCAGCGGACTGCCGTGGAGGAAGGCGGCGGTGAGGAACCGCCACGGTTCGGACCACCCCACCACCGGGCTGAAGGCCCAATCGCTGGTCACCCCCGAGCCGGCCTGCTGGGCCACGAAGGCCACCACACACAGACCGATCAGGCCGATCGTGACCGCCGGCCGGGCATCGCCGGCGACAGCGCCGCCGAAGATCGTCCGTGGCGAGCGCACACTCCTGGCCGATTCGGCCACACAGTCGACGCATTGAACGCCCACCGCTGCCGGACGCTGGCACGCCGGGCATACCGGTCGGTCACACCGCTGGCATCGCACGTAGGAAACGACACCGGGGTGGCGTGGGCAGACAGGCTGCTCCGGCGCCACCACGGCCTCGTCAGGGCTGCTCACCGGTGGAGGGCTACTTCTCGATGGTCAAACTGGTCATGACCACCGGCTCCACCGGGCGGTCCTGGGCGCCGGTGCGCACGGCGGCGATGGCGTCGACGACCGCGCGGCTGTCGGCATCGGCGACCTCACCGAAGATGGTGTGCTTGCCCGTCAGCCACGTCGTCGGTGCGACGGTGATGAAGAACTGCGACCCGTTGGTGCCCTTGCCCATGCGCTTGCCGGCGTTGGCCATGGCGAGCAGGTAGGGCTTGGTGAAGGCCAGGTCCGGGTGGATCTCGTCGTCGAAGGCGTAGCCCGGGCCGCCCGTGCCGGTGCCCAGCGGGCAGCCGCCCTGGATCATGAAGCCCGGGATGACCCGGTGGAACGTCAGGCCGTCGTAGTACGGCGTCGGGCTGGTGCGGCCGGCGTCATCGCGGTAGTAGCGCTCACCGGTGGCCAGGCCGACGAAGCTCTCGACGGTCTTGGGGGCGTGGGTCTCGAAGAGGGTGACGACAATGTCGCCCAAGGTGGTGTGGAAGGTCGCCTTCATGCCCGACATCCTCCCATGGCGCCGGTATGGCGAGCGCATCCCCAGAGCGCGGGCACGTGCATACCGACAGCGGGACAAGGCAGGATGGCAGGGGACACCGCAAGGAGGCATCGTGATCCGTTCCGAACGCGACACCGAGGCAGCGCGCCGCGGTAAGGCCATGGCCTTTCCAGGCCGGACCGGAGCCAGCGGCCAGACCGGCTCGGCGGTGGCCGCTGCCACCGAGCGGTTCGCGGCGATGCGGGACCAGATCATCCCGCGGGCCGCCGCCCGAGCCTTCCAACACCCCGCGGTCAGCGCCGCCGCGCAGCGGGCCGGGGAGCTGGCCCAGTCGGCGAAGGCCGCTGCCACGGGCGGCGCGTCGGCTGAGGCCACGGACATCGACGAATCAGCCAACGAACCGGTGGGTAGGGACACCCACGTCGTCCCACCCAGACTCGAGGAGGCCACCCAGATGGTGAAGACGTCATGGCTGCCCAAGGCCGGACAGGTCGTCTCGACCATTGCGGCAGCCCTCGCCTCGGCAGCCCAATCCGCACCGTCGGGTGCCGGCTCGGCGAAGGACCGGGTCGCCGCGCTGGTGGCCGCTTCGCTCGGCGACCCCGAGGACTCAGGCGATACGCCCGCGCCGGTCACCGCCACGAAGGAGGCAGCCGTCGCAGCGGATCCCGCAGAGCAGAAGGGCTCGGCGTGGCGCCGGGTGGCCGCCCTTGGACTGATCGCCGCCGGTGCCGCGGCACTGATGAAGGTGATTCGGGACAGCCAACCCAAGCACGACCCATGGGCGACCCCGTTGGAGCCCGACGGGGCGACTCATCAGGTGTCGCGGCGGCCCTACGACCCGGCCGACGCAGGCCCGGCAGCGGCGCGCGCGGTCGTCAAGGAGCGGGTGACCACGGCTGCCGAGACCGTCAAGGAACGCAGCGCCGAGACCGTCGAGACCGTCAAGGACAAAGTCAGCGCCGTGACCGAGACCGCCAAGGAACGCAGCGCCGAGACCGTCGAAACGGTCAAGGACAAAGTCACCGCCGTGACCGAGACCGCCAAGGAGACGGCGAGCCACGCGCGCAGCACCGTCGCCGAACGGGTTGAGCACCTCAAGTCGCGCACAGCGACCCAACCGGTTCCAGATGGCAATGCCGACGCGGCCGACCTCGCGCACGCTCTCGACGCGGGCGACCAGGGCGAGGAGATCGAGGCTCTCGAGATGCCGGCCCTGGACACCGAATCGACGCAGAGCTCCGACGCGGACGCGAGGGTCCTGGACGCCGACCCGCCCGCCGCGGACTCCCTCACCACCGACTCCCTCACCACCGACCCGCCCGCCGCCGACTCCGTCACCACCGACTCCCGTGTCACCGAGGGCGACGATGGCGCGGATGACGCCATCGACGTCGATGACACCGCCACGGACGCCACGGACCAGCCTGCGCAGACCTGACCCGAGACCTCGGGGGTCGGCGGCCGGTCAGCGGTAGGTCAGCGGCGGGACATCGGCCCATCCGGCCCGTGCCCACGACCGACGACCGACGACCGACCATCGCGCTCAGCGTGCGCGCAGCCGCACCCGATCGCCTGGTCGCAGCTGCGCCGCCAGGTCTGCCGACGCCGGGTCGAGCACGGCGATGACCGGATACCCACCCGTGACCGGGTGATCGGCAAGGAACACCACCGGCTGACCGCTCGGGGGCAACTGCACCGCCCCGCGCACGACACCTTCGCTGGCCAGCTCACGCCCGACCCGGTCGGCCGCCCACGCCAACGGCGATCCGTCGAGCCGGACGGCGACCCGGTCGCTGCGCGCGTCCACACGCCAGAGCGCGGTGCCGATCTGGTCCAGCCCGGCACACCACCTCGCCCGAGGTCCATCGGTGAAGGTCAGAACCTGAACTTCGTCACGTCGGGCCGGAAGGGGGGCGGCATCCACGACCGGCTCCCACACGTCGCGTCGGACCGCCGACCCCACGACCGACCCCGCCGCCGACCCCACGACCGATCCGGTGACCGACCCGACCGGTATGACGTCACCGGCCCGCACCGGCGGCGGCCCGAGGTCGGCGAGGGTGTCGGAGGAGCGCGAGCCCAGCACCGCGGGCACATCGAGACCCCCGCGGACGCCGAGATAGCACCGCAGGCCCGCCCACGGGCTGCCCACCTCAAGGAGCTGTCCGTCGTGCAGGTGCAGCACCGCCGAGTGCGCCTCGGCCCGGCCGTCGACCCAGATGTCGCACGCTGCCCCGGTCACCGTCACGACGAGGTGGCCGCGCGCCCGGACCGCCAGCCCACCGAGCACGCATTCCAACCCCGCCGCAGTAGAAGTCTGACCGAGCAGGCGAGCGCCGAGGGCGAAGGCACCCCGGTCGGCCGCCCCGGACGGGCTGACTCCGATGTCGGCATACCCGGTCCGTCCCCCGTCCTGGACGAGCACGAGCGGCCCGGTGCGTTCGACGTGGAGCGCGCGCACGTCAGCCGTCCACCTCGACGAACCGAACATCGCGCCCGGGGCGCACAAGAGCCGGCTCGGCGCGGTCCGGCTCGAACACGGACAGCTCGGTGCGCCCGATGATCTGCCACCCGCCAGGCGAGCGGCGCGGATAGATCCCGCAATAGTGGCCTGCCAGCCCCACCGACCCGGCCGGCACCAGCGCCCGAGGGTCGCTGCGCCGAGGCACGGCCAGGCGCGGATCGCCGCCGACGAGATAGCCGAAGCCTGGGGTGAAGCCGCAGAACGCCACGTTCCACGTGAAACGTTGGTGAGCGCGGACCACCTCGCCCACCGACAGCCCGGTATGGCGAGCCACCTCGTCGAGGTCCGGCCCGTCATACACCACCGGGATGACGATCTCGGGGTCGCCGCCTGCCCGGACCGACGGATCGACACGGAGGTCGCCCCCGGACACGGCCCCGTCGACAACCGCCGCTAGCCAGGCCCGAGTGGCCGCCTCCCGAGCCTGCGGCGCGGCGATCGTGACCAGCACCGTGGCATCGGCCGGGACGACGTCGACAACGGTGACGGGCGGCTGGGTTGCGGTGGCCACGGCACCGGCGACGGCGGCCACGGCCCGATGTCGGGTTCGGGCCTGCGGTGCACGGATCTCGACGAGGACCGCGTGGTCGCCATACGGCAACAGCCGAACGCGGACCCGCTCGGCACCGGCGCCAGACACGGTCAGTCGCTGGCGAAGGGTCGCAACTCGACCCCGGCAGCCACCAGGGCGCTGCGCACCGCCTTGGCCATGGCCACCGACCCCGGGGAATCGCCGTGGGTGCAGATCGACTCGGCACTGACGAGCACGTCAGTGCCGTCGATCGCCGGCACGACCCCCTCGGTGACCAGGCGCACCATCCGTCGACCCACGTCCTCGGGGTCATCGAGCACCGCGCCAGGCTCATTGCGCGGCACGAGCGTGCCATCGGGGAGGTAGGCCCGGTCGGCGAAGGCCTCCCGAACGGTCGGCAATCCGGCTTCGGCGGCCAACTGCAGGAACAACGAACCGGGCGACCCCAGCACCGGCAGCGTGGGGTCGTAGAGCAGCACTGCCTCGATGACCGCGTCAGCCTGCGCCTCGTCCCGACCGACCGCGTGATACAGGGCGCCATGTGGCTTGACGTAGCGGATGTGGGTGCCGGCGCCGGCCGCCATCGCGTCGAGGGCACCGAGTTGGTAGAGGACGTCGGCCGTGAGCTCGTCAGCGGCCATGTCGACATATCGGCGACCGAAGCCGACCAGGTCGCGGTAGCCCACCTGAGCACCGACGACGACCCCGCGTTGGGCGGCCTGCAGGCAGGTGCGCCGCAACGTCAACGGGTCGCCGGCGTGGAAACCGCAGGCGACATTGGCGCTGGTCACCACATCGAGCATGGCCGCGTCGTCGCCGAGCGACCACGGGCCGAAGCCCTCCCCGAGGTCGGCGTTGAGATCGATGGCTACGGTCACGCGAACATTCTCGTCACTTGTCGGGGTCCGGCGCACCCGGGGGTGTGGTTAGGGTGCTCGGTATGGCGGGCGTTCCTGACTTCACGGTGGTGGGGGATCCGGGTGGGGTGCGGGATCGGGCTGCGGTGATGCGGTCGACGGCGGCGACGTTCGCGTCGATTTCGGTGTCGTTGGCTGCGGTGTCGTCGTCGGGGTGGTCGGGTCGGGCGGCGGATCGGTTCCGGGATCGGTTCGAGGTGGAGCCGGGTCGGTGGCAGGTCGCGGCGGATGGGTTTGTGGCTGCTGCTGGAGCGTTGGAGGGCTGGGCCTCGACGCTGGAGTGGGCGCAGGAGCGGGGTCGGTGGTGTGCGCGGGAGTGGGCTCGGGGTGAGTCGGTGTCGGCGGCGGCGCGGGCGCGGTATGACGCGGAGGTGGCGGCGGCGCGGCGTCGGGAGCAGGCGTGGGAGGCCGCGAACGGTGCGGGGACGTACACGTTGACCATCGAGCCGTTCAGTGATCCCGGTGAAGCCATTCGGGAGAACGCGCAGTCGGTGT
>JBPOIZ010000074.1:0-20364 GCA_052034115.1 Actinomycetota bacterium
CGCTGTGGGGGGGCGTGCGGGGCGGGCCCCCCCCCCCCCCCCCGCGACACCCCCTTCATCGAGCCAACCCCCCGGTTCGTTACTGGACATGTCAACTAGTTTGAGTGACCTGCGTCACATTCAGCGAGGGTCTGGCCGGACTGTTACGGTGCCCGCATGCGCCAGTACCTCGACCTGCTCCAGCACGTCCTGTCCACGGGGACAGAGAAGTCGGACCGCACCGGCACCGGCACGCTGAGCACCTTTGGTTACCAGATGCGCTTCGACCTCACCGACGGATTCCCCGCCCTGACGACCAAGCGCCTGCATCTTCGGTCCATCATCGGTGAGCTGATGTGGTTCTTGCGCGGGGACACCAATGTGCGGTGGCTCCAGGAGCGGGGCATCTCGATCTGGGACGAGTGGGCCGACGCCCAGGGCGACCTCGGACCGGTCTACGGGCACCAATGGCGCTCGTGGCCCACCCCCGACGGGCGCCATATCGACCAGATCGCGGCCGTGGTCTCCTCGATCCGCGCCAACCCCGACTCGAGGCGGCACCTGGTCAGCGCCTGGAATGTCGCCGACGTGGATCAGATGGCGTTACCGCCTTGCCACACGCTGTTCCAGTTCTATGTGGCCGACGGACGTCTGTCGTGCCAGCTCTACCAGCGCTCCGCCGACGTCTTCCTCGGCGTGCCATTCAACATCGCGTCGTACGCGCTGCTCACCCACATAGTCGCGCAGGTCACCGGCCTGCGGGTCGGCGACTTCGTCCACACCCTCGGTGACGCGCACCTCTATCTCAACCACCTCGATCAGGCCCGCCTCCAGCTGACTCGCGACCCGAGGCCGCTGCCCAGCCTGCGGCTCAACCCTGAGCGCACCGCGCTGGACGAGTTCGACCTCGGCGACGTCGAGTTGGTCGGCTACGACGCACACCCGTCGATCAAGGCACCGATCGCGGTATGACGACCACTCCGGTCACCCTGATCGCCGCGGTTGCCCGCAACGGCGTCATCGGCGACGGGCTGCGCATCCCGTGGGATCTTCCCGGTGACCTGGCCCGATTCAAGCGGATCACCATGGGCCACCCCCTCATCATGGGGCGGCTGACCTTCGACTCCATCGGCCGCCCGCTGCCGGGCCGGCGGACCATCGTCGTCACTCGCCAGCGGGACTGGCATCACGCCGACGTCGAGACGGCGCACTCGGTCGCCGATGCCCTGGCCCTGGCCGGTTCGGCCGCCGAGGTCTTCGTCGCCGGCGGTGGCCAGATCTACGCCGAGGCGATGCCCCTGGCCACCCGGCTGGTCATCACCGAGGTCCCCCTGACGCCCGCAGGCGATGTCCACTTTCCGGCCATCGATCCCGACCTGTGGGACGAAACCGCGCGGGAGGAGCTGCCGGACCGCGCGTATGTCGACTACGTGCGTCGCGGCAGCGAGGCGAGCCCGCCCTACGCGTCGTAGTCGAGGGTGACCTCGTCACTGACCGGGTGTGCCTGGCACGCCAGGACGATCCCGCGGGCGACCTCGTCCGGCTCCAGCGCGTAGTTCTTGTCCATTCGCACCTCGCCGCTGACGACCCGGGCCCGGCAGGTGCCGCACATGCCACCGGTGCAGCTGTAGGGCGCGTCCGGGCGGGTCCGCAGCGTGGCTGCGAGGATCGACTCGTCCCGGGTCGGCATGGGGACCACGGTGCGGCGACCGTCCAGCGTGACCGTCACGACGGCCTCGGGCGGGGCCGCGACATCGACGACGACCGGCGGTGGCGCACTGACGTCGTCGTGGAAGATCTCGTGATGCACGTGGACGGGGTCGACGCCGGCCTCCGCCAGTGCCTCCTGAGCGGCCTCGACCATGCCGAGCGGGCCGCACAGATACCACTCGTCGCCGGTATCGACCGGAATCACCCCAGCGAGGATGCGACGGATCCGATCCGGGTCGAGTCGGCCGGAGAAGAGCTCGACGTCCTGTTCCTCGCGGGAGAGCACATGAATGAGGTGGAAACGTTCGGGGTAGCGGTCTTTGAGGTCTTCGAGCTCCTCGAGGAACATGATCGTCCGGGTCGACCGGTTCCCGTAGACCAGCGTGGCGCGCGACTGCGGCTCCACCTCCAGTGCGGTGGCGATCAGGGAGAGGACCGGGGTGATCCCCGACCCCGCAGCGAAGGCCACGTGGTGACGTGCCAGAGAAGGGTCGCTCGGGCAGGTGAACGACCCCAACGGCGGCATGACGTCGACGACGTCCCCGGGTTGGACCTCGTCGACGAGCCACGGCGAGACCGCCCCGCCGGGCACTCGGGCCGCCGCCACGCGCAGGATGGGCACCTCGTCGCCGGGTCGCGGCACGGCACAGATCGAGTAGGAGCGGCGGGCCTCGTGGCCGTCGACGACGCGACGCACCGTCAGGTGCTGTCCGGGCAGGTAGCGGAACTGCTCGGCGAGCTGCGGTGGGCACGCGAAGGTGACGGCGCGCGCCTCGTCGGTCAGCTGCTCGACCGCGGTCACTGTCAACGGGTGGAACTGCATCTTGGCCCGTCTCGGGGCCGACGTCGTCAAGGTCACCGCCACATCGCCGTCCTCACAGGGGCTTGAACTCGTCGAAGGGCTCCTGGCATGCGCGACACCGGCGCAGAGCCTTGCACGCCGTCGAGCCGAACCGGGCGATCTCCTCGGTGTCTGCGCTGCCGCACCGCGGGCAGATCACCTGCCGCACCGCGAGGGACACGGCGACAGCGCCGCTGTCCGGGACCGGTCCAGGAGGCGCGATCCCGAAGGAGAGCAGGGCATCGCGACCGGCGGCCGAGATGTCCTGCGTGGACCACGGCGGCGACAGCACAGTGCGGATACAGACGGCATACCCGTGCGCGGTCCCGACGTCGCGCACCGCGCATTCCATCGCCTCCATCGCCGGGCACCCGCTGTAGGTCGGGGTCATCTCGACGGTGACGGTGCGCGCGTCGTCGTCGACGTCCACCCGACGCAGGACCCCCAGGTCGGCCAGCGAGATCACCGGGATCTCGGGATCGGGGATGTTCGCGATCGCTCGCGCGACGTCGATGACCACGGCCGTCACCACGTCGCGCCCGGGTGGGATCGCGCGACGTGCTGCATCGTGGCCAAGAGGTAGCCCATGGCCTCGCTGTGCACCCCGCCGCGCCCGCCACCGGCACGCCACCGTGGCGGGTCGGCGGCGGTCAGGGTCGCCTCCGCCAGGACCTGCGCGACACCGTGGTCGACCTCGGCGCGCAGCTCGGAGGGCCGGACACCCAGCCCAGTGGTCGAGGCCGCCACGGCGACCTCGTCGTCGACGAACAGCTCGTCGACGTAGGGCGCCACCCACTGCAGCGCGGCCGACATACGGTCGTGCGACTCGGTCGTCCCGTCGCCGAGGCGGACCACCCAGGCCGAGGCGTGCGCGACGTGGTATGCGGCCTCCTTGACGGCCTTGCCGGCAATCCCCGCGAGCACGGGGTCAGACGAACTCATCAGGCGGGCATACAACGCCCGCTGGTAGCGGGAGAACCACAACATCCGAGCCATCTCCTGGGCGAAGTCGCCCTTTGGCTGCTCGACGAGATGGACGTTGCGGAACTCGCGCTCGTCACGCAGCATCGCCATCTCGTCCTCGGTGCGGCCGGTGCCGTCGAGCTCGCCGACCCGGGTGTAGAGCCGGCGGGCCTGGCCGATGAGGTCGAGGCCGACGTTGGCCAAGGCCATGTCCTCTTCGACGTGCGGCGCCCGACTGACCCACTCCCCCAGCCGCTGTGCGTAGACGAGCGCGTCGTCGCCGAGTGCGATCAGGTATGCCGCGTCGAGCCCTGGGGAGTTCATGGGCGGGGCCCCCTGGAGGTATCGGAGCGAAGCGGAGAACGTCCAGGGGTGCTCATAGGTATTCGACGTCCTCGGGGACCTCGTAGAACGTCGGGTGTCGATAGACCTTGTCGGCAGCCGGGTCAAAGAACGCGTCCCGCTCGTCCGGGCTGCTCGCGACGATGTCGGCGGCCTGGACCACCCACAACGAGACGCCCTCCTGCCGCCTGGTGTAGAGGTCGCGGGCGTTCTGCAGGGCCATCGTCGCGTCGGGGGCATGCAGCGACCCGGCGTGCACGTGCGAAAGGCCTCGCTTGGCCCGGATGAAGACCTCCCACAGTGGCCAGTCGCGGGCGGTGCCCCCGGTGCTCATGCGGCGCTCCCTTCGGCGGCGCGGTGCTTCTCGGCGTGAGCCAAGGCCGCTTCGCGGACCCAGGCTCCTTCTTCGTGGGCGCGGATCTTGTGGGCCATCCGTTGGGCGTTGCACGGGCCGTCGCCCCGCAGGACCTGCCAGAACTCGTCCCAATCGATCTCGCCGAAGTCGTAGTGACCCCGCTCTTCGTTCCACCGCAGGTCCGGGTCGGGCAGGACCACGCCGATCCGCTGCGCCTGCGGCACGGTCATGTCGACGAACCGTTGGCGCAGCTCGTCGTTCGTGAACCGCTTGATGCCCCAGGCCATCGACTGCTCGGTGTGCCCGCCGGCGATGGCGTGCTCGCCGGTGTCGCGCGGGCCGAACATCATCAGGGCCGGCCACCAGAACCGGTCCACGGCGTCCTGGGCCATGGCCTGCTGCTCCGCAGTCCCGCGCATGAGCGTCCAGAGGATCTCGAAGCCCTGCCGCTGGTGGAACGACTCCTCCTTACAGATCCGGATCATCGCCCGCGAATAGGGCCCGTAGGAGCAGCGGCACAAGGCGACCTGGTTCATGATCGCTGCGCCGTCGACGAGCCAACCGATGGCACCGTTGTCGGCCCACGTCAGGGTCGGGTAGTTGAAGATCGAGGAGTACTTCTGCTTGCCGGCGTGCAGCTTGTCGAGCAGTTCGGAGCGCTCGACCCCGAGCGTCTCGGCGGCACTGTAGAGGTAGAGCCCATGCCCGGCCTCGTCCTGGACCTTGGCCAGCAGGATCGCCTTGCGACGCAGCGACGGTGCCCGGGTGATCCAGTTGCCCTCGGGTTGCATCCCGATGATCTCCGAGTGGGCGTGCTGGGCGATCTGTCGGATCAGGGTCTGTCGGTAGCCGTCGGGCATCGCGTCACGCGGCTCGATCTTCTGGTCGGCGGCGATCAGGGCCTCGAAGGAGGCGGTGAGCTCGCGCTGCGCGGCCTCCCGCTCGGCCGCCGCGGCATCGTCATACAGGGGGGTCTCGGCGGCGTTGAGGGGTCCGTCGGCCGGGTCGATGACGTCGTTGCCATACATGAGGTCCAGTATGGCGTTCGCCACTGGACGCGCCACCGAGACCCTGCTCACCCGGTGACATCATGACCGACATGTCCGAGACCGGCGGCGCACTGAGCCCGGTGCTGCGCCGTCAGGTGCTGCGCCAAGGGATCTCCGTCGGCGTCGCCTCCGGCGTGTATGGCGTCAGCTTTGGCGCCCTGGGGGTGACGTCGGGGCTCTCCGTGGTGCAGACCCAGGCGCTGTCGCTGCTCATGTTCACGGGGGCCTCCCAGTTTGCCTTCGTCGGCGTGATCGCGGCCGGCGGCGCCGGCTCTGCGGCGATCGCAACCGCCACCCTGCTCGGGCTGCGAAACGGGCTGTACGGGCTGCAGGTCGGCCCCCTGTTAGGCGTTCGCGGCGCTCGCCGGCTCCTCGCGGCCCAGTTGACCATCGATGAGTCGACCGCGGTCGGTCTGGCCCAGGACGACCCGGCGGCGCGGCGGTTCGGGTTCTGGGCGGCCGGATGGTCCGTCTTCGTCCTGTGGAACCTCTCCACCCTGGCCGGGGCCGTCCTGGGCAACTCGCTGGGGGACGCGCGCCGGTGGGGTCTGGACGGGGCCGCTGCCGCTGCCTTCCTCGCGCTGCTCTGGCCCCGGCTGCACAGCCGTGAGGGGTGGTCCGTCGCCGCTGCCGGGGCAGCGGTGGCCATCGTCACCTCGCCGCATGTCCCACCTGGCATCCCGGTCATCCTCGCCGGGCTGGTCGCCGTCGCCGTCGGGATCCTCCCCAGGTCGTGGCGCAGGGGCTCGCTGTGAGCCTGTGGGGCATCGTCCTGGCCGCGTCGGCGCTGGCCTTCGCCACCAAGGCCGCGGGGCACATCGTGCCGGCTCGGTGGCTGGAGGGGGATCGGATCTCCCGCGGTATGGCGCTGATGCCTGCTGCGCTGCTTGCAGCCCTCGTCGCGGTGCAGGGCGTCATCGGTTCCGGCGGACGGCTCGTCATCGACTCCAGGCTCGGGGCCTTGGCGGTGGCCGCGGTGGCGCTGCGGTTCAAGGCCCCGTTCTTCGTCGTGGTCGTCCTCGGGGCCCTGACCGCGGCCGCGTTGCGAGCCATCGGGCTGCCGTAAACCCGTGGCCGCTGTCGGCGCCGGCTCCTAAGGTGACCGCTATGGCTGACCCGAGCACCGTGAAGACCGACCCGCCACTGGCCGCCGATGAGGTGACCATGCTCCGCAGTTTCCTGGCCTACTACCGCGCTACGGTCCGGCGCCAAGCCGAGGGGCTGACCCGCGAGCAGCTGGCACAGCCGCTCCCCCCGGCCACTATGACGCTCGGAGGGATGCTCAAGCACCTGGCCGTGGTGGAGGACAACTGGTTCACCGGCATCTTCGAGGGCAAGGAGCTCCCCGAGCCGTGGGTCAGCGTCGACTGGGACGCCGATCTGGACTGGGACTGGCACTCGGCAGCTGACGACGAGCCGGCGGAGTTGTTCGCTCTCTACGACCGGGCCATCGCCGATGCCGACGCCTCGATCGACCGCGGCCTGGCCGCTGGTGGCTTGGACACCGAGTCCGTGCGGCTCAGCCAGCGGCGAGAATCCCCCTTCACGCTGCGCTGGATCCTCGTCCACCTCATCGAGGAGTACGCCCGGCATGCCGGGCATGCCGACCTGATCCGGGAAAGCATCGACGGGGCCACTGACCTCTAGGCGCCCGCAGCGGGCCGCGACTGGGCCGCGACCAGACCCTAGAGTCCCCAGAAGGGTCCGCTGAGCCCGACGCTGCGCAAGTAGTCGGCAGCCGCGCTCGGCTCCCGACGGGTGTAGCCACGCTCGAGGCGGCCCGTGTACCAATCGGCGGCGAGCCGCCACAACGTGTCCAGGTCCATGACGTAGCCCTGTGCGTTGTCGGTCCGGTCGAGCCAACGCTGGACGCAGGCCGGACCACAGAACAGCCGCTGGTTTGCGCAGGTGTGCAGGACGTCGTCCCACATTCGGGCGGCCGGCACCAGGAAATGGGCGACCTGTTCGCCAGCCGGCGGCGCGTCGCGACGGACGGTCCAGGCATGCGGCGCAGAGCATCCGGGGCAGGTGCTCGCGACCAGCACGGACGGCTGCTCGGTCAAGATGTGGACCAGGGCGAAGGAGTCCCAGGCGCACCCTCCCCACCACAGTGTGGCGGCGCCCATGACGGAGAACCCGAGCGGCACCGCGGCGAACGGGTGCGCCATGACGATGCGCCCGGCGTCGTCTACCACGACATGCCGGGCCCGTGCCAGGTGCGCGATCGAAGCCCGGACCACCTCAGGATCCAGGTCGAGTTGGCCCCCCAGATCGACCTCGCTGGGCGGCCGCCCGTCTCGAGCGAACGAGGAGTAGATCGCCAGACGGACGTCCTCGATGGTGCTGGCGCTGGGGTCCGGTGCTGGAGTCATGACGGCACGGTAGCGGCCGCGGACCCGCAGCACCGCACGTCAGCTGAGCCCGAGGTAGTGCTCGAGGCCGACGGTCACACCCGGATGGTCGGCGACACCGCGGACCCCGGCGATGACTCCGGGCATGAACGACTCCCGATCATGCGAGTCGTGGCGGATCGTCAGTGTCTCCCCCACCCCGCCGAAGAGCACCTCCTGGTGCGCGATGAGCCCCCGCAGCCGCACGGCATGGACCGGGATTCCGTCGATGCTGGCGCCGCGCGCACCCCCAGGGTCGTCCGTCGTGGCATCCGGTATGGGGCCCAGACCCGCCTGCGACCGGGCCGCGGCGACGAGCCGGGCGGTCCGAGCGGCGGTGCCCGATGGTGCGTCGACCTTGTTCGGGTGGTGCAACTCGATGATCTCGACCGACTCGTAGAACCGGGCCGCCTGCTCGGCGAAGCGCATCATCAGGATCGCGCCGATGGCGAAGTTCGGGGCGATGAGCACCCCGACCGCTCCCCCGCTGCGAGCCGCCGGGGCCGCCGCGACCTGGGAGCGCAGGACGTCGAGTCGCTCGTCGTCCCAGCCGGTCGTCCCGACGACGACATGCACGCCTCTGGTGACCGCTGCAGCAACGTTGGTTGGCGCGGCGGACGGCACCGAGAACTCGACGACGACGTGCGCGTCATGGAGGTCCCCGAGGTCGTCGCCGACGTCATACCGACCGACCAGGTCGAGTCCGGCGGCTGCCTCGACCGCCCGGCATACCTGCGAACCCATGCGCCCTGCGGCGCCGATGACGGCTACGGGGATGCTCACCGGCACAGGCTATCCGGCCCCCTCGAGACGGCGCTCAGATCGACGGTGCCCGCGGCGGAATGGCCGTGGCGCCGGCGTAGAACCGAATCCAGTCATAGCTCGCGACGGCGTCGACCGCCGGCGGTCCACCACCCCAGATCGGGTTGCCCGTCCACGTGTTGGCCATGATGTACCCCTTGGCCGCCCGCGGACCCAGTTCGGGTGGCAGGTGGGCGAAGGTCCTGCGCGCGACCCCGTCGACGGTGAACGTCACCGAGGTCGGCTTCCACAGGAAACCGTAAGTGTGAAACTTCTCGGTCGGGTTGAAGTTCAGGTCGATCCGGGCCGAGGTCGGGTAGGACTGCCAAGGGTGAATGGTGACGTAGAGCCGTCCCTTGCCTGGCGAATCGATCCAGTCCTCAGCCGATCCGTCGGTCACACCCCCGGTGAGGAACTCGATGTCGATCTCCGGGAGGTCGTAGTCGACGGCCTTCCAGAAGAAGGACTGGCACACCCCGGCGACCTTGGCGACCTTCATCCGCACCTCGTAGTAGCCGAAACCGTAGGTCGACCGAGTCTGGACCTCGCCGCCGCGCAGCGAGTCAGCCCGGCTCGTGAGGCGAAGCGCGCCGTGCGCCACCCGTCCGTTCGACCGCTCCATGAGGTTGTCGCCGGTCCCCACCCAATCGCCATTGAGTTCCCAGCGCCCGTCCGGGGACACCCCATTGGTCCACGGTCGATTGAAGTCCTGAGCCAGGGTGGGCGTCCGCGCGGCGGTCGCCGGTGGCCCAGCGACGGCGGGGGGCGCCAGCGCGGCCAGAATGGCGCCGACCATGGTCACGACAGCTACCACCGACATGCGACGAACCGCCGCTAGCGCCATGTCATCACCATGCCCGGCCAAAGGTCTGTTGCGGGTCAGTATGGGCTATACCCACGGCAAGGGCTCGCCGACAGCGCCCTTCCGGCGCGCGAGGCCCATGGAGCACGAAGACCCAACACGCACGACGGGTCCCGCGCCCAAGGCGCGGGACCCGTCGTGGAACCAGGGGTGCCGATCAGGCGTCCGCGCCGACCTCGGCGGCCGGAGCTGCGCCCTGGCCGTCTCCTTCGGCGGTGACCGCGGCGAGCGAGAGCTTGCCGCGCGGGTCGATCTCCTTGAGCTCGACCTGGATCTTCTGACCCACCTTGAGGACGTCCTCGACGGCGTCGATCCGCTTGCCGCCGACGAGCTTGCGCACCTCGGAGATGTGCAGCAGGCCGTCCTTGCCGGGCAGCAGCGAGATGAACGCACCGAAGGTCGTCGTCTTAACCACGGTCCCGAGGAACCGCTCGCCGACCTCGGGCATCTGCGGGTTGGCGATCGCGTTGACCGCCGCCCGCGCGGCCTCGGCCGACGGACCGTCGACCGCGCCGATGAACACCGTGCCGTCGTCCTCGATGGAGATGTCGGCGCCGGTGTCGTCCTGGATCTGGTTGATCATCTTGCCCTTGGGGCCGATGACCTCGCCGATCTTGTCGACCGGGACCTTGATGGTGATGATCCGCGGCGCGTAGGCGCTCATGTCGTCCGGGCCGTCGATGGCCTCGCCCATGACATCGAGGATGTGCAGGCGAGCCTCGCGGGCCTGGGTCAGGGCGCCGGCCAGCACGTCGGCCGGGATGCCGTCGAGCTTGGTGTCGAGCTGGATCGCGGTGACGAACTCCTTGGTGCCGGCGACCTTGAAGTCCATATCGCCGAAGGCGTCCTCGGCCCCGAGGATGTCGGTCAGCGCGGCATACCGGGTCTGCCCGTCGACCGTGTCCGAGACCAGACCCATTGCGATGCCCGCGACCGCGGCGCGCAGCGGCACACCGGCGTTGAGCAGCGACAGGGTCGAGGCGCAGACCGAGCCCATCGACGTCGAGCCGTTGGAGCCGAGGGCCTCGGACACCTGACGGATCGCGTAGGGGAACTCCTCGCGGGTCGGGAGCACCGGCATGATGGCGCGCTCGGCGAGGGCGCCGTGACCGATCTCGCGGCGCTTCGGCGACCCGACCCGGCCGGTCTCACCGGTGCTGTAGGGCGGGAAGTTGTAGTTGTGCATGTAGCGCTTCTTGGCCACCGGCGAAAGGGTGTCGAGCTGCTGCTCCATCTTGAGCATGTTCAGCGTCGTCACCCCGAGGATCTGGGTCTCGCCGCGCTCGAAGATCGCCGAGCCGTGGACCCGCGGGATGACCTCGACCTCGGCGGACAGCGCCCGGATGTCGCGCAGGCCACGGCCGTCGATGCGCACGCCGTCACGCAGGATCCGCTGGCGGACGAGTTTCTTCTGCACCGACCGGAACGCCGCGGAGACCTCCTTGGACCGGCCGTGGAAGGGACCGACCCGACCGGCGGACTCACCATCGGAGTCGCCGACGAGCTCGAGGTGCAGCGCCGACTTGATCTCGTCGAGGCGCTCCTCGCGCTCCTGCTTGCCCGCAATGGTCAGCGCCTCGGCGGTCTGCGTCGCGCACGCGGCCTCGACGGCTGCGTAGACGTCGTCGGCGTAGTCGAGGAAGACCGGGAACTGGGCAACGTCCTTGGCGGCCGAGGCGGCCATCTGCGACTGCGCGTCGCACAGAACGCGGATGAAGCCCTTCGCGGCCTCCAGGCCACCGGCGACGACCTCTTCGGTCGGAGCCTGCTTGCCCTCGTGCTTGACCAGGTTCCACGTCGAGTCGGTGGCCTCGGCCTCGACCATCATGATCGCGACGTCGTCACCGACGATGCGGCCGGCGACGACCATGTCGAAGGTCGAGCGCTCGATGTCGGAGTAGTTCGGGAAGGCGACCCACTGGCCGTCGATGAGCGAGACGCGCACGCCGCCGATCGGGCCGCTGAACGGCAGGCCGGAGATCTGCGTCGACGCGGAGGCTGCGTTGATGGCCAGGACGTCGTACTGGTGGTCGGGGTTGACCGCCAGGACGGTGATGACCACCTGGACCTCGTTGCGCAGGCCCTTGACGAAACTGGGGCGCAGCGGGCGGTCGATGAGCCGGCAGGTGAGGATCGCCTCGGTCGTCGGGCGACCCTCGCGGCGGAAGAACGAGCCGGGGATGCGCCCGGCGGCATACATCCGCTCCTCGACGTCCACGGTCAGGGGGAAGAAGTCGAAGCCGTCGCGCGGGGACTTCCCGGCGGTGGTCGTCGACAGGAGCATGGTCTCGTCGTCGAGGTATGCGGTGACCGAGCCACCGGCCTGACGGGCGAGGCGTCCGGTCTCGAACCGGACGGTGCGGGTGCCGAACGAACCGTTGTCAATGACGGCTTCGGCGCTGATGATCTCTGGACCCTCCACTGGGCCCTCCGTTTCTCTTCACTGCTGTCCACGTGCATCGTCGTTGTGCACGAGGTTTCTTCGGGCGCCGGGGTGCTGCCCCGGCATACGACAAGGGCGGCCCCACCAGGGACCGCCCATGTCGTCACATCATCGGCGCAGGCCGAGACGCTTGATCAGCGAGCGATAACGCTCGATGTCGGTGGCCTCCAAGTAGCGCAGGAGGCGGCGGCGCCGGCCCACGAGGAGCAGCAAACCGCGGCGGCTGTGGTGGTCATGCGGGTGCGTGCGCGAGTGCTCGGTGAGGTCCTTGATGCGCTGGCTCAGCAGCGCGATCTGGACCTCGGGGGAGCCGGTGTCACCCTCGGCGGTGGCGTACTCGGCCATGATGTTCTTCTTCACGTCAGCGTCCAACGGCATGAGGAACCAGACTCTCCTTGTCAGGACTCGTTGCGCGGCGCCCCAGGGCAGGTCCACCTGGGCACTATCGATCCGCGGCCGGCATACGGCCTGCCCAGGGTAGCAGCGCTGCGCTGGACCGCCCTAATCGGCGGGTCGACGCATGTCGACTCACGTCGACTGGACACCAGGCCTCCAGCCGCACTTACCCGCTCCAGCCGCGGATGTTTCTGCGGCTGAAGAGGGTAACCGCGGCCTGAAGGGTGGCCGACCCACGCGCGAGCGATGGATGCCACCCGACCCTGGCGGGCATCAAAGACGTGAGTCATCCGGAGCGGACCGACTGCCCCTAGGCTCGCGCCGTGCCCCGATGGATTCACGTCAGTGCCCTGGCAACGGTGCTGCTCGTGGCCGGTTGCACCGCCTGGGACGGCCGGGTGGTCAGCACGCCGACACCGAGCCGGTCGAGCAGCTCGGCCCCAGCCGGGGTGCCGACCCCTGCCGTGCCACGTCCGCCGAAAGGCACGACGACGCCCGACCCGTGTCGCCCGGGGTCGATCACGGTGCCGAAGCAGCCGCCCGGACCCGCCGTCGTCCCGTCGGCCACCGATGCCCGTCGGCTTCTCGGCGAGCTCGTCACGGCCCGACGCGGTTCGGGCGCGACGTACTGCCGGTCGGCGTTCGGGCCGCCGGAGTGGCTCGATCTGGACCGCAACGGCTGCACGTCCCGGCAGGACACCCTCGTCGGCCAGGCGGTCACGGTGCGCACCGGCCGGATCCGATCACACGGCTCGACGTGCGAGGAGGCCCTCTCGGGCAGGTGGCGGGACGCCTACACCGGCCAACTCGTCGCGGCGGCCGACCTGAAGGACTCCACGCAAGCCCAATTGGTGCAGGTCGATCACCTCGTCTCCCTCTACGAGGCGTGGGTCTCGGGTGCCGCCGCCTGGTCCCCGCAGCGCCGGATCGCCTTCGCGCATGACGTCCGCCGCCCCGAGCTGTGGGCTGTCTCCGCGGCGACCAACCTCGCCAAGGCCCACCGAGGCGCCGACTCATGGGCCCCGAAGACCCCCGCGCTGCGCTGCCGGTTCGGGCGTTCGTATGTCGCCGTCAAGGCTGCCTACGACCTCACGGTGACCGCCACCGAACGCGAGGCGCTCGCCGGGATGCTGGCCGACTGCCCCTAGACCGGCGCGTCTAGACTGCGATTCATGTCACAACGGCTTGTGCAGGTGCGCGCCATCGCCGAGGAGCGCCGGCACCTGTCCGGGCCGCTGCTGCCGATCCTCCATGCGGTCGTGGAGGAGCTCGGCTACGTCGCCGATGACGACATCGCCGTGCTCGCCCACGTCCTCAACCTCTCCCGGGCCGAGGTCCTCGGCGTCATCTCGTTCTACGCCGACTTCCGGCGCACGCCACCGGCCGAGCACCGCATCGACGTCTGCCGTGGCGAGGCGTGCCAATCGGTCGGCGGCGACGCCGTCCTGGCAGCGACGCAACACCGGTATGCCGGCCGCAACGACGTCGAGGTCGGAACCGTCTTCTGCCTCGGCCTGTGCGCGGCGGGTCCCAGCGCCATGGTCGACGGGCGACCCATCACGGACGTCGACGCTGAGGCCGGGGTCGTCTCGGCGGTCTCGGCGGTGGCCTCGGCCCCCCCGGCGGCCCCCGCCGCCCCCGCCGTCCCACCGTCCGACGGGTCGATCGGGCTGGTCGCGGCGCCGGTCGCCCAGCCAGCAGGCGCCGACCCCCAGCGGCACATCACGGCCTACGTGCCGGCTGACTCCTTTGCCGTGGCCCGCGGAGCGGACGCGGTCGCGGCGGCCCTCGCGCAGCACCCGGAGGTCAGTGTCGTGCGCACCGGGTCGCGGGGTATGGCGTGGCTCGAACCGCTCGTCGAGATCGATCGGGGCAACGGCCGGGTCGGCTACGGCGCGACGGCACCGCAGGACGTACCGGCGATCCTGGCCGGTGCTCACCCCGACCTGGGTCCGATGGCGGATCACCCCTGGCTGCGCTCGCAGCACCGGGTGACCTTCGCCCGCGTCGGGGTCGTCGACCCGGGCTCGTTGTCCGACTACCGCGAGCACGGTGGGCTGCGCGGGCTCGCCCGGGCCCTGACGCTCGACCCCGGGCAGGTCTGTGCCGAGGTGGTCGCCGCAGGGCTACGCGGCCGCGGCGGGGCGGGGTTCCCGACCGGGGTGAAATGGCAGACCGTCCTGTCGGCGGCGAGCGACGTGAAGTACGTCTGCGCCAACGCCGACGAGGGCGACTCGGGCACCTATGCCGACCGCATGCTCATCGAGGGCGACCCGTTCGCGCTCATCGAGGGCATGCTCATCGCTGGGCACGCGGTCGACGCGCAGCACGGGTTCGTCTACGTGCGCTCCGAATACCCCCGCGCGATCGAGGTCCTGAGGCACGCCATTGCCGTCGCCGAGGGCGACGGGCTGCTCGGCCCGGACGGGCTCGGTCCCGGCCGCCCGTTCGTCATCGACGTCCGCGTGGGCGCGGGGGCCTACATCTGCGGCGAGGAGACCTCGATGCTAGAGAGCATCGAGGGTCGCCGCGGCGAGGTGCGGGCCAAGCCGCCGATCCCGGCGCTCTCGGGCCTGTTCGGCCAGCCGACCGTGGTCAACAACGTCATCACCTTGGCGACCGTCCCGGCGCTGCTCACCGAGGGCGGCGCCACGGCATACGCCGCGTTGGGCTCGGGTCGCTCGCGCGGCACGTCGGTCTTCCAGCTCGGCGGCAACGTCTCCACCGGCGGAATCGTCGAGGTGCCGTTCGGGCTGACCTTGCGCGAGCTCGTCGAAGGGTACGGCGGGGGCACCCGGACCGGGCGAGCGCTCAAAGCCGTCCAGGTCGGCGGCCCGCTGGGCGCATATCTGCCCGCGGCGGCCCTCGATGTCCCCATGGACTACGAGGAGCTCGCCGCCGCCGGGGGGCTGCTCGGTCACGGCGGCATCGTCGTCTACGACGACACCGCGGACATGGGTGCCATGGCCCGGTTCGCCATGGAGTTCTGCGCCGCCGAGTCCTGCGGCAAGTGCACCCCCTGCCGCATCGGCAGCACCCGCGGGGTGGAGGTCATCGACCGGATCCGCCACGGCGTGAACCCCACTGCCGATCTGGCCCTGCTCGAGGACCTGTGCGAGACCATGACGAAGGGCTCACTCTGCGCCATGGGCGGGCTCACCCCCCTGCCGGTGCGCAGCTGCCTGCAGCACTTCCCGGAGGACTTCGGGCTCGAACCGGCCGCACAGGAGGTCGCGCCATGACCATCGCCCCAGAACGGGACCTCGGCACCCCTGCCCCGGTGGACGACGCACCGGTCGTCGACGTGACGATCGACGGCCAATCCGTGACGGTTCCGATCGGGACATCGGTGCTGCGGGCGGCCGCGCTGGCCGGGGTGGAGATCCCCCGGCTGTGTGCCACCGACAGCCTCGCTGCTTTCGGTTCGTGTCGCCTGTGTCTGGTGCAGATCGAGGGGGGTCGAGGCACCCCCGCGTCGTGCACCACCCCGTGCGCCGACGGCATGGTCGTCGACACCCGCACCGACCAGGTGCAACGACTGCGGCGGGGCGTCCTCGAGCTCTACCTCTCCGACCACCCCCAGGACTGCGCCGGCTGCGCCCGCGGGTCGTGCGACATACAGCGGCTGGCTCATGACCTCGGCGTCGATGTCGTCCGCTACGGCCAAGCGGGTGCCTCCCATGTCACCGATGCCCCGGACCAGTCGAACCCCTACTTCGCCTACGACCCGGCCTCCTGCATCGTGTGCTCGCGGTGCGTCCGCGCGTGTTCCGAGATCCAAGGCACCTTCGCCTTGACCGTCGCCGGCCGGGGCTTCGACTCGCGGATCACACCCGGCGGCACCGACTTCCTCGGCTCGGAGTGCGTCTCCTGCGGCGCGTGCGTCCAGGCGTGTCCCACCTCGGCGTTGGAGGAGAAGTCCCTCGTCGAGCTCGGTATGCCGAGCCGGTCGGTCGAGACGACCTGCGCCTACTGCGGCGTCGGCTGTTCGTTCCGAGCCGAGGTGCGCGACGGCGACGACGGGAGCGTGGACGTCGTGCGGATGGTGCCGCTGCGCTCCGGAGGGGCCAACGAGGGCCATTCGTGCGTCAAGGGGCGCTTTGCCTTCGGATATGCCGACCACCGCGACCGCCAGCTCCAACCCATGGTGCGCGACTCCATCGACGACCCGTGGACGGTGGTCAGTTGGGATGACGCCATCGCCACGGTGGCCGCCGGCTTCCGCACCATCCAGCAACGACACGGAGTCGGCGCGATCGGCGCCATCTCGTCCTCGCGCTGCACCAACGAGGAGGTCTACGTCGTCCAGAAGATGGTCCGGGCGGCGTTCGGCAACAACAACGTCGACACGTGCGCCCGAGTGTGCCACTCCCCCACCGGTTACGGCCTGAGCCAGACCTTCGGCACGTCCGCGGGCACCCAGGACTTCGCCTCGGTGGCCCAGGCCGACGTCGTCCTCCTCATCGGAGCCAACCCCACCGACGCCCACCCGGTCTTCGCCTCCCGCTTGAAGCGACGGCTGCGGCAGGGTGCAGCGATCATCGTGGCGGACCCGCGCCGGATCGAGCTGGTGCGCTCCCCGCACATCGAAGCCGCCTACCACTTGCCCGTCCGTCCCGGCACGAACGTCGCTCTCGTCAACGCGATGGCCCACGTCGTCGTCACCGAAGGGCTGGCCGACCAGGCCTTCCTCCGGGACCGGTGCGAGGACGTCGATGCGTTCCTCACCTTCATCGCCGACCCCGCTCATTCCCCGGAGGCCGTGCAGGACGAGACCGGCATACCGGCTGGCGACCTGCGCGCGGCCGCCCGGCTCTACGCAGGCGCAGCCAACGCGGCCATCTACTACGGCCTGGGCGTCACCGAGCACAGCCAGGGCTCGACGATGGTCATGGGGATGGCCAACCTGGCGATGCTCACCGGGAACATCGGCCGACCGGGGGTCGGGGTCAACCCGCTGCGGGGTCAGAACAACGTCCAGGGGTCCTGCGACATGGGCTCGTTCCCCCACGAGTTGCCGGGCTACCGGCATGTGTCCCTCGATGACGTCCGCGGCATCTACGAGAACCTGTGGGGAGTGCGGATCCAGCCCGTGCCCGGGCTGCGGATCCCCAACATGTTCGACGCCGCAGTCGGCGGCTCGTTCCGCGGCCTCTATGTCCAGGGTGAGGACATCGCCCAGTCCGACCCCAACACCGCACACGTCGAGGCTGCCTTGCGCGCCATGGACCTGGTGGTCGTTCAGGACCTCTTCCTCAACGAGACCGCCCGGTTCGCGCATGTCTTCTTGCCCGGCACCTCGTTCCTGGAGAAGGACGGCACCTTCACCAACGCCGAGCGGCGGCTCAACCGGGTGCGCCCGATCATGCCGAGCCGGGTCGGTAAGGACGAGTGGCGGGTGGTCTGCGAGGTCGCCACGGCGATGGGCTATCCCATGTCGTATGACGGGCCGGCGCAGATTATGGCCGAGATCGCTGCGACGACACCGACCTTCGCCGGGGTCTCGCACGCCCGGCTGGACGAGGAGGGGTCGATGCAGTGGCCGGTCAACGACCGGGCACCGCAGGGCACCCCGATCATGCATGTCGATGGCTTCGTGCGCGGCCGTGGACGCCTCGTCCAGACCGTCTACGTCCCGACGACCGAGCGGGCCACCCGCCGGTTCCCGCTCGTCCTGACGACCGGCCGGATCCTGAGCCAGTACAACGTCGGGGCGCAGACGCGGCGGACGGCCAACTCCCTGTGGCACCCGAGCGATGTCCTGGAGATCCACCCCAGCGATGCCGAGCTGCGCGGAATTGCCACCGGGGACTCGGTCGAGTTGTCCTCCCGGGTCGGCACGACGACGTTGCCCGCACTGGTCAGTGACCGCATGCCCCCTGGGGTGGTCTACACAACCTTCCACCACCCGGTCACGGGGGCGAACGTCGTGACGACGGACAACTCGGACTGGGCGACGAACTGCCCTGAGTACAAGGTGACCGCAGTGCAGGTGACCGTCGCGACGGCCCGGATGGGTGCGTCATGACGGGTGCGGCCAGGCACTCCTCGCCCGTCATCCGCAAGGGCCACGACATCGTCCGACAGTTCGCCCATCTCGACGAGGACACTGCGGCGACCGAGATCGGCACGCACCTGCAGAAGTTCTGGGAGCCGCGGATGCGCGACGAGCTGCTCGCGCTCATCAGGCGCGGCGACGTCGCCCTCGAGCCGCTGCTCGTGCGGGCCGCAGCGCACCTCATCGACGGGGTGACCGCCGAACAGGAGCTGGCCGAGCCGAGCGGCTGAGCCCTCCGAGCGACGGGTCAGAGGTTGATCATGTGCCCGGCGAGGCCGTGCAGGGCTTCCTTGACCGCCTCGCCAAGGGTCGGGTGAGCAAAGACGACGCGCGACAGTTCGTCGGCGGTCAGGTCCCACGTCTGAGCGGCATTGAGCACCGGCAGGAGCTCGGTGACGTCCGGGCCGATCAGGTGGGCACCGAGGATCTCGTGGTGCTCGGCGTCGGCCACGATCTTGACGAAACCGACGGCGTGGCCCAGGCCCTGGGCTTTGCCGTTGGCCGAGAACGGGAAGGTCGCGACCTTCACCTGATGACCAGCCTCCTTGGCCTGAGCCTCGGACAGCCCCATCGAGCCGATCTGCGGCTGGCAGTAGGTCGCGCGAGGGATGAATCGCATGTCGATCTCCATCGTCTCGACCCCGGCGATGGTCTCGGCGGCGACGATCCCCATGGCCTCGGCCACGTGGGCGAGCATCATCTTGGCGGTGACGTCACCGATGGCGTAGACGCCAGGCACCGACGTGCGGCACCGGCCGTCGACCGCGATGGCCCCTCGCTCGGTCAAGGAGACCCCGACGGCGTGCAGGCCGTAACCCTGGGTCCGGGGTGCGAAGCCGATGGCGGACAGGAGCCGGTCGGCCTCCAGCACGGTCGGCTCGCCGCCCGCGGCGGGGGTGACCGTGACACGGACCCCGGAGCCGGTGTCCTCGACCGCCTCGACCTTGGTCGACAGCAGCACCTTGACGCCGAGCTTCTTGTAGTGCTTGAGCAGTTCCTTGGACACATCGGCGTCCTCGGTGGGGACCATGCGGTCCAGGAACTCGACGATGGTCACCTCGACACCGAAGTTCTTCATGACGTAGGCGAACTCCACGCCGATGGCGCCGGAGCCGGCGATGATGATGGAACCAGGCAGGTTCGGGTCGAGGATCTGCTCCTCGTAGGTGACGACGTTCGGCGACACCGTCACGCCGGGCAGCATGCGGGTGGTCGACCCGGTGGCGATGATGAGGCTGTCGAAGCTGAGCATCTGGCTCTCGCCGTCGGCACCGCGCACGGTCATCGTCGTCGGCGACGTGAGGGTCCCCCACCCGTTGATCTCGGTGATCTTGTTCTTCTTCATCAGGTAGTGGACGCCCTTGACGATGTTCGCCGACACCTGGCGGGAGCGCGCATGCGTGGGGCCGTAGGTCAGGTGCGCATCCCCCTCGATGCCGAACGTCGCCTTCTCGTGGGTGAGCAGGTGGGCGATCTCCGCGTTCTTCAGCAGCGCTTTGCTCGGGATGCACCCGACGTTGAGACAGACCCCACCCCAGTATTTCTCCTCGACGACGGCGGTCCGCAGGCCGAGTTGGGCACACCGGATCGCTGCGACATACCCACCGGGCCCGGCACCGAGAACTACGACGTCGAAGTCAGCCATGGGCACAGCCTAAGCGGTCGGTTCACCCCGGCGTGGCGGCGTCCGTCGCTCCACGGTGGAGTTCCCGCAGACCCTCGTAGGTCGTCGCGCTGACGGCCAGGGAGGCCCGTTCCTCCGGCGTCAACATCCGGCGGACCCTGGCCGGCACTCCGGCGGCCAGGGGGTCGCCAGGGATGGCCTGGCCGCCCAAGACGACCGCACCAGCGGCCACCATTCCGCCAGCACCCACACTCGCCCCGTTGAGCACCGTGGCGTGCATTCCGATGAGGGCGCCGTCCTCGATCGTGCAACCGTGCACGACCGCCGCGTGCCCGATCGTCACCCCCGCGCCCACCCGGCACGGCGCCCCGGGATCGGCGTGCAGCACGACGTTGTCCTGGACGTTCGATCCAGAGCCGATGGAGATCCGCTCCCGCTCGGCGCGAATGACCACGCCATACCAGATGCTCGCCCCGGGGCCCACCTCCACGTCACCGACGAGGACGGCCGTCGGGGCCACCCACGCCGACGACGCCACGACAGGGGACCGG
>JBPOIZ010000046.1:0-11276 GCA_052034115.1 Actinomycetota bacterium
GGGGCTTGACCCGCAATACCGAGGGGGGGGGTTTCCCCGGGGACCCCGGGGTTACCGCCCCTTCGGTGTCCAGGACGACTCTCAGGAGAGGGCGCAGAACCGCTCGACGGGCTTGGTCCGGCCGGAGACGATGAGTTCGTCGTGCTCCTGGACACCGGTCTCGGGGCGGGCATACGTGAAGCTCTCCCCGCGCCGCTTGAGCCCCACGATGGTCACGTCGTACCTGCTGCGCAGCGCCGCCTCGCCCAGGGTCTTGCCCCAGGCCTCCTCAGGAGCAAAGGTCCGGGCGATGACGTAGTCGTCCTCGAACTCCATGTACTGCGTCATGGTGCCCATGATGAGGTGCGAGACCCGCTCCCCGGCCTCCCATTCGGGCCGCACGACGTGATGGGCCCCGATCCGGTCGAGGATCGCCCCATGGGCGGCGGTGATCGCCTTGGCCCAGACGTCGCCCACCCCGGCCTGGAGCAGGTTCATCGTCGTGAGCAGGCTCGCCTCGACGTTGTTGCCGATGGCCACGATGGCGTGAGCGAAGTTGCGGACGTCGAGTTGACGCAGGGCGTCGGCGTCGGTGGCGTCGGCCTGCACCACATGGGTGATCTGATCGGCGAACTTGGCGACCAGCTCCGGGTCGGACTCGATGGCGAGCACCTCCATGCCCATCCGAACCAGGGAGGTGGCCACCGACTGACCGAATCGACCGAGGCCGATGACGACCACGGTGGCGTCCTGGTGGGCGTCGCGTGCGAGCGGGTTCCTAGCCAACGATGGGTCTCTCCTCCGGCAAGCGGTAGTGGCGGTGCTGTGCGTTGAGGGCCAGGGCCGTCGCGGCACCGGCCGGCCCGAGCCGGCCGACGAGCATCAGGAGCATCAGGACGACCTGGTCGAAGGCCGGCAGAGTCGGGGTGATCCCGGTCGACAGTCCTGTGGTGCCGAAGGCGGAGGCCGCCTCGAAGAGCACTTTCTCCAGCGGGTATGCCGACGTGTCGAGCATGGCGATGGTGCCGACGGCGACCGCGGCGACGCTGAGCAGGGCGACGGTCAGCGCCTGGCGGATCGCGTCCGGTGAGATGGCCCGGTGTCCCACGACGACCTGTGGTTCGCCGCGGATCTCGGCCCAGATGACGAAGGCGAGCAGCAGGAAGGTGCCGACCTTGATACCACCGGCGGTGCCGGCGCTGCCGCCCCCAATGAACATCATCAAGGAGTTGACCAGCAGCGTTTCCGGGGCGGCCTGGCCGTAGTCGATCGAGTTGAAGCCAGCCGTGCGGGGTGTGACACCGCCCATCACTGTGCCGAAGATCTTGCCGTTGCCGTCCAGACCTCCCAGGGTGCCTGGGTTGTTCCACTCCGCGATGGCGAAGGAGACCAGCGAGATGGCCAGCAGGGCGAAGTAGCCGACGGCCGTGATCCGCAGGTGGACCGACCAGGTCTTCGGCCGCCGCCATCGGCGCAGCAGCTCGTGATAGACCGGGAAGCCGATGCCGCCGGCGATGATCGCGGCACACAGCGGCATGATGATCCACCCGTCGCCGACAAAACCCATGAGGTTGTCGGTGTAGAGGGCGAAGCCGGCGTTGTTGAAGGCGCTGACCGCGTGGAACACCCCGTGCCACAGGGCAAGGAGCGGCTCGCCCTCGTCATACGCGGTGTAGAAGCGCACCGTGAGAAACGCCGCGATCAGGCCTTCCAGCGTGAACATCGCCGTGGCGACCGTCCTGAGCGTGCTGCGGACGTTGCCCAGCGTGGAGGCGTGCGAGTCGGTCTGGGCCACGAGGGAACCGCGCAGACCGAGCCGACCGAAGACCGCGACGGCGAGGAAGGTCGCCAGCGACATGACCCCGAAACCGCCGATCTGGATCAGCCCGAGAATGACCGCCTGCCCGAAGGGGGTCCAATAGGTCGCGGTGTCCACGACGGTCAGGCCCGTGACGCAGGTCGCTGAGACCGAGGTGAACGCCGCGGCCAGCAGACTCGCCGGCGATCCTTCGGTGCGCGAGACGGGCAGCAACAGCAGCACGGTGCCGATGGCGATGACCAGGAGGAACGCCAACGGCACGATGCGCACGGGATGCCGCCAGCCGACCACGAGGTCCGACAGTAGCGTCGGGATCGCCGAAGCGAAAGGTGGACTCGCGTGACGTCGCGGGTCTTTCGACCCGGGAGCCGATCCGGGCTTCGCGCCACGATGAATCATGGTTCGTGTTGTCTTCGTGTGCTGGGGCAACATCTGCCGATCGCCCATGGCAGAGCGGGTCGCCCGGCACCACCTTGCGGAGGCCGGCATCGACGGCGTCGTCGTCGCCAGCGCCGCCACGAGCCGTGAAGAAGTCGGGGAACCCATCGACCCGCGGGCAGCGCGCACGCTGCGCGCCCACGGGTATGACGCGTCCGGTCACACCGCCCACCAGGTGACCGCTGCCGAGTTGCTGGAAGCCGACCTCGTTATCGCCATGGAGCCGATCCACCTCGACCGCATGCGCCGGATCGCCGGCCGGGACCTGGCTCACGCCATCCTGTTCAGCGAGCTCGACCCGACGATGGAGGAGGGCGAGGGGATCCCGGACCCGTGGTATGGCGGCCAGTCCGGGTTCGAGGACGTCCTGGCGGCGCTCGAACGTGGCATGCCCGAGTTGGTCCGCCGGGTCCGGGCGCTGCTGGAGGCTCGCGACGCGGCAGTGGCCGCCGAGCTGGCCCAGGCGAGCGGTCCGGCCGACGCGGCTGCCGAGGGCTGATGGGCCATCGGTCGCCGCTGACGACCCTGCGCGACGGGACGATCAAGCAAGTCAACCCCTTCACCGGCACCCAGGTCTGGACGGTGCCCGGCCGCGCCAATCGGCCGCTGGGCTTGCCTCCAGCCGACAAACACAAGATCGACCACGCCCGCACCGGGCGCCACTGCGCCTTCTGTCAGCTCCGGTATGCCGACACCCCACCGGAGAAGGCCCGGCTCGTCCGCTCCGGCGAGAGCTGGCAGGTCCTGACCGGGCTCATGGCCGACGAGCTCGAAGACACCGTGGCCGAGTTCCGGCTCATCCCGAACCTGTTCGAGATCCTGTCCTTCGACTACTGGCGCCTCAACTACGGCTACCAGCCCACGGCCCAGGCCGCGGCCTCCTACCGGGCGTACGTGTCGACCGAACGGGGCCGGGCCCACGTCCTCGACGTCGCCCGGAGCAAGGCCGGCGCTGCCGGCATGACCCAGGAGCAGTGGGACGCCCTGGGCACCGCTGCCCAGCTCGAGCAGGTGGCCGCGTTCTTCGGCGGTTGCCACGACGTCGTGGTCGCCCGACGGCATTTCACCGACGGCGGCAAGCACGAGGACGACCTGGCCGGCTCCGGCACGCTCACCCCTGCGGAGCACGCCCGGTATGTCGGGTTCACTGCCGCGGCGGTCCGGATGCAGTACGACGGGAATCCGCACGCGCGCTACGTCCAGGCGTTCCAGAACTGGCTCCGGCCCGCTGGTGCCTCCTTCGACCATCTGCACAAGCAGGTGGTGGCCATTGACGAGCTCGGCGTCGACATCGAACGCCAGTTGCTGCGAGTGCGCGAGGACCCTGACCTCTATGCGCGTCTGGGCGTCGGTTACGCCGCCGACCGCGGCTTGCTCATCGCCGAGAACGACCACGCGGTCGCGGTCGCCGGAATCGGACACCGGTTTCCCAGCGTGGTCGTCTATGCACGGGGCCAGGAGCAGCTGCCCTGGCTCATGAGCCGAGCCGAGCTCGACGGCTTCGCGGACGTCCTGCACACCGTGCACGCGGCCGTCGGAGCCCGGGTGCCGGTCAATGAGCAGTGGTACCACCGCCCGCCCAGCGTCGAGACGGCGATGCCGTTCCGTGCCGTCGTGTCACTGCGGATCTCCACCCTCGCCGGCTTCGAGGGTGGGACGAAGATCTACCTCAACACCATCGATCCACTCACCCTGCGCAACCGCCTGGTCGACCGGTTACATATGTTGCGGCCGCTCGGAGAGGTCGTCGACCTGGCCATCGGCGACGAGTGCCGGTCGGACGCCACTGCGCTGCGCTACACGCAGGTGTAGCGCAGCGCAGTGGTGGTGCGTCAGCGGCAGGTGCAGCGGTGCTGCGCCGGGATCCGGCTCATGACCTGGTCAGCGTGGCGGCCGCAACCGCTCCAGGTGTACTTGCCGCACTGACGGCACGTCGCGGGGCTGCACATGGTGTCCTCCGAGGTCGGTGCGAGTGATGACGTTACTCCGAACCATATACCCCTGGGGGTATATCTGCAACCGCTCGAGGCGACCGTCCGCGGCGCGCCATCGGCCATCGACGCCTGATCGCCATACCTCCGCCTCGGCGCCGGCGAGGCAGCCAGCGCGCCGACCGATGGCGATCTGGCGCGCTGACGCCCCGACCGTTGGGGCTGAGGCGCTGTGGCCGCCCCACAGCGCCCCATCCCCAACGGTCACGGAGGGGACGCGACACATCCCCATCGCTCGGGGCTTGGGAGATCCGGCCACGCCAGCCGGGCGCAGCCGACGCCGGCCCTAGTGGTGGCCCTTGAGGACCATCCGCATGATCCTGGCGTTGAGGATCGCGAACCGGCCGGCCTGCAGGAGCAGGTTCTGCCGCTGCCGCACGGTGCTGGGCGTCGGCATCGGGGCAGCGGCGATCGAGCGGTCGGCAGCGATGAGCGGCGCGTCGTCACGGGGGGTGGGTGAGGTCATCGGTCACTCCGGGATGAACTGCCAGCCCAGGCGGGCCTTGGCCTTGTGGATGAACAGGTAGTGGAGCATGAGCTTGAGCCAGTGACCGGCCAGGCCGATCTCCCCGATCGTGTCGTCGAGGCTGCGGCCCGAGCCGGGGTAGGTGGTGTAGTCCGGCACGACGGGATACATCGTCATGGCGGCTGCCGAGCCGCTACGCAGCCCGGTGCCCGCCGACGCCACGCAGGCGGCTCCCATCGAGGCCATCGACGCGGTGTGCGCCGGAGCCGAGGGTCCCTTGGCGATCCGCTCGACGATGGTCAGGGCCACCGTCTTGCCCATGACTCCGGACGGCATACCGGTCCGCGGCGGTGACGGAGCGACCACGGTGCCGTTCGGGCTCTTGCGGGGGCGTGAGATCTGGTGCGGCGGGGCGAACGCGATCCCGACGGCGAAGACGTTGGGGTAGGTCGGACTCTCGTAGGTCGATGGCCAGTCCTCGGCCCGCCACTCGTCGTATCCCTTGGCGGCGTAGTCGGCGTCGACCTTCATGAAGCCGCTCGGCGCGAAGACCGTGCCGGTGATGTCGTCGCCGGCCCGGTCGTAGGCGGTCAGGTCGGCGCCGCGGAACGGCGGCAGCAGCATGGCGAAGTCGAACGGCAGGGTATGCCGGGTCCCGTCCACCTGCTCGTAGTGCACGACGCCTGGCTCGACCTTCTCGACATGGGCGCCGAGAACGGCCCGCACGCCACGCTCACGGAACAGCGACTCGGTCCACAGCTTGCTCGTGGTGCGGAACCCCTTCTGCGCGAAGGTCATCCCGTCGACGCCGAAGTCACCGAGCTCGAACTCGTTGGTGAGGTAGACGACCTCGGCGAGGTCGCGGACTCCGGCCGATCGCAGCTCGTGGTCGACGTTGAAGACGTATTCGAAGGCGGCGCCTTCGCAGGTGCAGGTCCCGTGGCCCATGCCGACAACGAGGGTCTGGCGCTGCCCGGCCTTGAGCTTGGCGATGGTGTCCGCGAGGGCACCCGCCGCCTCGACGGCATGCCCCGCGGTGCACACCGACAAGGAGTTGCCGTCCGGACCCAGGCCCGGCGTGGCCGCGAAGTTCAGCCGAGGCCCGGTGGCGTTGATGAGGTAGTCGTAGCGCAACCTGGCCTCTTGACCGGCGCGCTGCGGGTCGGTGTAGACGATGTCGACCGCGCCCTGCGGGTCGGACTGGTCACCCTCCGGGCGGACGGCGATGGCCTTGGCCTGGTGCAGCTCGATGCCCTTGCGCTGGTAGATCGGGGCGAGGGGGAAGGTGACCTGTTCGGCCTTCATCCTCCCGACACCGACCCAGATGTTCGAGGGGATCCAGTTCCACTGCGAGTTCGGGGTCACGACGACGACGTCGTGCTCCTTGCCCAGCTTTCGACGCAGGTGCAGCGCGGCGGTATGGCCGGACACCCCCGCCCCCAGAACGACGACTCGTGCCACGGCGCACGCCTCCTTCACCGCGCCCCGGGACCGAGGCGTCCGGCGCGATTGTGTCATACCCCGGGGGGTATTTGAAGCCGCCCGTCCCACGAGACGATCAGGGAGTCGGTCCCCTGCCGCTCAGGTCGTGCGACGGGGCCCGCGACCGACCTGGTCACGGGCCCCGCGCGGTGCATTGGTCAGGCCGTTCCGTTGGCCGCCGAACCGTTCGCAGCCGACCCGTTCGCAGCCGACCCGGTCGGAGCCGGACCACCCTCCGGGCCACCATGACCACCCATGCGACCCGGGCCGCCCGCGTTCTGCGTCACCTCGGACAGGTCGGCAGAGACGTCGAAGAAGACCGGCTGTCCGTCCTTGGTGCCCAAGACGTCATACGACCCGTCGGGGTCCTTGCGCACCGACTCGACGGTCACGGCAGAGTCCTTGGCTTGGACCGCTTCGCCGACCTTGGTCGCCTCGGCACCGGTGACCGGGGTGTCCTGGGAGCCACCCATGCCGCCGCCCTTGCCCATCCCGCCACCGGTGCGCTCGGTGATCGTGGCCAGGTCGGCGGAGACCTCGAGCATCACCGGCTGGCCGTCCTTGGTCCCGTGGACGTCATACGAGCCGTCCTCGTCCTTCTGGACCGACTCGACGGTGACGCCGGAGTCCTGGGCCGTGACGGCGGCGGTGACCTTGCTCAGCTCGTCGCCGGTCACCGGGGTGTGACTGTGGCCGCCGGGCATCCGGCCCTGCTGGCCGCCCGGGGCCTGAGGCTGCTGGCTGCCCGGGGCCTGCCCCTCATTGGCATCGGCGCCGGACGATCCAGCGGCTGCCGACCCGCTCGATGAACCGGCGGACGCAGCGGTCGGTGTGGACGCGTTGGCCAAGGTGGCACCGCCGATGGCCAGTGCCGCGACCGCAACCAGTGAGGCGGCCACCACGGTGGTCTTGTTTCGGGACATGGGGTCTCCTCCAAGAGATCTCGTCACCCGGCCATCGTCACCGGGCTGGTTTCGTGCACCTACAGTCGGCCGGCTTCCTATCGGGAGCCTGTCAATGCGGTCAGCGGCACCTAGGAGTCCGTGAGCCCGGAGCGCACCCTCTGGACCGCGGAGACCCCATACCCCCTGGGGTATATGATCAAGGGCATGAGAGTCGTCATCGTCGGTGGTGTTGCAGGAGGTATGTCGGCCGCGACGCGGCTGCGTCGGTTGGACGAGAGTGCCCAGATCACGGTGCTGGAGCGCAGCGGCTACGTGTCGTTCGCCAACTGTGGGCTGCCCTACCACGTCGGCGGCGTCATCGAGAAGCGCGGTGCCTTGCTGCTGCAGAACCCGGGCAGCCTCAAGCGCCGGTTCGGCATCGACGTCCGGGTCCGCCACGAGGTCGTCGCCATCGAGGCGACCGCCCGGGAGGTCACCGTGCGCGACCTGAGTGCAGGAACGACCTCGACCCTTCCGTATGACGCGCTCGTCCTGAGCCCCGGTGGCCGGCCGATGCGGCCGCCGATCCCCGGCCTGGAACGGGCCCTGATCCTGCGCGACATCGAGGACACCGACGCGATGGTCCGCGCCGTCGCGGGCGCGCGCACCGCTGTCGTCATCGGTGGTGGCTTCATCGGCGTCGAGATGGCCGAGAACCTCGTGCACCGCGGTCTCCAGGTCGCCCTCGTCGAGGCCACCGACCAGGTCATGGCCCCCGTGGACCCCGAGCTGGCCGGCATCGTCCACGGCCGGATGCGTGAGGCCGGGGTCGACCTGCGCCTTAGCTCCGCGGTCACCGGGGTGACGGCAACCCATGCCGTGCTGAGCACCGGGGAACAGATCCCCGCCGATGTCGTGGTCGCCGCCATCGGTGTGCGTCCGGAAACCACCTTGGCCCTGCAGGCCGGTCTCGACCTCGGCCCACGCGGCGGCATCCTGGTCGACGATCAGCTGCGGACCAGCGACCCGGCGATCTACGCCGTCGGCGACGCCGTCGAGAAGCGAGACGCCTTCGACGACTCCCCGACCCTGGTGCCACTGGCCAACACCGCCAACCGGCAGGGCCGCGTCGTGGCCGACATCATCGCCGGGCACGGCGGCAGCGACCGGCCGGTGCTCGGGACCGCGATCGTCGGCGTCTTCGGACTGTCGGTTGCCTCAACCGGGTGGAACGAGAAGCGGCTGCGTGCGTCCGGCACGCCATACCGGGCCGTCCACACCCACCCGGCCAACCACGCCGGCTACTACCCAGGTGCCGAGGAGATGTCCCTCAAACTCCTGGTCGACCCCGCGACGGACCGCATCCTCGGGGCGCAGGGCGTCGGCGGCGCCGGTGTCGACAAGCGGATCGACGTCATCGCGACGGCCATGGCCGGCGGGCTGAGCGCCAGCGCCCTGGCCGACCTCGAGCTGGCCTACGCGCCGCAGTTCGGGTCCGCCAAGGACCCCATCAACATGCTCGGGTATGTCGCCCGCAACCTGCGCGAGGGGCTCGTCGAGACCGTCCAGTGGCATGAGCTCGAGGAGCGCGTCGCACACGGCGCCACCGTGGTCGACGTCCGCACCCGACGTGAGGTCGAGGCCGGCACGATCCCGGGCGCGGTCAACCTTCCGGTGGACGAGCTGCGTGCACGGATCGCCGAGCTGCCCGCAGGCGACCTCATCGTGGTCTGCGAAGTGGGGATCCGGGGTTACTTCGCGGCACGCACGCTGACCCAGCTGGGCCGACGCGCCGCCAACCTCGACGGCGGCTACCACACGTGGTCGGCCAGCCCTGCCGCGACCGCCGCCCAGCAAACCACCGTCGTCGGCGGCTGATCGGTCAGCCCCGGGCGAAGCCGCCGACGGTGCGGGCCCGAGCTGGACAGGCCGTGCACGTCGCAGCGGTGACGCAGCCCGTGCCGACGGAGCACCGACCGAGCGATCCGCTCAGCAGGGTCCGCACGGCTGCGCCCTCGTGACGCCACGACCGGGGCTCGGCCAGCTGGAGGTCCAGGGCGCCGTCCACGGCCTGAGCTGTGACGACGCCGCACGCAGCCAGGTCGTCGGCGATCGCCGACGCCGCGGTCTGCAGGAGGTCGGCCGACAGACCCGGGACGACCCACCGGACGGTCTGCGGGTCGGTCGTCGCCACGGGGTGCAAGGGGATCATCCGGCCACCCACATCGTGACCTGACGCGCGACGAAGGCCATGACGTAGGCCAGGACGGTGAGCGAGACGAGCGCCACGGCGGGCCAGCGCCAGCTCGCGGTCTCGCGCCGCATGACCGCGACGGTAGACATGCACTGCAGCGCATAGACGAACCACGCCAGCAGGGCCACGATCGTCGGCGCGTCGAAGAGCGGCTCACCGGCCGCCGGCCCGTCCAGCCGAGTCGCCGAGCGCAGGGCCGCCGTGGGGTTCTCCGGGTCGGTCGCCGCAGCCACCTGCCCCAAGGTGGCCACGAAGACCTCCCGCGCCGACATGGCCCCGAGCAGGCCCAGGTCGATCCGCCAGTCGAACCCCAGCGGCTCGAAAACCGGCTCGACCGCCTTGCCGATGGCGGCGGCATACGAGTGGTCGAGCACGTAGGCAGCGGCCTGCGGCGGGTCGAGGTCGGTGGTCTCGACGCTGCGGGCCGGGAAGGACAGCAGCGCCCACAGGACCACCGTGGTCGCAAAGATGATGGTGGCCGCCTTGCGCAAGAAGGCCGCCACCGACCCCCACGTCGCCAGGATGACGCTGCGCCAGCCGGGCAGCCGATAGGGGGGCATCTCCAGGTAGAACGGCACCAGGTCGCCCCGCAGCACCGTCGAGCGGAGCACCCGGGCCGCGAGCATGGCCGACATCCCCCCCGCGACGTAGAGCGCGAACATCGCCAGCCCCTGGACCTGGATGGGCCCATACCGAGCCGAGGACGGCACGAGGAGCCCGACGAGCAGGACATAGACCGGCAGCCGGGCCGAGCATGGGATGAGGGGAGCCGAGAGGATCGTGGCGATCCGGGTCGTGGACGACGGGATGGTCCGGGTGGCCATGATGCCGGGCACGGCGCAGGCGAACGAGGACAGCATGGCGACGAAGGCCCGTCCGTCGAGCCCGGTGATCGCCATGATGCGATCCATGAGGTATGCCGCCCGGGCCATGTACCCGACGGCCTCGAGCACCGAGATGAGCAGGAAGAGCAGGGCGATCTGCGGCACGAAGACGAGGACCGACCCCACGCCGCCGATGACCGCCTCGTTGAGGAAGGCCCCGAGCAGGCGCTCGCCGAGGGCGCCGGCGACCCACCCCCCGAGCGCGCCGAGGCCGGACTCGATGAGGTCCTGCACCGGTGCGGCAACGGTGAAGATCGTCTGGAAGAAGGCGAACATCAAGGCCAGGAAGACCAGCCCGCCCCACACCGGGTGCAAGATGACCTCGTCGATCGCGCCCGTGCGCGCGTCGGCCGTGGGTGGTCGGTAGCCGGAGCTGGCGAGCACCGACGCGGCCCAGGCAGCTCGCTCGCCGTCCTCCACCGGCGGGAGCACCGGCGGCGTCGGCCAGCCGTTCGGGTGGGCCAGGTCGGCGGCCAACTCCGGTATGCCGGCGCCTCGGTGTGCGGTCAACCCGTGGACCCGGACACCGAGCGCGTGGCCCAGCGCGACCAGGTCGAGGTCGCCGCCGCGGGCGGCCAGCTCGTCGAGCATCGTCACCGCCACGAGCACGGGGCGGTCCACCGTGAGGGCCTGAGCCACGAGGGTCAGGCTGCGCCGCAGGGTGGTGGCATCGACGACGACCACCAGCGCATCGGGGGCCGGGCAACCCTCCAGGGCTCCCTCGATGAGATCCACGACGACCTGCTCGTCGGGGCTCATCGCCGTGAGGCTATAGGTGCCGGGCACGTCCTCGACGGCGACCGGACCGCCGGGCGTGGCCGCCATACCCTCCGATCGGGTGACCGTGACCCCGGGGTAGTTGGCCGTGCGAGCCCGCAAACCGGTCAGGTGGTTGAAGATCGTCGTCTTGCCGGCGTTGGGGCTGCCGAGCAGGGCGATGCGGGTGGCCGTCACGCCGACCGCCCGAGCAGGACGTGCCGGGCGTGCTCCTGGCGCAGGCAGATGTCGTAATCACAGAGACGGTAGATCGACGGCCCGCCGAAGGGAGCCCGTCGGATGACTTCGACGACGGTGCCGGG
>JBPOIZ010000129.1:0-5145 GCA_052034115.1 Actinomycetota bacterium
GGCGGAGCGGGCGCCGGTGCTGGTGCTGGTGCCGGCGGGGGGCCCGCTGGTGGTGCCGGTGCTGGTGCTGGAGGTGCGGGCGCCGGAGGTGCGGGCGCCGCGGGCGGTGGCGCCGGGGGCGCAGCGCAGACCACCGGCGCCACGAAGGTCTGGGACGACCTCGGCCGACCGCAGGTCGCCTTCGCCATGAAGAGCGTCAGCCAGGAGGAGCGCAAGACGATCACCTACTCCCTGGAACAGGTCACCGCGCAGAGCGTGCCCGCAAACCCACAGGGCACGTTGCTCATGATGTGCAGCCCGGACGAGCTCGCCGAGCGAGTGCATGTCATCGACCTGAACAACCCGCTCTTCCAGCGGGTCAAGATCCGGATCGACTGCCCCGACGTCGACTTCGCCGCCGAGGGTCTCGGGGAGATGACCGTCGAGGTGCGCTACGGCATACGGCCGGACGGTTCTGGTCCCAAGGACACCGGGTCCGCGCTGCTGCGGACGCCGACCGACGCGGTCGAGCTCGAGTTCTTCGTCGACCACACCCACGAGCTGAGCTATGAGTACCGGTTGGTGGTCGACTACCGGCCCGACTTCGGGGTCGGGGTCCAGGCCACCCACGTCGAGGGGCCATGGACCCGCACCGAGCTGCGGACCCTGTCGGTGCATCCGCGCTGGCTCGGGGTCATGGTGCCCGCGCGGGTGGAGCTGGCGCCCAACACGCCTGAAGACGTGACCGAGGTCCGGGTCGAGGTGCGCTACCAGAACGCCGAGGCCGGCGTTGACGACGGCACGACGGCGGCGCTGCGAGCCGATCATCGCGCCGAGATCGTCCCGCTGCGGCTCGCGCAGCGCGGCGACCAGGTGCGGTTCACCCCGACCGTCTTCTACTCCGACGGGGCGAGCGAGGTCCTGCCCGACCTGATCCTGCCGAACGTGCAGGCCGAGGACGCGTTGGCGGTCAACGTGCCGAAGGCTGGGCGCCTCGATGGGGACGTCATCCTCGTCGATGCCCTCGGGGAGGTGGCCAAGGCCGTCGTCGACCTGGAGGTCGCTCAGGAGGGCTCCGTGGTGGACAACCGCAGCCTGGAGATCACCGGATCCGCCAGTCGCCTCACCTGGTCGGTGCGGCTCCCGGCCCGGGACAAACCGGCGGCTCTGCGTTGGCGGCAGCGCATCGCCTACTCCGATGGTGGCCTGGAGCAGTTCGACTGGCAGCCGGCCGCCGCCACGGCGTTGGTGGCCGGCATGCCCAGCGAAGGGGTCCTCACCGTCCGGGTGCGCTATGTCGGCCCGCTCCCCTCCGCTGCCGGCCTGGCCGGGGTCGTGGTCGATCTCGCGTATGCCGATCCGGGCGGCGACCCGGCATACGCCCAGAACACCTCGCTGTTCTTCGACGACGCCGGAGCCGGTATGCCGCAGGAGTGGCGAGTCAAGCTCAAGGACCGGGCGGCCCGCACCTACACGTGGGGCCTGACCACGCTCAAGGCCGACGGCACCCAGGAATCGACCAGCCCGGTGCCCGCCACCGCTGAGCAGCTCTTCGTCCGGCCGCCAATGGTCGCCGGGCCTGCCGTGCCGGTCACACCGACCCCGACGCCGCCTTCCCCGGAGCCGGCGCCGACCCCGACGCCGCCTTCTCCGGAACCGGCGCCGACGCCAGAACCCCCGACCCCGCCACCGGCCCCGCCAACCCCGGTGCCTTCACCCGAGGACCAGCCATGAGCAACCGCCGGCGCCATACCGCGACCGCGCAGGACGAAAGGAGAGGACCGTGCTGAGCTTCTTCGACAGCCTCACTGTTCCCGGCCTCGAGAAGGTCACCGTCTACCGTGACGACGAGGACGCCTACCGGTTCTACGTCATGCCGTCGACTCCCGGCATCGCCGTCGATGACGACGGTGAGTTGCTGTTGCAGCTGATGATCTACGCCCGCAATGTCGACACCCTGCCGCCGGACCAGTTGGAGGCTCAGCGTGGGTGGATCGCCGCCTCGGTGGAGCTGCGGCTCACCGACGAGGAGGAGAAGGCTGTCCGGGCCTACCTCAAGGGGGTGGTCAACCAGGGTCGGCACCTTTGGTTCGCCCGGTTCTTCCGACTGAGAGAACAGAATGTCGAACCGAAAATCACACTGCCGCCCGAATGGATCTCCGGCGACGTCGTCCTGTCGCTGCCGACACCTGGCGGAACGAGCACGATCAGCTCCTCCAAGCCGTCCCTCATCAGCACCAACGTGGCGACCTTGTCGGGGGACCTGAGCCAGGACTCCAGTGAACTGCTGCGGCAGGCGGTCCTCAAGGGCGGCCTCCCGATGGCCGTCAGCTACGTCGACCTGACGTTCGTGGCCCGCATCCCGGCGATCTCCATCCGGATTCACGGCGACCGGACGGCGTTCCTCCAGGAGACCATCCGCAAATACCAGGTCACCCATACGACAGTGCACCGCGAGGAGGTCGACCTCGGTCTGATCTCGTGGTCCTACGAATACTGGACGTCGTGGACCGAGAATCACACGTCGCTTGAGGCGTTCCGCTCCGAGACCCAGTCGATCACCATCGAGATCGAGGACTCTGACTTCCGCACCGAGCCTGAGTACGTCCAGATGCGGGCCAAGTTCGAGGAAATGGCGCTGACCATCTTCACCAACAACGTCGTCCCGACCATCCTCAGCGATGTCTCCAAGGAGTTCGAGGCGCAGCGCCTGGCCTTGGCCGGCCCGGCCGACAAGCCCGCGCCGCCGTGCTCGGTGCAGCACCTCACCTCGACGATCACCGGCACCATCGACATCACGCTGAGCAAGAGCGCCGTCGTCCAGCTGAAGAAGAGTCCGAACGGCGCGCTCGCGCGCAACCTCACCCCCGAGCAGATCGCCAAGGCGGTCCAGTACCTCGACCTGTCGGACCCTTACTTCACGGAGCTCTTCCTGCGGGTCCACGCGAACGTCAACTTCGCGGCCGACCCGGTCTTCGGGCTGAAGGTCAACGTCGAGTACGAGCAGCAGGACGACCAGCAGAACCGGATCGTCAAAGGCGCCACATCGATGCTGTTCACCAGTGCCGACCAGGTGCAGACCTTCCGCCAGATCCTGGCGCGCGGCGCCGACGGGGCGACCAAGGACGAGTACCGATATTGGTCGGAGATCATCTACAAGGAGACCGGCCAAACCATCCGGGTGCCCGCCTCGGGCTCGCTTCCCGGCAGCGGCAGTGAGCTGGTCATCTCGTACCGCTCGTTGGGCTTCGTCAAGGTCATCGCGACTCTGGCCCCCCAGCCGCCCGAGGTCGCCTCGGTCAAGGTCGCCTTCAGCTACCCGCGGTCTTCGGCTGCCTCTGCCGCGCAGAGCTTCGAGTTGTCCACGGCCACCCCGACCGCGACGTACTTCACGTATGTCGGTCACGGTGGTGAACCCGATCCCTACACCTACCGGCTGACCTATGTGCTCACCGACGGCCAACAGATGGACGTGCCCGAGGTGACCAGCCGCGCCGAGTCGCTGACCATCGGCAGCCCGTTCGAGAGCCGGATCACCGCCACCTTCGTCGCCCAAGCCGACTTCACGGTCGTCGACAAGATCATCCTCGACGCGACCTACGACGATTCGGCGAACGACCTGCGGCTGACCCATCACGCCGAGCTGGCCGCCAACGGCGCCTCGGACACCTGGTCGGTGGCGCTGCGTGACCCGGCCAAGACGGGGTTCACGTACTCGACGCTCGTGCTCTACAAGAATGGCTCCAGCGAGACCCAGCCCGCCGCTCCCGGTGTGCTGGGGACGACTCTGCCGGTCGGGGTGGGAGCCACCTCTGCGCTGGAGGTGATGCTCGTGCCCAACCTCGACCAGGCGCACCCGTCGGCCGTGGTCCAGCTGGCGTATGACGACGCCGCCTCCGACGTCCACCAAACGCAGAACTACACCATCGGTTTCCAGGACCAGCCGAGCACCTTCAAGGTGTTGCTGCGGGACCCGAACGCGCGCACCTACCGCTATCGCATCCAGGTGCTGGCGTCGGCGAGCTTCCCGGGCTGGGACTCGGGCTGGCGTGAGGCGACCGACACCGTCCTTCTGGTCCGGATGGACCCCCAGCCGACTCCGCCGACGCCTGCTCCGGCACCACCGGTGCCTGCTCCAGCACCACCGGCGCCTGCTCCAGCACCACCTGCTCCATCTCCGACTCCGCCGACGCCTGCTCCAGCACCACCGGCGCCAGCTCCTGAACCACCGGCGCCTGCTCCAGCACCACCGGCTCCGGCTCCGCCGACCCCGCCGAACGGATGACTCGCCTTGACTGACCTCAACCCCATTACCGTCCTGGCCGTCGCACCGGGGGCCACGACGATGATGCGCACCCAAACCCTGGCGACCGGGCTGCGCCTGTCCCGGCTCCAGTCGGTCGTCCTCGCGGTCACCGGCGGGGGCCCGGCCTTCGCGGCCGACCAGGAGCCGCTCCAGGACGGCGTGGCCTACACCGACACGTCGGGGGCGGTCTACTACCGGCCCCAGCTCGCGGTCGCCGGCCGGCCACCTGGGCGCCGCCCCGGACCGGACGTGTGGTTCCTCAAGGACGACGACGGGGTCATCACGCTGACCTGGACCCTGGAGACCGTTCCGTTCGGTGGGCAGCCGGCCGGCGCGCTCCCGCTGCCGATGACGATCTCTGCCGTGACCATGGAGTGGGAGGGCGGGTCCCGCACCTTTGAGGCACCCGGTCTCGACCCGGTGGAGGGGCACTCGCCGGAGCAGCCGGCATACCTCATCCATGGCGGAGCGCAACTGACCCGGGAGGAGGCGACCACGCTCGAGACCGCGATGAACCATCACGAGTCGGCCTGCCGGCTGACCGTGACCTATACCTACGCCTACACCGTCCAGGTGCCGCAACCGCCGCCCCCGGCCGATCCGCCGCCGGACGGCCCCGTCGTCAAGCCGGACCTCGGCGATCTGGTCATCCGGGACCACCGACGCATCGACAAGGTCCGAGTGCTCCCACAGTTCGCCGCCGTGGGCACCGCCGTCGAGGCGGACGCGGCCGCCTCCGGGGCGTTCGTCGCAGCCGTGCAGCCTCAGGTGATGATCCGGCGACGGATCTCTCCAGCCATCCGCGAGGTGATCCTGGCGGCTTCGGTCGGCCAGCTCATCAGCGCCCAGCAGACCCGCCC
>JBPOIZ010000021.1:0-30851 GCA_052034115.1 Actinomycetota bacterium
CACGTCGTCGACCCACCAGGAGCCAACGTCGTCACCGGACACGACACCGACACCGCCGTCGCCGGAGCCGTCGCCACATCAGCAACCGACACCCCAGTCAACGTCACGTTGCCGGTATTACGCACGACGAAGGTGTAACCGACCGTGGCACCCGCAGCAGACACCGTGGTCGGGCTCGCAGCCTTCACAATCGTCAGCGCGGGCAACGACTGAGCCGTCACGGTTGCCGGTGAGGGTGGCGAGGTCACCGTTGCGCCAGCCGGCGTCCGGCCCGAGGCAGTCGCGGAGTCGGCGATCCGTCCTGCGTCCAGATCGGCCTGGGTGACGGTGTACGAGCCCGTGCAGGTGACCGACGCACCAGGAGCCAGAGTCGTCGGCGAGCAGGTCACGGCGACCGGAGTCGCCGGGGCGGTGGCCGTGTCGGTCACCGCGATGCCGGAGAGGGTGACGTTGCCAGTGTTGGTCACCACGAACGTGTAGGCCACGGTCGCACCGACCGCCGAGACGGTCGTCGGGGAAGCGGACTTGACAACGGTCAGGGATCCGGTGGGGGTCGCCGTGACGGTGGCCGACGACGGGGCGGAGGTGATCCGGGTGCCGTTCGGTGCGGTCCCCGCGGCAGTCGCGGTGTCTCTGATCGACCCGGTGTCCACGTCTGCCTGCGACGCGACATACGACGCCGTGCAGGTCGTCGTCGCGCCGGGAGCGAGCGTCGTGGTGGGGCAGACGACGGCCACAGCGGTGGCCGGTGCCACGTGGACGTCGGTGACTGCGATCGAGGTCAACGTGACGTTGCCGGTGTTGGCGACCGTGAAGTTGTAGGTCACGCTCTGCCCGGCGGCGGTGATCGTCGTCGGGCTCGCGGTCTTCTGGACCGTGATGGCCGGTGCGGCAGTCGGTCCGGTCACCGTCGCAGTCGCCGGGTCCGCGTTGATGGGTATGCCGCCCGGCGTGGTGGCCGCGGCCGTCGCCGAGTTGACGATCCGACCGGCGTCGATGTCGGCCTGGTTCGTCACATAGGTGCCCGTGCAGGTCATCGAGGCACCACGGGCCAAAGTGGTTCCGGGGCAGGTGATGGCCGAGGCGGTCCCGGTCCCACCGGTGGTGAAGGTGTCGGTGACCGCGACGCTGGACAGCGGGACGTTGCCGGTGTTTGTCACGACGAAGGTGTAGGTCACCGTCTGGCCGGTTGCCGTGAAGGTGGTCGGCGACGCGGACTTGGTGATGCTCAGGCCACCGGCCGGCAACGTCGCCGGCGTCGTCGTCGACGAGGTCGCCGACACCGGTGCGGCACCGCCCGGTGGGGTGCCTTGCACCGTCGCCGTGTTGGCGACGGCTCCGCTGAGGACGTCGGCCGAGGTCACGACATACGGACCGGACGGTGTGCACGTCGTCGTGCCGCCCGGCGCGAGGGTGGTGGCGGCGCAGGTGATCGTCAGACCGGACAGGTCCGGGTCGGTGATGGCGACCGAGGAGAGCGTGACGTTGCCGGTGTTGCGCACTGCGAAGGAGTAGAGGACGCCGTCGCCCACATCGGTCAGACCGTCGTTGTTGTTGTCGCTGATCGAGACGATCGACTTCGTCAAGGTGATCGCCGGTGCCGGGGTCGCCGTCACGGTGGCCGGCGAGGGCAGCGAGGTGACCGCAGGGCCGGTAGGCGGTGTGCCGCTCGCCGTGGCGCTGTTGCGGATCGAACCGGCGTCGATGTCGGCCTGCGTGGCGACGTAGCTCGCCGTACAGGTCCTAGAGGCGCCCGGCGCCAGCGGACCGCCCGGGCAGGTCACGGTGGGAGTGGGTGCGGCGGGTGCCGTCAGGACGTCCGTCACCGAGATGCCGGACAGCGTGACGTTGCCGGTGTTGGTCACCACGAAGGTGTAGTTCACGCTCTGCCCGGCGGCGGTGACCGTCGTCGGGCTGGCGCTCTTGACGACAGTCAGCGCCGGAGTGGGGGTGATCGTCACGGTTGCGGTGTTGGAGTTGGCCGTGACCGTCGCGCCGTTCGCATCGGTGCCGACCACGCTGGCGGTGTCGACCACGGATCCTTGGTCGACGTCTGCCTGGGTCAGGACATACGTGGCGGTACAGGTCGTCGAGGCACCCGCGGCAAGAGTCGTCGCGGGGCAGCTGACCGTGGGAGTGCCGGCAGGTGCCGTCGGCACATCGGTGACGGCGATGCCGGACAGGGGAACCTCACCGGTATTCGTCACGACGAATGAGTAGGTCACGCTCTGCCCGGCGCTCGTGCGGGTGGTCGGCGTGACGGACTTGGTGATGGCGAGATTGCGGACCTGCACATTGGCCGTCGCGGTGTCCGACGCCACGGCACCGACGCCGAGCGGTGAGTTGCCGGTGGCCTGCACGGTGTTGGCGAACCCGGCGGTGATCCCGGTGCTCGTACAGGTGTATGTCGTGGACGCACCGACGGCAAGGGTGCCCAGCGATGGCCGCGCACACGCCGGGACCTGGTTGTCCGTCGTGGCGACGTTCGACAGCGGCTCATCGCCGGTGTTCGTCACCGTGATCGTCCATGTCGTGGTGCCGCCCGGAGCAACGATCGACGGGGACGCCGTCTTCGTCACGTCGATGCGCGGCACGTGGACGACCGTGGTGTCCGAGTCGCCGAAGGCGCCGTCGAGGTCGGATCTGGAGTCGACGACCGCCGTGTTCGTGAATGCGGCGGTGGCCGGGGGACCAACGCACGTGTACGTGACGACCGAGTTGGCCGCCGGCGGGATGCCCAGCGTCCCGATGTTGCGGGCGCAGTTCGGTGCCAACGCGTCCGTGACGAAGACGCTCTTCAGCGCCACGTCTCCGGCGTTGGAGACCCGGATCGTGAAGGTGGGTGTCCCACCGACCGCGACGGTCTGCTCGTCGAGCGTGCCATTGAACGACTTGTCGATCTTGATGGCCGCGGTCGGCACCGACAACAACGCGTTCTGCAGGAGGAACGAGTCTCCGCTGGTGTCCAGGCTGAGGTTCATCGACGTGTCGCCGGTCGTCAACTGCGGCAGGTTGGTGTTTCGCACGTCGACGTTGGCGTTCACGAACCCGGTTGTGACACCACTGAGGTAGGACGTCGATCCTTCAGCCATCGAGATACCGATGTTGCCCAGGCCGCCGATCGCGTTCTGGATCTGGGTCGGCGAGGCGGCCGAATTCGACTGGTAGGTCGCGAAGTCACCGGTGATGTTGCGGTCGCCCTCATACAGCGTGAAGCCGGCGCGAGAACCGGGGCCTTCGACGGTGAAGCCGGAGAAGGGCACGACCTCGGCGGCGGGGTCCGCGGCCTGCTTCCGGATGTGGCCGTCGTAGAGGAAGACCTCCCGGGCGTTGGTCAACGCGGCGTTGTTGGGGTCGAAGTCGCCGAAGTCGTAGACCAGGGCCAGGGACCACCCGGCGTAGCAGCCGAAGCCCTGCATCGCCCAGAGGTTGCCGACTGTGATGGTCTGGTTCGAACCGCTGGGGAGGGCGGCAAACTGGGCGGTAACGTCTGCCTGAGCGGTGTAATACTGCGGGTTGCCGTTTGCCAGGCTTGCCAGCGACTCGACGGTGTACTTGGTGGGGGCCGCGGTGAACGTCGTGGCACCAAAGTTCACCGTGACCGCACGGGCTGCCGCGTCGTCCACGGGCGCAACCGGCGCGCCCCCGGTGGGCGGCGTGTTGCTACTGCACGTCTTTGTCGTGGACAAAGACCCGTTGGGGAGTCGGTATTCACCGCTGTTGCCGCTCCAGTACAGCACTGCCTTGACGACTGACGCACCGGCCGGGATGTTGACGACCGCCTGGCTGGAGTTCACCGTGGCTGCGTTGCCGTCGACGTCGACGTTGCCCATCCATTTGAAGTCGTTGACAAGATTGGCCTGGCTGGTGCCGTTATGCAGTTGGGTGCAGGTGAAATTCGTGCCTGGGTAGATCGGCTTGGTCGGGTCGCAGACCAGGACGCCATTGCCGATCATCCGGTAGTCACCGTTGACGATCTGGTTGTAGGTCAACGTCATCGGCCGGGAGGTCAGCGCCTGGGACGGCACTGGCTGCAACACCAGCGCAGCGATGACAGCGAGCACGGCCGACGCCCAAACACGGCGAAGCCCCCGCGAGACCTTCCCCACCCGTACCGCCATCACGGCACCCCTTCATCGCTCGGCCAAGACCGATCACGGTCGCAAGCCACAGCGCACGACCCCTCCCACCCGTGACCAGGCACAGGCAAAGTCACGCTACTACCTCTGGACGGTGGCGTCCCGGGTTGGGCAGCGTGCGTTAGGCGACCCCGGTCACCTCTGTCGCCACAGGAGACCCAACAGTCACGTATGTATCATCCCTGCTCATGACGCCACGTCAAGAGGCGGCGAAGGCGTGGAACGGCCCGCGTGCGAGAATCCGGGGTATGACGCAGCCCGCGAACACCGACCCCTCGGAGGCTGCCGACCCCAGAGTCGTCGTGGTCACCCCTGACGGCATAGGTGTGGCGACCACACCGGAGGACGACCGGTCACCAGACCCGACCGATCTCGTCGAACAGCCCGCTAAGGTCATGCGGATCGGGACCATGGTCAAGCAGTTGCTCGACGAGGTCCGCAGCGCTCCGCTGGACGAGGCCGGCCGCCAGCGACTGGCGGCGATCCACCAGCGCTCGATCGCCGAGTTGAAGGACGGGCTGGCTCCAGAACTGGTCGAGGAGCTCGACCGCTTGGCGCTCCCGTTCAGCGGCGGCACCCCCAGCGACGCCGAGCTGCGGATCGCGCAGGCCCAATTGGTCGGGTGGCTCGAGGGTCTCTTCCATGGGATCCAGACGGCTCTTTTCGCCCAGCAAATGGCGGTCCAGCAGCAGCTGCAAGGCATGCGTCGCGCACTGCCTCCGGGCCACCCCGACCAGGGCCAGGCACCCGGCCAGGGCGCACTGGGTCCGGGGGCCGATCTCGGACCGACCGGGCAGTACCTCTAGGCCTGAAACCCTAGGGCTGACCCACCCACGCCGGGGACGCGCGGCGACCACGCCGATGCGGGGCCTGCGTGCGCGACGGCGGGGGCGTCGCGTGCTGGTCCACGCTGGTCAGGACGAGGGTGAAGATCTCGTCGAGGAAGGTGAGCTGAGCCTGGCTCAGCGGCGCGAACACCATCGACAGCACCAGATCCCGGTGCGATCTGGCCGCAACCTCCAACGTGCGCAGACCGATAGCGGTCATCGAGACACTCACCCCCCGGCCGTCCTCACCGCTGCGCGATCGCCTGACGAACTGGCGCGCCTCCATACGACGCACGTGGTGAGAAAGCCGGCTGCGCTCCCAGTCGACCGCTCGCGCCAGGTCGCGTGCCCGCATCGTGGCGCCCGGCGCGTGTGCCAGCGCCGCGAGGACCTCGAAGTCCGATCCGGAGAGGGCAGCTGACCGCTGGAGGTTGGACTCCAGCACTGCATCCATGGCGGTGCGCAGCTGCCACCACGTCCCCCACATCCGGGCCTGGTCCTCGGTGACCGGGGACTCGTCCGCAGCGCCCGGGGCCGCCAGCCGCAGGCCCAGCAACCCGGCTGACGGAGTGGTCATCGTCGGCGCTCTCCTGGGTTGGGCGGACAGGACTGGGTGGGCCAGCACGGACATCTTTCACCCGAGGCCGAGCCACGCACAACCTAGGCTAAGTCGTTGACACCTCAACTCTCTGGTCGTAGATTGTTGAAACGTCATCAAACGAACGGCGTATGCCGTCCGTGCAGCGATGACCATGCCGGTGTCGCCCCCTCCGCACAAGGCTCGCCGGCCGACGCGCTCCCCCCTGCGTGCGTCGGCCGGCGTCACCGGCACCGGCCCCCGCGCGCGGTGCCCTGTCACAGCAGCGCGCGCCGCTGTCACCTGGACCCAGCGCTGGTCAGCTGTGCCGGCTGCGGCGAAGGATCACCTGGCACACCGGCGGATCGGTGAACGAGCGCAACTCGGCGGTCACCGTCGAGGCACCCAGTGCATCGAGGGCGCCGGCGATCATCCCCCCGTGGATCCCGCACACCACCGTGGGGTGTTGCTGGGCGACATCGAGGAACGGGCAGCTGGTCAGGGTGAGCACGCCGGTCCCCCTGGCGAGCTGCGGCGCGAACCCCGAGTCCTGCAGCAGTTCGGTGATCACCGTGCTGGCCTGCGCGGGAGTGAGGCCCCGGGGCAACTTCCGGTCATGAGCCGGGCGCAGCCGGGACGCCCACCGGCGTCCGGCAGCGGCTGCTCGCTCGGCCGTGGCGCCGTCTCCCGTGGCCAGTTCCTCGGCCAGCAGCGCGGCAAGGGTTCGGTAGCCCCCTTGGGGCTGGGGTGGGCCATCGGCCGAGGGCAACGGCGAGCCCAGCGCCAAGGCAGTGGTTGTCGACGGCGCCACGACATACCGGCGAGCCGGGCGGCCCCGCCGTCCTGAGCGGACGTCCTCGATGTGCACCAGGCCGGCGCGGACGAGCACGGCGAGGTGGTGGCGGACGGTAGTGACATGGAGGGAACTGGCCCGGGCGAGGGCCTCCACCCGAGCACCCTCGGGGGTTGAGCTCAGCTGACGCAGCAGGTCACGACGCACCGCGGAGGAAAGCGCCTGATGCACCTCGTGAACGGGACTCACCGACCGATCATGACATCGACGCCGGACGCCAGGACTCCTACGGTGCTGCCGTGCCGTCGTTCCCCATCGACCTCCCACCCGAGGTGGGCGCCTTCGTCGCGCGCCGACGGTGGCGCGTGGAGTGGTGGACCCCCTGGACGGCGCTCGCCGCCCCGCTTGCCCTGGCCCTCGGCTGGTGGTTCGCCCGGCACGGTATGTCGTGGGCCCCCACGGTGACCCTTGCTGCCGGGGGCTTGGGACATGTCGGCACCGCCCTGGGATTCACTGCGGCAGATCCGATGGGTCGCGGGGTGCTCGCCCTTGGTGGGCTGGCCGCCTTGGCCGGGGCATCGATCCCCAGCACCACCGGTCACCTTCACCTCGCCCAGACCATCGCCGGCCTGGTCTCCGCGGTGGCACTGGCGGGGTGGCCGGCGGTGGCGGCCCGCCGCGGCCCGACGGTGCCGCTCACCCTGCGCCCCACGGTCAGCATCGGCGTCGCGGTCGCGCTGGTCGTTTCGGTTGCCGTCATGGGGGCCGAGCTCGCCACGCACTCAACCCGGCTCGGACCCTGGGAGCGGGTCAGCGCCGCTGCCCTGGCGACCTGGCCGTTTGTTGCCGTCGCCGGGGTGCTGCTCTCCCGGCGCCGGCAGTCAGACGCGCGATGACCGCCGGCCCAGCACCTCAGGCGGTGCCGGGCGAAGGTGCCGGACCGCCGCCGGCGCGCCGCCGGCTGTCCTCGTCCACGAGCTGGTTGATCAGTTGCTGGACCTCATTGCTGCGGGGGATGTTCCGGAGTTCCTCGTTGGGGCTGTCTCCCGCCGACTCGATGATCAGACTGCCGGAGCGGATGATCCGGTCCAGGGCGCTCTGGTTGAAGCTGACGTCGGTGATCTTGCTCAGCGTGATGTCCTTGCCCGACTTGCTGATGATCCCCTTGCGCACCATCACCCGGTGCGTCGTCACGACATACCGCGTCGTCCGCCACCGCAGGAAGGGGACGAGCACCAGCGGTATGGCGGCCAGGGCGGCTAGCCCCACCGTCGCCCATTGGATGATCGAGCCGGTCTGATCGGCGGGCGTGATGACCGCGACGACGACGGCCACTGCGGCCAGCACGACCCCGAGAACCGCCGGGGCGGCGACCGTCATGAGGTGGGGACGCAGATTCGAGACCACCTGCTCCCCCTGGCTGAGGACGTTGTGCGGGAAACCCATGTCGTGCTCCTCGTGACAGGATGGTCGGTCCAGCGGGCGCGGGCGGTGCTGCCCCAGGCTAACCACGCGATGCCAGGCCGAGGCGGGCGGCACGCCATACCCTCGTGTGCGTGGGCAGACGGATGTTCGTCGCGGCGCTCCCGCCGCCGCAGGTCGCTGACGCGCTCGAGGCGGCCCTTGCTCCCCGGCGCGACGCTGACCCCGACTGGCGCTGGGTGCGCGGTGATCAATGGCACCTCACCGTGGCCTTCTTCGCCGACGTGCGCCGGTCCGATGATCTGATCGAGGCCGTCGCAGCGGCTGCGGCTCGCACCGAGCCGTTCGAGGTCGTGCTCGGTGGCTCTGGCGCCTTTCCCCATCCCGAGTCGGCGCGCGTTCTGTGGCTTGGCGTGCAGGACAGCGGCACCGGCGCCCTGGGGCGCCTGGCCCGGCGGTGCCGAGCTGCCGGACGGGGCGCTGGCGTGTCCGCCGACGGGGGTGCGTTCCGGGCGCATCTGACGCTGGCTCGCGCGCGGCACGGGACGCAGGCCTCCCGATGGCTGCGGGTCCTGGATTCCTTCCCCGACGTGGGGTGGCGGATCGATGAGGTAGCCGTCATCGAGTCCCGGCTCGGCCATGGCCCGCACGGCACGGCCCGACACGATGTGCTCGCGCTCTGCCCCCTCGGCCGCTGACCCCGACGCCCGCGGGCCGGCGGCCCTCCAGCAGCAGACGCGACACGCTGCCCGATTGACCCCAGATCGGCTGCGCCATGGCCCGAAACGGGTCAAAACTTCGTCCTTGTCCGGAGTTTCAGACAGATTCCAACATCCGATGTTGCCCGAACCTCTTTACATGCGCCCGATTGGTCGGTATACCTAGACCTGTCACCACCCCGACCAGGAGGTCCCGTGTACGCAGCCGAACGGCATCAACGGATCCTCGAGATCGCCGCGAAGTCAGGGCGCGTCGAGGTCACCGGGCTCGCGATCGAGTTGAGCGTGACCCCGGAGACGATCCGGCGCGACCTGACCCACCTGGAGCGCAACGGCCGGCTGCGGCGCGTGCACGGCGGCGCCATACCGGTCGAACGTCTGGGATTCGAGCCGACGCTGGAGCGGCGCGCCGAGCGGTTCGTCGCGGAGAAGACGAGGATCGCCAAGGCCGCCGCCGACCTCCTCCCGGACGAAGGGGTGGTGCTCCTGGACGCCGGCACCACCACCTCCCGGCTTGCCGAGGTGCTGCCGGTCGACCGCGAGCTGACGGTCGTGACCAACTCGCTGACCATCGCCAACGTCGTCGCGGCCCGAGGGCTGCCGCTCTACTTGCTCGGCGGGCGGATCCGGGGCCGCACGCAGGCCACCGTCGGTGAGTGGGCGGTTACCGCGTTGGCGACGATCCACGTGGACGTCGCCTTCCTCGGCACCAACGGGCTCTCGGTCGCACGAGGCCTGACCACCCCGGATCCCGAGGAAGCCGCCGCCAAGCGGGCCATGGTCAACGCTGCGCGGCGGTCCGTCGTCGTCACCGACTCCTCGAAGGTGGGCGTCGACCACTTCTCCCGGTTCGCCGAGCTGACCGATATCGACACCCTGGTCACCGACACCGGCCTGGACGCCGAAACCCTCGCGGACATCGAGGCCCACGGACCGGAGGTGGTCAGCGCATGATCGTCACGCTCACCCTCAACCCCAGCGTCGACCGCACCGTCGGTGTCGACGCCCTCATCGTCGGCGAGGTCCACCGCGCCACCTCGAGCCGGATCGACCCGGGCGGCAAAGGCATCAATGTCACCAGGGCCCTGGCCGCCAACGGAACGGACAGCCTCGCCGTCTACCCCTCCGGCGGCCCCGAAGGTGCGCTCATGGAGCGGCTGCTCGACCAGGCCGGCATCCACCGCTCGGCCGTGCCGGTCGAGCTGCCGATCCGGATGAACATCACCGTCGTCGACCCAGCCGGTGTGACGACGAAGCTCAACGAACCCGGCCCCCGCCTGGAGGCGGGTGAGGTCGCGCAGATCCGCTCGGTCACCGAGGAACACCTTCACCGAGGCGCCAGGTGGCTCGTCATCTCGGGAAGTCTGCCCCCGGGCGTGGAACCCGGCGTGTATGGCGACCTGGTGCGGCTCGGCCGGAGCGCTGGAGCACACGTCGCCATCGACACCTCCGGGGCTACCCTCGCGGCCGCCGTCGACGCCCGCCCCGACCTCGTCAAGCCCAACCGTGAAGAACTCGCCGAACTGCTCGCCACCGAGTTGACCACCCTAGCCGACGTCCGTGACGGAGCCCGCCGTCTCATCGACCGGGGCATCGGCGCCGTACTGGTGAGCATGGGCCGCGACGGTGCGCTCCTGGTGACCGCCGACGTCCTCGCGCACGCCAGCGGTCAGGCAACACCCGTCTCGACGGTGGGTGCCGGCGATTGCACGCTGGCCGGTTTCCTGCACGCCAACGTCCACGGCGCCACCGCCGTCGACGCCCTCGCCGAGGCCGTGCGCTGGGGTTCGGCGGCGGTCAGCCTGCCTGGCAGCCAAGTGCCCGGGCCGGACGATCTCGCCCGGATCCCCGTCACCGTCGACACCACCCCCGATCTGTCCCGAACCGTCAATGACTGAATCAGCCCACCGCGAAAGGACCGTCATGTCCCTCATCACCGAGAACCAGGTCGTCCTCGACCTCGTGGCGCCGGACCGCCATACCGCGACCCGCACGCTGGGCGCGACCCTCGTGGCCGACGGCCGATGCACCGACCTCGACCAGTTCCTGGCCGACGTGCGCGCTCGCGAGGAGCAGATGGCCACCGGGCTGCCAGGCGGCATCGGCATCCCGCACGCCAGGAGTGCCGCCATCACGACGCCATCGCTCGTCTTCGGACGCACGAGCGGCATCGACTGGGGGGCACCGGACGGGCCCGCCACCCTCATCTTCCTGATCGCCGCACCAGACGGCGGCGGTCAGGAGCACCTGCAGATCCTCGCCAAACTGGCCCGCAAGCTCATGCGCAGCGAGTTCCGCGAGGCACTGCTCAGTGCACCCGACGCCGCAACGGTCGTCGACATCGTGAACCGAGAGGTTGTGAACGCATGAAGTTCGTCGGAGTGACGTCGTGCCCCACGGGCATTGCGCACACATACATGGCTGCCGAGGGCCTCGAGCAGGCGGCCAAGGCCGCCGGCCACGAGATCGTCGTGGAGACCCAGGGATCCGCCGGGTCCGAGCCACTCGCCCAATCCGTCATCGACGCCGCTGACGCGGTGATCTTCGCCCACGACCTGCCGGTCAAGGACGCGCACCGGTTCGCCGGCAAGCCGACCGTCGACGTCGGGGTCAAGAAGGCCATCTCGGACGGACCCGCGCTGATCGCGCAGGCCGCCGCCGCAGCCGAGGCATTCCGGGCCAACCCCGTCGCCGCCGCTGCCGTTCCCGCCACCCCCGCTGGCGGCCTGGCCACCAAGGTGGACACCTCGGCGGGCACCGGCACCCAGATCCGCCAGTGGCTGATGACCGGTGTGTCCTACATGATCCCGTTCGTCGCCGCGGGCGGCATCCTCATCGCGCTGGGCTTCATGCTCGCGCAGGTTGCCCTGGGCGAGGACGGTGCCATCCAGATCGTCAAGTACGGGCTCGGGGCCGACGGCGAATACAACATCGTCCAGAACTTCAATCCGATCAGCCTGACGCACTGGGCGGCCCTGCTGTTCGTCGTCGGTGCGGCCGCCTTCGGGTTCCTCGTGCCGATCCTCTCCGGCTTCATCGCCTACGCGATCGCCGACCGGCCCGGCCTGGTCCCCGGCATCGTGGGTGGCTCCATCGCCTCCGCCATGGGCGCCGGCTTCCTCGGCGGTCTGGCCACCGGCATCATCGGCGGCCTCGTCGCTCGGTGGATCAGCTCGTGGAAGGTCGGCAAGGGAGTCCGCGGCATCATGCCCGTCGTGGTCAACCCGCTGCTGTCCACGCTCATCACCGGTGGGCTCTTCATCATCGTCCTCGGCCGCCCGATCAAGGCCCTGTTCGACGGCCTCAACTCCTGGCTGACCGGCCTGTCCGGCGCCAACGCGGTCATCCTTGGCCTGATCATCGGCGCGATGATGGGCTTCGACCTCGGTGGCCCGGTCAACAAGGTGGCCTACACCTTCGGTACGACGGGCCTGGCCGCGGCCGGCACGGCGACTGACGCTCCGCAGCTAAAGATCATGGCGGCAGTCATGGCCGCAGGCATGGTCGCCCCGCTGGCGATGGCGCTGGCCACCACGCTGCGCCCGGCGCTGTTCACCGAGCCTGAGCGGGAGAACGGCAAGGCCGCGTGGCTGCTCGGTGCGTCGTTCATCTCCGAAGGGGCCATCCCGTTCGCTGCTGCCGACCCGGCTCGCATCATCACCTCCTCGGTGATCGGCTCGGCCATCACCGGTGGCCTGGCGATGCTCTTCGGCACGACGCTGCGCGCTCCGCACGGAGGCATCTGGGTGCTCCCCCTCATCGGCAACTTCCTGCTGTTCCTCCTCGCCCTGGCCGTCGGCGTCGTCGTGATGGCCGGGATCGTCCTGGCGCTCAAGCAGCGCGACCACTCGGTGGCCCGCGCCACCGTCTGACCGAACGTGGTGCTGCCCCTCGATCCGGGCACCGGCTCCGGGGGCAGCACCGCCATACCCCTAGATTCCATCTCGTCCGTGAGGAGACCCTTAGCCATGGCTACCCGCACCGTCACCATCGCCTCGTCCGTCGGCCTGCACGCCCGGCCTGCGGCGATCTTCGTCCAGGCCGCCTCGGCCACCGGTCTCGACATCGAGATCGGTCGCCCCGACGAGGAGGCCGTCGACGCGACGAGCATCCTCGGCGTCATGGCGCTGGGCGCCAAGCACGGGGAAGAGGTCATCCTCACCGCCGAGGGCGAGGGCGCCGATGAGGCCCTCGACTCCCTGGTGGAGCTGCTCAGCCGCGACCTCGACGCGGAGTAGGCCATGACCGACGCTGTCAGGGGCATCGGCGTCAGTCCGGGCGCGGCTGTCGGGCCGGTGGTCCAGGTCCGCCCGCATGTCCGCCCTCCCGAGAACGAACCCGCACCGACTGATCCGGCGGCCGAGCACGAGCGGGTCAAGGGGGTGTTCGAGTCGGTCGCCCAGACCCTGGACGAGCGCGCTGCGGCCGCCGACGAGACCGCCCAGCAGATCCTCACCGCGACCGCGTTGATCGCCCGGGACAAGGGCCTGCAGAAGGCGGTCGGCACGTACCTCGCCACCGGCAAAGGACCGGCGAGTGCGGTCACCGCTGCGGTCGGTGACTTCGTCGCCCAGTTCGAGGCGCTCGGCGGCTACTTCGCCGAGCGGGTCACCGACCTGAAAGACGTGCGGAACCGCGCCGTGGCCCGGATCCTCGGCCACGAAGACCCGGGGGTTCCCGAGTTCCACGTCCCCAGTGTCATCGTGGCGACCGACCTGGCCCCGGCCGAGACGGCGACCCTCGACCCGACCCTGGTGCGAGCCATCGTGACCGAGCACGGCGGACGGACGAGCCACACCGCGATCCTCGCTGCGCAGATGGGCATCCCAGCGGTGGTCCAGTTCAAGGGCGCCCGCGACATACCCAGCGGCACGATCGTCGCCGTCGACGGGGACACCGGTGAGGTGACCGTCGACCCGAGCGAGGAATACCAGCGCAGCCTGGTCGGCAAACGCGAGAAGCGCCGGACGGCGCTGGCGGGATCCGCCGGCCCAGGGCGCACCAAGGACGGCCACCCGGTCGCCCTGCTCGCCAACATCGGCGGTGTCGACGACGCGGTGACGGCAGCCGCACAGGACGTCGAAGGTGTCGGGCTGTTCCGCACCGAGTTCGTCTTCCTCAGCCGCGACACCGCGCCCACCCTGGCCGAGCAGACCGACATCTACACCAGGGTCTTCGCACCCTTCGGCACCCGTCGGGTCACCGTGCGCACCCTCGACGCCGGGGCCGACAAGCCGCTCGCCTTCGCCGACCTCGGGCCGGAGGAGAACCCGGCGCTCGGCAAGCGTGGGCTGCGCTTGCAGGCCCTGCGACCCGAGCTCCTCGACACCCAGCTCGGCGCTCTCGCCGCCGCCGCGGCGGCAACCGACGCCGAGGTCAAGGTCATGGCGCCGATGGTGGCCACGCCCGAAGAGGCCGCCTGGTTCGCCCGACGGGTGCGCGAGCACGGGCTGCGCAGCGTCGGGGTGATGATCGAAGTGCCCGGTGCCGCGATCCTGGCCAAGCACGTGCTCGCCGAGGTCGACTTCGGCTCCCTGGGCACCAACGACCTGGCGCAGTACACCATGGCCGCCGACCGGATGGAGGGGCAGCTCTCTGATCTGCTCGATCCCTGGCAGCCGGCCGTCCTTCAGGTCATCGGGCACGCCTGTGACGGGGCGCGACTGGCCGGCAAGCCGATCGGTGTCTGCGGCGAGGCTGGCGGCGACCCACTGCTCGCGCTGGTGCTCGCCGGCTTGGGAGTGACGAGCCTGTCCATGGCGCCGTCCAAGGTCACCCTCGTCCGCCACGCCTTGTCGTTGCACACCCTCGCGGAGTGCCACGGTATGGCGACCGCCGCCCTCGAACAGCGCAGCGCCTCTGACGCGGCGGCTGCCGTGGCGGCGCTGGCCGACCCGGGCCTGGTCGAGCTGCTGTAGGCGGGGACCGGACCGCGCTGGTGAGATGACCCTGTGACACTGCAGCCGATCGAGGCCGTCCTCTTCGACCTCCACTCGACGCTGCTCGATCAGGGCGCCGGCGCGGTCTGGGCGCGCGCCGCAGCGCGCCGCCTGGCGATCCCCGAGACCGATCTCACCGACCCACAGCTGGTCGCGGCCCTCGACACGCTCTGGGACCAGGCCAAGGTCCATGATCCGCAGAGTCGGCGCGACCTGTCTGCCGCCGACCACCGCCGGGTCTTCGACGAATTGGTGGCAGCAGCGGGCCTGGCCCTGCCCCGCCCGGTGCTCGATGCTCTGTATGCCGAACAGTTCGCCGCCTGGCACGCGTATGACGACACCGCCCCGACCCTGAGCTCGCTGCGCTCCGCCGGGGTCCGGGTGGCCGTCGTCTCGAACATCTGCCACGACGTGCGGTGGCTCCTCGCGCGCGAAGGCATCCTCCCCCTGGTCGACACGGTCGTGCTGTCCTTCGAGGTCGGCGTGGTCAAGCCGGACCGACGGATCTTCGCCGCCGCGCTCGACGGCCTCGGCGGCATCGCGCCCGAGCGGGCCCTCATGGTCGGCGACGCGTGGCGGGACGACGGCGCGGCTGCCGGCCACGGCATACGGTCGCTCGTCCTGCCGCGCACGTCCGGGCGAGTGCACGGGTTGTCCGTCGTGACCGGCGCGGTGTTGGCCTCGCGAGCACCCTGAGACCATGGTGGAGTCGGACCTACGGGCTCAGGAGGACGTCATGGGAGTCGGACCCATCGGCCAGATCCACGTCAGCGTGACCGATATCGACCGCTCGGTGGCGTTCTACCGCGACGTGCTCGGCCTACCGCACCTGTTCACCGTGCCGGGGCAAGCGATGGCCTTCTTCATGGCCGGATCGGTGCGGCTCTATCTGGGGGTTCCCGAGGACGAGTCGTTCCGCTCGCGACCGGTCATCTACTACCGGGTCGACGATCTGCAGGCCGACTTCGCCGGGGTCGTGAAGCGCGGTGCCACGGTGCTGTCGCCGCCCCACCCCGTGCATCGGGATGCCGCGGCGGAGCTGTGGATGGCCTTCGTCGCGGATCCCGACGGCACCCCGATCGGCCTCATGGCCGAACGCCCGGTCGCCGCGGCGGGCGGGGAATGAAGGCCGAGGTCCGGGCCATGTAGTCCGCGTAGCCCGGGCGCGTCGACATCGATTTCTCGAGCAGACCCGCCCCGGTGCGCACGACGAGGAACCACGACATCAGCGCCGGTGACAGGACGGTCACCACCCCTGGCCACGCGGAACACGCGATCAGCCAGATCCCCCACCACATCGCCGCATCCCCGAAGTAGTTCGGATGCCGGGTCCACGCCCACAAGCCCGAGTCCATGATCCTCCCGCGGTTCGCCGGGTCGGCCTTGAAGGCGGCCAGCTGCGCGTCACCGATCGCTTCGAAGGCGAACCCCACCACCCAGGCGAGCACGCCCACACCCACCGCCGCACTCGGCCAGCCCGATCCCGGCTGGTATGCCGTCATCGCGACCACGAGCACGGGCATCGCGATGAACCAGGCGAGCCCGGCCTGAAGGAAGAACACCCGGGTCACGGCGACCGACATCCGGCGCTCTTCGGGCACGTCGTCGAGCAACTCGACATACCGCGGGTCCTCACCGGCGCCCCGCGAGCGCACCGCGATGTACCCGGCCAGCCGTATTCCCCACACGCTCACCAGGCCGGCGACGAGCCAGCGGCGCCAGTCGCCCGAGCCCCCCAGGGCACCGATCCACGCGACGACGACGAAGAAGAGCCCCCAGAAGACGTCGACCACGGCGATCCGTCGCAGCCGGCGGCCGACCCATGCCGCGACCCCGCCCAACGTCAGGGTGGCCAACAGCGCGATCCCCGCCAGGTTGAGGTCGGCCACGGGTCACCTGTCCTTGATCAGCGTGATCTGCTGGACGTCGAGATAGCCCGAGGCGAACCCGGCTCGGGAGTAGGCGAGGTAGAACCGCCACAGCCGCCGGAACACCTCGTCCACGTCGGTGCGCGCCGCCCTGGTCGTGTGCAGCTCGCGGATCGTGGGCCAGTTCTCCTCGAACCGTTCCTCCCAGAGCCGCAGGGTCTGCTCGTAGTGCATACCCATCCGGAACCGCTCCACGATGCGCAGCCCGCAGTGTTCGGCGACGACGCGTTCGAGGAGCTCGGTGGACGGGATGAACCCCCCCGGAAAGATCCACTTCGTGATCCACGTCCGGGTATGCCGACTGGCCATCATCCGATCATGCGGCATGGTGATGGCCTGGATCGCGGCCCGCCCGCCGGGTCGCAGCCGGGCATCGATGGCGGCGAGGTAGGAGGGCAGAAACTCGTAGCCGACCGCCTCGATCATCTCGCACGACACGACCGCGTCATACCTGCCGTCAACGGCTCGGTAGTCGATGAGGTCGACGCTGATCCGATCGGTGAGGCCAGCTGCTGCGATGCGATCGCGGGCCAACGCCTGCTGCTCGACCGACAAGGTGATGGTGCGCACCCGGGCACCACGCTGGGCCGCCCGGATCGCCAACTCGCCCCACCCGGAGCCGATCTCCAGCACGGTGGTCCCGTCGGTCACGGCTGCGGCGTCCAGGAGGCGGTCGATCTTGCGCCGTTGGGCGTCGGCGAGGTCCGCGAAGGCCGGTGCGACCTGCGGCCGGCTGAGCACCACGCTGGTGCCCGTCGCGGTGCGCGGCAGGTGAGCATGCAGGTCTACGAACAACGCACTGGAGTAGGTCAGCGTCTCGTCGAGGAACAGCGCGAAGAGGTCGTTGCTCAGGTCGTAGTGGTGGGCGATGTTGCCACGGGCCTGCTCGGCGAGGTTGCGCTGCGACTGCGGGTGTCGGTCGTCATACCAGCGACGCAGGCGCTGCAGCGGCGCGGGGACGAGCACACCCATCCGCTTGGCCAGCACGGTCAGCAGGGCCGCCAGATCGGGGCTGTCCCAGTCGCCGGCCATGTAGCCCTCGCCGAATCCCACCAGGGCGGACTGCGCGAGCCGGGCGAACGTGGCATCGGGCCGGTGCAACACCATCTCCGGCGCCCGGGGACCGCCGGCTCCGCTGAAGACCGCCCCGTCCGCGTCCACGACCCGCACCGGCAGCGCGGCGGTCGCGCGCTGGAGCAAGGCGGCGGCTATCCCGGCGCCGCGGCGGGCGCGGATCGTATCGGGTGGGTCGGCCAGCTCGGGCCACCTCTCAAGGTCGGCCCGGGCTGCTGGAGTGAGGGTCATGGAGGGGCCTCCTTCCGGCATCAGGCACAGGGTATGACGAACGTATCGGTGCCATCTCGGGGGGCAGCGACGGGCGTACAGTGGCACCGAGTCCGCCGCAGCTCTGGGCGGCCCGCCAGACCGCCAGGCCCGCAATTGCTCGCCAGCCGAAGGGAAGCACACATGTCCGTCGCGCCGACTCTGACCGGATACGAACCGATCGGCCAGGAGATCCGTGACCAGTACGCCAGGGACGGTTTCGTCGTCATCAAGGGTGCTCTGGACGAGGAGTCGCGGGCCTATTTCGAGGGTGCGGTCGACCGCGTGTACGACGAGGAGCAGGCCGCGGGTCGGTTGCGGCCGGACAAGTCCATCCACGTCATGGGCTGGATGCACCGCGACCCGCGCTTCGTCGAGCTGCTGACCTGGCCGACGACGTTTCCCTACATCTGGGGGAACATGGGGTGGAACATTTACACCCACCACAACCACATCGACGTCAACCCACCCAAGGACGAGCCGCCGTTTTGGAACTGGCACCAGGACGGCTACCGGCAGAACTCCGACCTGGACATGGACCCGCGGCCGATGTTCATGACGAAGATCTGTTTCGCTCTGACCGACCTGTCCGAGCCCGGATACGGCAACACCAAGGTCATCCCCGGGTCGCACATCAACAACACCCTGGCCGGTCGGCCGGAGAAGCCGGGCGACCCGATCATCGAACCCGCAGACGCCATCGAGGTCTGCCTCGAGCCGGGCGACGCCTTCATCTTCGACCGGCGCATCTGGCACAGCCGGTCGATGAACAAGAGCGAGCGGATCCGCAAGCTCATGTTCATCGGCTACACCTACCGCTGGATCCGTCCGCTCGACGAGGACGTCGCCGACCAGACCTCCGAGTGGTTCAAGACCCTCAGCCCACTGCAGCAGCAGTTGCTCGGTTACGGCCCGGACAATGCCTCGTTCTGGGGGATCCGGCAGGACGGCTGGATCGACGACGAGATCCCGCTGCGCAAGGAGTTCAAGGAGCGCGGCATCCTCGACCGGGCGGTGCCCTTCCTGCGCTAGACCGCGACCGGTATGCCGGTCAGGTCTGCAGCACCGGCCGGCCGAAGCCGGCCCCGAGGCAGACGAATCCGGCCGCGGCTGCGAACGCCCGGGGATCGTTCTCGTCCATCGCCGCCTGAGCCTGGGCGAGCGCCTCGGCGACCGAGGCCCCGGCCCGCAACCGGTCGTGGAAGCCGACCATCAAGTCATGGGTCTCGGCGTCCGGCACCGGCACGACCGACGCGACGAGGTGGCGGGTGTCCCCCGCAAGCAGCGCCGCCCCGAGGCCCAGCAACTCGTCGCCGGCCAGGACCACGTGCCGCCCCGACTCGCAGGCGGCCAGCACCACCGTGTCGGCGTCCTCGTCGAGTTGTTCGAGGTCGACGACGGTCAACGGCCCATCGGTGAGGCGCAGCGAGGAGAAGAGCGGGTTGTCCGATCGCACGGCGCCATGCGCCGCCAGGTGCACCAGGGCAGCACCGCGCATGTGCGAGGACACCTCGGCAACTGTCGCCGACGGCCCGGTCAACGGACGCACGCCATACATCTGCGCGATGTCGGCCGCCTCCTCCTCGGCGCCGGGGAGCCCGGGACCGGCGACGACGACCGTGGCCCCGAGCCGCGCGGGTCGCCGGTAGGCCGCACTCCAGATCGAGGCCGACGGGGCAACAGTCACCGGGCGCCCGCGCATCGTCGGCAGCAACGACCAAGGCAGGGATTGCAGCGGCCCGGTCGGGACGACGACCACTGGAGCGTCGCGCACGACGGCCCGAACCGGACCCAGCAAGAGATCATCGAGCCGGTCGACCGCCCGAGCCAACATGGCCCGGGCGCCGGCCACGCTGCTCTCGCTGGCGTGGTTGCGCGCCAGTCGGGTCACGGCGAAGGGCAGCCACCGCACCTGCTCGGAGACCGCCGATACCGGACCCAGGGCGGTGATCCGGCACCGGCCACGCGACATGGTCACCGCGTGGACGATTCCGTCGCTGACGACATACTCGACGAGCACGGCCGGGCCGAGCAGTGCGGCGAGCTCGGGTTGGGTCGGGCAGGTCTCGGTGAGCGCGAGCGCCGGCCCGGCCTGCCGACGGCAGTGATCGCGGACCGCGACCTCGGCCCGTGCGAGCGCGGCGGCCAGCGCCTCGGTCGGCTCGCCGTTCGCCTCGGCCTCGTCGATGGCCCCGGCGATGGCACGCACCTGCCCCAGTCGTTCGACCAACTCGGCGTCATCGGGGGCGTGGACCGGCCGGTGCAACAGGTGCTGCGCCCGACCGCGCTCGGCCCATTCCAACACCGGGAACGCCGCCGCCCCCTGGGCGGAGGCCTGGATGGCCGCTCGCCGCCCGATCTCGGCCAGGTCCTCGCCGAGCGCCGAGACCCGGGCGCGCAGGTCCGTCGCCGCCATCGTGGCGCGGTGTTCGGCGAGCAGCCGGAGGCCGGCCATGGCGGCACGCTGCGCCGCGCGCCGGTCGCCACGCTCCTGGGCGACCAGGGCGCGGGCGTGCCAGGCGGCCGTGCGCCAGGACACCGGCCCGGTATGGCGGGCCGCGCCCACCCGCTCGAGCTGCTGGATCGCCTCCGCCGACCGAGCAGTTCCGAGCCATGTCCGGCCGGCCAGGAGGCGCGCATCGATGGCCGCCTTGCGCCACCCAGCCGTCTCGAGTTCGTCGGCCAGGGCGACCATGGCACGCAGCGCTGGACGCCGCAGGTCCGCATCCCCGGCCCGGATGGAGAGCTGGGCGTAGCGGGCCAGGGCAGCAAAGGCGCTGCGCCCTTGGCTGCGGAACTCGCGCGCTGCCTTGCGGGCCTGCTCCGCAGCGAGCGCCGGGTCACCGTCGAGCATGGCGGCCCGGGCCAGCAGCAGCCGCGCCTCAGGACGCATGATGTGCCGACCGGTGCGTTCGCACTCGACCACGCAGCGCTCGGCGGCCTCCCGGGCCTCGGCGATGAGCCGCACCGACAGAAGCAGCTCACTGCGGTCCATGAGCAGCGACCCGATGGGGGTGCCCAGGCGCTCGTAGATCTCCTCAGCGGCATCGGCGTGCCGCAGCGCCGCGGGCACGTCGCCGAGTCGCGCCCGGACGAAGGCAAGGTTCTCCTGGATGAGCGCTTCGGAGACCGGGCGACCCACCAGTGGCGCCAGTCCCGCGGCCTCCTCCAGGTCAGCGGCTGCCCCGGCATACCGATGGGTGAGGGTGTGGAGCACGCCGCGGTTGAGCAGGGCCCGCTGGACCCAGACGTGGTCCTCGGCCTTGCGGAGCACCGGCAGCGCCGCCGCGGTGTCGGCCAGGCCGGCGTCCGTGCGGCCCAACTCGATGTTCATGGCCGCGCGCTGGGCCAGCGCCCTGGCCCGTCCGGCCTCGTCGAGCTGGTCCAGGGCACGGTCCAGCTGGCGCACGGCCTCCGGAACCGATCCGCCCCGCACCAACGCCCCGGCCAAGGTCATCCGCGCCTCGCCGGCGAGCTGGGCCGAACCGGCGCGGGTGGCCAGCCGCAGCGCCCGGCGCAGATGTACCGCCGCTTCGGACACTTCGCTGAGGTTGAGCGCGGCGAGCCCGAGGGCACGCTCGGCGATCGAGCGGGCGGCAAGATCGGTGCCAGGTTCGGCAAGCAGCGCGCGGGCCGCGGCCGACGCCGCCGTCGGATCTGCCGCCGCGAGGTCGAGCGCAGCCCGAGCACGGTCCTGCGGCTGGCTCATCGCTCTATCGAATCGGTCGGCCGGGTCCGATGTCCACTCGCGATCCCGGCATCGCGACGGCGGGTGCGGGCGCTAGGGTCGCTCCTGTCCGGTGGCGCATGTATCTGATCACGCGTCTGCCGCTCTGGGGATAGAACTGCACGGTCACGACCACCTCCCTCCCGACCTGGAGCAGCGCATGTCCGCACGACCCGCTCGACCCGGGGATCAGTCTCGGGCGCAGATCGTCGTCTCGACCAAACACGCCGATCTGGTCATGCGTGAGCTCGCCACGCTTGGCGCGATCGTCACCCCCGAGGTGTCCGAGGCGCTCGGGCTGACCCTGCTCGACTTCGAGGTCAGCGGTCCCGCCAAGGTCGCCCGCGGGCGCGCTGACGCACTGCCGGCCATGAGCCGCCAAGGCAGCGAGCCACGCACCGAGCTCGATGTGGTCATGCGCCACCTGCGGGCCACGTTTGCGGCGAACTATGCCGGGTGGATGCCGGCCATGGGTAAGAACCGCGAGGTCAGCCGCGTTCCGGGCAGCTACGTGGTCGGGCCCGCGCACGCGGTCGACTACGGGCACGCCGTCGACTACGGTCACGCCGTCGACTACGGCGTGGATGTCTCGGGCGGTCACGCCGTCGACTACGGCGCCGGCGTCACGAGCGAACACGCCGTCGACTACGGCGCCGACGGGCCCACGCCGGTGGCGCTGCCGAAAACCGGGATGCCCGCACGCGCGAACCAGCCCGGCACCGGTCGCCAGGTCGGCATCATCGATACCGCCATCGCAGCGCATCCCTATTTGACCGGCGCCATGTTGGCTCGGGCCGAGGACCTGGTCGACGCGAGCGACCCCACCCGGTGGCAGAACCACCACGGGACGTTCGTCTCCGGGTTGGTGCTCGCACAGGCGCCCGGCTCGGTGATCCACTTCCGGGCAAGTCTGGACCCCGACGCGAAGGCCGACAGCTGGGACGTGGCCAAGGCCCTGGCCGAGCTGGCCAGCATCCCCGGCCTGGACATCATCAACCTCAGCCTCGGGTGCGTCACCGATGACGGAGAACCGCCGCTGGTCTTCGTCGCGGCCCTCGAGCGGCTCGGCCCGGACACCCTCGTCATCGCGGCGGCCGGGAACCACGCCACACCGGGGCAGACTCCCAAACCGTCCTGGCCCGCGGCCCTGGACAGCGTCGTCGCAGTGGGTGCCACCGGAGCGGAGGGCGACGCCCCGTTCAGCCCGGGCGCTCCTTGGGTCGACGCGGTGGCACCGGGCGTCGGCGTGGTGTCCACGGCCGTGGCCGGTGACGGCCGGCCCGGTTTTGCCCGATGGTCGGGCACGTCGTTCTCGGCGGCGACCGTGTCCGGGATGGTCGCGGCGGCGCTGCGCCCCGGTATGACGGCCCGCGGCGCCTACGAGTCCCTCGTCGCCGAGGCGGACCGGGACGAGTCCGGACGGGCCGTCCTTCGGCCGTCTCAAGCTCCCGGGTGGCCGCAATGAGCGACAACGCACGACCCGGCGCCGACCTTCGACCCCTCGTGGAAGCCGCGATCGGCGGGGACTCCGCGGCGTGGAACGCCCTCGTCGACCGGTTCGGCCCGCTGGTGTGGGGCATCTGCCGCGGCTTCCGCCTCCGCGACGCCGATGCGCACGACGTCGTCCAGACCGTCTGGCTGCGCCTCGTCGAGCGCCTCGAATCGATCCGGCAGCCCGAGGCGCTTGCCGGGTGGATCGTGACGACGACCCGACGTGAGTGCCTGCACGTGTGCCAGCGCTCGTCGGAGAACTCGATGCCCGACGACGTCCTGGAGCGGCACCCTTCTCAAACGCCGGAACTCGATGCCGGGCTGATCGCCGACGAACGGCGCCAGGCCGTACGGGCCGCCTTCACCGAGATCCCAGAGAAGTGCCAGCGACTCCTGGCCATCCTCGCCACGGCCGACCAGGTGTCCTACACCGACGTGAGCCGAAGCCTCAACATGCCCATCGGCAGCATCGGCCCCACCCGGGCCAGATGTCTCGACAAGCTCCGTGCGGCGCCCTCCCTCGCCGCGTGGCTCGCCCCCAGCGAAGGGACAGCGCCATGACCAATCAGCCGTCGGCAGCCGACAGCGCACTGCTCGGTGAGCTCCGATCCACGCTGACCCACCGCGGTGACGTGCCGCCCGAGGTCTTCGACGCCGGGTATGCCGCCTACACCTGGCGCACCGTCGACGCCGAGCTCGCTGCGATTCTCTTCGACTCGGCGAGCAGGTCGCTCGGTGAGCTGGCGGGAGTGCGCTCGGAGCAGCATGCGGCGGTGCGAGCCATGACCTTCGGGGCCGGCCACCTGACGATCGAGGTCGAGATCGGGGCCCGCGAGCTGCTCGGGCAGGTGCATCCCGCCGGGATCACCGAGCTCGACATCGAGGAGCAGAGCGGTCAGCGACACCGCCTCGCCGTCGACGACGTCGGTGGCTTCTCCATGCCGCAGGTGCCGACCTACCCCTTCCGGCTGGTCGTGCGGACCGACACCAGCCACGTGGTGACCAGTTGGGTCACCATCTAGGGCCGGCGCGCCGGCCCGAGGGGGAGATCAGGCCAGGCTGAGGAAGAGCTTCTCCAGGTCGGAGGTGTCGGCGTCCTGGCCGTCGGCCTCCACCATGCATTCGCGCAGGCTGGCGGCGATGATCTGGAATCCGGCCCGGTCGACCGCCTTGCTCACAGCGGCGAGCTGGGTCACCACGTCGCGGCAGTCCCGCCCCTCCTCGATCATGCGCAGCACTCCGCCGAGCTGACCCTGGGCCCGCCGGAGCCGGTTGAGGACGGGGGTCAGCTCGTCCGGCTTGACCTCAGGCATGGGCGTCTCCTCCAGGTGCGGGAAGCGTCGAGCGGCGTGCCTCGACCAGGACGTCGAGGGCGATGTGTTCGGCACCGTCGGCGTCGGTGACCGGACGACGGACCGTGTCGGCGTCGAGGATATCGAGCCCGGTGCCGTCCAACGCTGCGACGACATCCGCCGGGCCGTAGAGCACCGCGGCATCCGAAGGGCCGCCATACCCGCCGTCGAGGTTGGCCAGATCATGGCCGATGACCAGCAGGCGACCGCCTGGGGCCAGCGCGGCTGCACAGCGCCGCCATACCGGTGCGAGGGTGTGCCTGGGCAGGTGCAGGTAGGCCACCACGATCAGATCGAAGGTGTCCGCCGGCGGCGTCCAGGAGGTGACGTCCGCGGCAAGCGCGCTCATCCGCTCGGCGTCCGCTCCGAGTCGCTGCCGGGCCAGTTCCTCGGCCCGGGCGACGGCCACCGCGGAGAAGTCCACCGCCTGCGCGTGCCAGCCGCGTTCGGCCAGCCAGACCGCGTTGCGGCCCTCACCGGCCGCCAGGTCGAGGGCGTATCCGGGAGCCAGGTGCTCGGTCCGCTCGACGACCCATCGGTTGGGCGCGGCCGACCACAACAGCTCCGCCCGCTCGTAACGCTCGTCCCATGCCGCGGAGTCCACAGCCCACCTCACCTCGGTCACCTGTCCCGGACAGGATACCCGCGGGGGTATGACGGCGCCCAGGACCTTCCGCCCGCAGCGCGATTCGGACATTTCGCCGAGCGGGTTTACCGATGACGGCTCTCGATGTCAGTCTTGGCCCGGCAGAGCGGCCGCCGCCGGGGTCCGGCAGTGTTCGCTCTACCGACCACCCACTCACCCTGAGGGAGCTTTATGTCAGTGCACCTCTCCAGGCGGCGGGGACCCGCAGTCCTTGCTGCCACCTCCGTGGCCGCGCTGGGCCTGTCCTTGGCCGCGGTCCCGGCGCACGCCGCCGAGACGTCGATCACCTTGCTCAACATCAACGACTGGCACGGCCGCATCGACGCCAACACCGTGAAGTTCGCCGGGACCGTCGAGTCCCTCCGGGCCGCCGCGGGCGAAGGAAACACGCTGTTCCTCTCCGACGGGGACAACATCGGTGCCAGCCTCTTCGCGTCGGCGACCGCTGAGGACCAGCCCACCCTCGATGTCCTCAACGCGCTCGGTCTGCAGGCCTCGGCCGTCGGCAACCACGAGTTCGACCGCGGGTTTGCCCACCTCACCGACAAGGTCATCGGCGGCGCAGAGGGGTTCCACAACGCCGACTTCATGTACTTGGGCGCCAACGTCTACCTCAAGGGCACGACGACGCCGGCGCTGCCGGAGTATGCCGTGTTCGACGTCGGCGGGGTCACCGTCGGCGTCATCGGTGCAGTCACCATCGAGACACCGAGCCTGGTCAGCCCCGAGGGCACCGCGACGTTGGACTTCGGTGACCCCGTCGAGGCGGTCAACCGGGTCGCCGAGAGCATCAAGGGCTCGGTCGACGTCATCGTCGCCGAATACCACGAGGGTGCCAGCGCAGGCACCCCCGACGGGGCCACCCTGGAGCAGGAGATCGCGCACGGCGGTGCCTTCGCCGACATCGCGATGAACACCGACGACGACGTCGACGTCATCTTTACCGGCCACACCCACAAGGTCTACGCCTGGGACGGCCCGGTGCCCGGCGACCCGAGCCGCACCCGCCCGGTGCTCCAGACCGGCTCGTACGGCGACAACATCGGCAAGGTCACCCTCACCGTCGACTCCGACACCGGCGACGTCTCGGCCTACACCGTGGCGAACGTGCCTCGAGTCACCACGGATGACGCGACCCTCATCGCGACCTACCCGCGGGTCGCCGCGGTCAAGCCGATCGTCGACGCGGCATTGGCCGCCGCCGGCGTCGTCGGCAACCAGCCCATCGGCACGGTGAGCGCGGACATCACGACGGCATACGCGGCAGGTTCGTTCGTCGGCGGCGTCTGGACCCCGCCGGCTCCGACCACTCCGCTGAGCGGCCGGGACGACCGGTCCAGCGAGTCGACGATGGGCAACTACGTCGCCGATGCGCTCGTCGGGGCGTTGTCCGACCCGCTGCGCGGCGGTGCTCAGATCGGCATGGTCAATCCCGGTGGGCTGCGCAACGAGCTGCTCTACGACGTGCTGCGCGACGCAGCCGGCGTCCAGACCAACCCTGCGGACGCGCCCGGTCGCATCCTCTACTCCGAGGCCAACGCCGTCCTGCCGTTCGTCAACAACCTCTGGACGCTGGATCTCACCGGCGCCCAGGTCAAGGCGGTCCTCGAGGAGCAGTGGCAGCCGGACGGCAACTCCCGGCCCTACCTCCACCTGGGGTTGTCCAAGAACATGCAGGTGACCCAGGACCCGAGCCAGCCTCGCGGGTCCCGGATCACCTCGGTGTGGATCGACGGCAAGCCCCTCGACCCGGCTGCGACCTACCGGGTCGGCACGTTCTCCTTCCTGGCCACCGGTGGGGACAACTTCCTGTCCTTCAAGCAGGGCACGAACGTGCGTGACTCGGGCCTGATCGACCGCGACGCGTGGATCGAGTACCTCACGGCCAACCAGCCGTCGATGCCGGACTACGCGCGCCGTCAGGTCATCCAGACCGGTATGCCGACCTCGGTCGTCGCCGGGCAGAGCGTGTCGTTCAATGTCAACAGGGCACACCTCACCTCGCTCGGCGCTCCGGAGCCGACCACCGTGGACATCAGCTATGCCGGGCAGTCGCTCGGCAGCTTCCCCGTCACGGCCGGCACCGCCGCGGTGAGCTTCACGATGCCGTCGACGATCAAGAAGGCCGGTGTCGTCACCGGGACGATCCAGCCCGCCGGCACAACCTTCCAGATCGCTGCGCAGCGCAGCACCACCACCACCACGAGCGTCGTGCGCGTCTCGCGGCTGGTGCGTGGGGTGGGCGGCTGGATGGTCGCCAAGGTGAGCGGAGGGTTCACGCCATACGGGCGGGTCGTGGTCACCACCGAGGCCGGCGAGCAGCTCGGCGCCGGGATCCTGCGCAACGGAGTCACGACGATCCGGTTGCGGGGCTGGGTTCTGCCCCTTGGCACCCACACCGTGACCGTCTCGTATGAAGGCAACGGGGTCGCCCAGCCGTCGAGCACCACGGCGACGATCCAGGTGGTCCGGCGCTAACCACGCCATAGCCACGAGAGCCGGGTGGGACCCATCCCACCCGGCTCTCGTGCTGCTCGGTACCGTGCTGCCATGAGGGACACCCCGCCGCTCGGGATCATCGCCGGCACCGGCTTCTACGACCTCGACGCCCTACGGGACGCCGCGCCGGAGCAGGTGACAACGCCCTACGGCCCGGCCCAGGTGACCCGGGGGGCCTGGCACGACCTGCCCGTGGTGTTCCTCACGCGGCACGGCCCGGGCCATTCGGTGCCGCCGCACCTGGTGAACTACCGAGCCAACATCGCCGCCCTGCGTGACCTCGGGTGCGGGGACGTCGTCGCCGTCAACGTCGTCGGCGGCATCGACCCGAGCATGCCCACAGGGACCCTGGTGTGCATCGACGACGTCCTCGACTTCACCCGCTCACGCGTCGGCACGTTCCATGACGGGAGCGGCCCGGAGGGTGTGGTCCACGTCGACATGCTCGAGCCCTATGACGCCGGGCTCCGCACCGAGGTCCTCCAGGCAGCGCGAGTCGCCGATGTCCCGGTGCGCGACGGGGGCGTCTATGCCTGTTTCGAGGGACCACGGTTCGAGACCCGGGCCGAGATCCGGATGGCTGGCGCGGCCGGGGCGCAGGTCGCCGGGATGACCGGTATGCCGGAGGTGACCTTGGCCAGGGAAGCGGGCCTTCGGTATGCCGCCATCTCCCTCGTCGTCAATCCGGCGACCGGCCTGGCCTCCGAGCCGATCACCATGGAGCAGATCTCGGCCGCCCTGCGGGACGGGAGCGCCCGCGTGCTCGAGGTGCTCGACGCCCTGGTGTCCAAGCGGGCCGGATAGCCGGCGGCGCGGCTCAGAGCGTGCCGATGAGCAGCACCAGGACCGCAGCCACCCACGTGGCCATCCGCAGCCGGGGCAGACGGGCGGCCGCAGCCGAGGTGAGCAAGACGGCGATGCCGCACAACGCACCCCCTAGGGCGGCGCCACCGGCCACGGCGACGTCGGCGCGATAGACCAGCGCCGCGGCTCCGGCGCCCACGGCACCGCCGAGTGCGAAGACGGCCACCTGGATGCGCTCGCCCACCCCGGCGGCAAACACCCGGGCACCGATCCCCCCGATGACGTAAGCCAGGGGTGCCCCGAAGGCGGCCACCAAGGCTGCCGTCGAGATGTCGGTCAGCCCGACCGATCCCCGATGGGCGACGAGCCGCACGATGACCAGACCGACGAAGGCGTACAGCACGGACAGGGCTACGTCGGTCAGATAGGCGATCCCGGCCGGCACCGACTGCCCCGCCGCGCCCCGTCGCACACCCATTCCGGCACTCCGTCCCATCGGGGCCACCACGGCCCACCCGCAACTACGATGACCACGGTATGGCGAGGGCACCCGCCCGACCCTCCCGCCACTCCCGGCCGTCCCGACAGGACCCGCATGAGCGCGACCCTGATGACGAACCTGCGGTATGTCGTCACCGCCGACGACGCCGCGTCGGTTCTCCACGACGTCAGCCTGCTCCTCGACGAGGGGATGATCGTCGCCATCGGTCCGCTCGATCAGGTCGAGGCGCTGGCGCCGCCCGGGGCGAGCCGGATCGACGGCCGAGAACGGCTCGCCCTGCCCGGCCTGGTCAACCTGCACACCCACCTGCCGATGACGCTGCTTCGCGGGCTGGCCGAGCACGTCGACCTCCAGGGGTTCCTCACCATCGTCTGGGCAGCCGAAGCGGCGGTCATGGACCGGGACACGGTCGAGCTCGGTGCCACCCTCGGTGCCCTGGAGTCCCTGCGATCCGGCGTGACGACGGCTCTGGACATGTACTTCTTCCACGAGGAGGCGCACCGCGGGGCGGTGGCTGCGGGGCTGCGCCACGTGGGCGGACCGGTCTTCTTCGACGGACCGGGGCCGGACGGGTTGTCGTGGGGGCAGCGGCTCGACGCCCTACGCTCATGGCCGCAGCAACTCGCCGAGATCGCCGGCCCAGTGGTGCCGGTCGCGGCACTCCCGCACGGCACCTACACCAACTCCCCCGCTCACCTGGCCGAGGTGGCCGGCGTCCTCGCTGCCCTGCCCGGCCGGCGGCTGCTGTGCACCCACGCCTCCGAGAATCCCGCAGAGAACGCCGACGTCGTGGCGCAGCACGGCGCATCCCCGGTCGGTCTGCTCGACGCCGCCGGGTGGCTACCGCGCGATGCCGGCACCGGCATACCCGTGGTTCTCGGCCATGGGGTTCACCTCGACGAGTCGGACCTGGCCACCCTGGCGGCAGCCGAGGCCGCGGTGGCCCACTGCCCTGGATCGAACCTCAAGCTTGCCTCCGGAGCGCTGCCCTGGACCACGTGGCGGGAGGCCGGGGTCCGGCTGGGCTTGGGCACTGATGGCGCGTCGAGCAGCAATGACCTGGATCTGTGGCAGACGATGCGTCAGGCGGCGCTGCTGGCGGCGCATACCGCCGGTGACCCCGCCGCGGTGACGCCCGCGGAGATCGTGCGAGCGGCCACCATCGACGGCGCCCGGGCCTTGGGGTTGGGTGATCTCGTCGGCAGCATCGAGGTGGGCAAGGAGGCCGACGTCGTCCTCATCGACCTCGAGGCGCCGCACCTCACGCCGGTCCACGATGCGCACGCGCTGCTGGTCTACGCGGCGGGTCGAGGTGACGTCACAGATGTTTTCGTCGCCGGCGAACGAGTCGTCGCCGAGCGCCGCAGCACCCGGCTCGACGAGCACGACCTGCTGGCGCGCGTTCGCCAGCGCGCGCTCCTGGCCGCGGACGCGACGGGACACCCCCCGGTATGACGATCCAGCCCCACGGCGCCCCGGAACTCGCCGGTCTGCCGCCAGACTCGGCCGCCGCCGATACCGTCATCGCGTCCCTGCGGATGCAGCCCATCCCCGGTGAGGGTGGCTACTTCGTCCTCGGCCCTCGGGTCGCAGGGCTGAGCTCGATCACCGCCCTGCTCACCGAGGAACCGGCGGGCTTCTCGGCCCTGCACCGGCTCCGCATCGACGAAGGCTGGCAGTGGCTGGCCGGGTCGCCGGCCGACCTGCTGATCGTCGAGTCCGGCACTGGGGCCGCGATCAGGCACCGCCTCGGCCCTGGCGGCGTGGCTCAGGCCGTCGTCCCGGCGGGCTGTTGGCAAGGCGCCACCACGCTCGGCGCCTGGAGCCTGATCGCCTGCTGGTGCGCGCCGCAGTTCACCGACGACGACTTCGAGCTCGGTGCGCGGGCCGACCTGCTCGCCGCCTTCCCCCACCTGGCCACCGACATCGAAAGGCTGACCCGTGGCTGACCGAATAGCCCTCGTGACCGGAGCGACCGGTGGCATCGGCGGGGCCATGGTCGCGGCCCTCACGGACAGCGGCTGGGGCGTGGCCATCCACCACCGCCGCTCGCCGGACCTGGCCGAGGGTCTGGCGTCGGGGGGGCGCGCGGGCGGCGGCCGGGCGCCCCCCCGCCCCGCCCCCCGGTCGGCCGCCCGAGGGGCCGCCCCCGGGGCCCGCCCG
>JBPOIZ010000106.1:0-20961 GCA_052034115.1 Actinomycetota bacterium
ACGCCGACCGCCCGAGCAGGACGTGCCGGGCGTGCTCCTGGCGCAGGCAGATGTCGTAATCACAGAGACGGTAGATCGACGGCCCGCCGAAGGGAGCCCGTCGGATGACTTCGACGACGGTGCCGGGGCGGAACCCGAGGTGCCGGAGCCGCAGGGCGAGCTGCGGCGACACCGTCGGGTCGATCGTCCCGATGTGCCCGACCTCGCCGCTGCCCAGTTGGGCGAGGGAGCCCGTCGTCACCATGGTGCTCGTCCTAAGGTTTGCCTTACCTGACATGCCTCCAGTCTAGGGCGGGTCGGGTCCGTTCTTGGGGGACGTTCCTCACAGCGACAGCTGTCACCACGCCGTATGGCGCCCACCCCTCGCCGAGGTGGGCGCCGGACGGCGACGCGGCATCAGAGGGCGTCAGGACTTCTTGGGGGCGCCCGGCCGGGCGTAGCGCAGCCACGTGATGACGATGCACATGAGCGCCCAGGCGATGCCGATGGCGTAGAACGTCGCCGGTGACATGAGGGTGAGGCCGACCCCGAAGAGGAACGGGCCGAAGGCCGCGATCGCCGCGGTCCACCCGATGACCCCACCGGCCTGGCGCCGCTCGAAGATCATCGGCATCTGCTTGAACGTCGAGGCGTTGCCGATGCCGGCGAAGAGGAAGATCGTCAGCATCCCCCAGAGGAAGGTCGTGAACCCGCTCTGCAGCGCCGCGGCCGAGGAGGTGTCGGGGGTGAGCGCCGTCATCGTCCAGGCGATCGAGCCGACGAGCCCGACGCCGGAGATGAGCGACCATATGGCTCCGCCCATCTTGTCGGTGAGTGGGCTGAAGAGGACCCGGGCAGCCGCACCGACGAGCGGGCCGAGGAAGACGTACTTCACCGGGTCGGGGACGGCATACCCGTCGACGAGGACCTTGGCCGCGGCACCGACGCCGGAGACGATGTCCGGGTTGCCCGCGCCGTAGAGGTTCTTCATGAGCAGGCCGAACTGGGCGGACAGGCCGGAGAAGGTGCCGAAGGTCATGATGTAGAGCAGGGTCATCCACCAGGTGTCCTGGTTGGAGAAGATGTCGAACTGCTGGCGGATGTTGGCCTTGACCGGCACCGACTTGAGCATCGTCCACGCGAGGACGGCACCGAGGAGAACGAACGGGATGTAGAAGCAGGCCGCGTTCTGGTACCACACCTCGACCGGCGCCTGCGGGACGCCCTTGACCGGCGGGCGGGTCATCTGCTGCGAGCCGCCGAGGAAACCGACCATCGCGAACCCGATGAGCCACGGCGTGAGCAGCTGGACGAGCGAGACGCCGAAGTTGCCGATGCCCGCCTGCAGGCCAAGGGCCGTGCCCTGCAACCGGCGCGGGAAGAAGTACGACGTGCTCGGCATGAACCCGGAGAACGCCCCGCCGCCGATACCGGAGAGGAAGGCCAGGCCGAGCAGCGTCGAGTAGGGCGTGTGCCGGTCCTGGACGGCGACGGCCCAGCCCACGAGCGGCACGAGGAGCAGCAGCGTCGTCAGGGTGACCATCTTGCGGGTGCCGAGGATGGGCGGGACGACCATCCACAGCAGCCGCATGAGACCGCCGGCCAGGCCGGGGACGGCGGTCAGCCAGTAGAGCTGGTTCGCGGTGAGGTCGAAGCCGAGGTTGGTGAGCTTCGGGGCGATCGCCGAGGCGAGGAACCACGAGGCGAAGCACAGGGTGAGGGTGAAGGTGCTGATCCACAGCGTGGTCCAGGCCAGTCGCCGGTCCCACGTCTGCTCGTTCTCGGGGTCCCACGAGGTCAGCCACTCCGAGGAGCGAGGGCTGGCAGGGGTGGTGGTCGTCATGAGCGGTCCTCCTGGCCGGAGTGGACGAGCTCGCGGGCAGGTGCGGCCGCGTCCGGGGTGTCGATCGGGATGTCTGGGCGGCCCACCGCGGCACGGGCGATGTCGCGGCCCGCGCCGTCAGCGCCGTCCGCACCCGGAGGGACCTCCAGGTGGCGAGCGAGCTCGGGTGAGTGCCGGTGGAGCATGCGGAGCACGGTGACGTGCATCCACACGAAGCAGCAGAGAGTGAGGAGGAAGAGGACGAAGAAGGTGCTCGACGGGAAGCCGGACCACGCCTTCGTGTAGGCGAACAACGGCGGGAGGAAGAACCCGCCGAGGCCGCCGAACATCCCGACCAGACCGCCGACCGAGCCGACGTTCTCCGGGAAGTACTCGGGGATGTGCTTGTAGACCGCGGCCTTCCCGACCCCCATGGAGCAGCCGAGCAGGAAGACGAGCGCGGTGAAGGGCACCAGGCCGATGGCGTAGGGGAGGTACTCGGACGTGCTCCCGTCGGAGTTCGCGACGACGAGGTGCCCGTTCGGCATCATGAGGATGCCGGTTGTGACGAGCATCGAGCCCAGGGTCCAGTACATGACCCGCCGGGCCCCGAACCGGTCGCTGAGGTGGCCGCCGACGGGACGGAGCAGCGACGCCGGGAAGATGTAGACCGCAGTGAGGTAGGCCGCCGTCTGCAGCGAGACGCCGAAGTTGTCCATGTAGTACGTCGGCAACCAGGCCGCCAGCGCGACGTAGGCGCCGAAGACGGCGACGTAGTAGAGGCTGAACCGCCATACCCGGACCGACCGCAGCGGCCGCAGCTGTTCGTGCAGCGGCTGACCGGCGCCCGGGATCCGATCCTGGCGGGGGGTGCCGAACCACGTCAGCACGGCCAAGGTGACGAGGAGGACCGCGTAGACGACGGGGACGACCCGCCAGCCACCCTGGACGATCCCCAGGTATGACGCCCCCGCGGTCGCGGTGATGATCGGCGGACCGATGAACTTCGTCACCGAGGCGCCGACGTTGCCGGCGCCGAAGACCCCGAGCGCGAAGCCCTGGTGCTCGCGCGGCTGCCACGCCGCGTTCCACGCGATGCCGGAGCTGAAGGCGTTCCCGGCGAAGCCGACGAGGAAGGCCAGGACGAGCAGGACGACGTAGCTGCCCGCCTGCGAGACGAGGTAGGCAGGGACGGCGGTCGCGGCCAGGAGGAAGGTCATGACCTTGCGGCCGCCGATCCGGTCGGTGATCATCCCGGCCGGAAGGCGCCACAACGACCCGTTGAGGACCGCAACGGCGATGATCCACGACAGCTGGATCTCGGAGAGGCCGAACTCCTTGCTGATGGGCTTGCCAAGGATCCCGAACATGAGCCACACGGCGAAGGCCACCGTGAAGTCGACGGTGGACACCCACAGCACGCGGCGGGCTCCAGCCATGGCTACTCCTCCATTTAGGGGATTGGATTCCTTTATATATCCACCGCACACCGTACACCTGCGAGTCGCCCGCCCAGAGCGGTCCCGTGACCTCTGACCTGCGCAGACAGTGTCACGTCCGTCACATCTCCCGCATCGGCGAGTCCGAGCACCGGTGACCTGCTGCCGACCAGCGCGGTCGTTGTGCTTTCATATAGAGGACTGACTCCGCCATACCGAGGAGACGCCGTGCACGCTGGAGCAGAGCTGCTCGTCTCCCCCGTCCGACGCGCCATCGTCGACGCCCTGGCGACCTACCGTCCCGACCCCGATCCGGAGACCGGTGTCCCCCCCGCCGGGCTGACCGCCGCGCAGATCGCCGAGATGCTCGAGCTGCACGTGACGACGATCCGGTTCCACCTCGACCTGCTCTCCACGGCCGGCATCGTCGAGTCCTGGTTCGTCCGCGGCAGCGGCGCCGGCCGGCCGAAGAAGATGTATGCCGTCGCGCCCGGCTCGCTGACCGACTCCGGCAACAGCGAGTCCCTGGCCGTGCTCGCGGCGCTGCTCACCGACTGCTTCGCCGCCATCGGCCCCCACGGCCCGCTCACTCCCACCGAGGCCGGCGAGAAGTGGGCCGACGAGCACGTCGAGGCGCCCGCCGACGTCAGCCCGGCGACCACGCCCGGACGGTGGCTGAGCAAGGTCGGCCAGATGGTCGATGCCCTGCACGCCTGGGGGTACACCCCCGCGGTCTCGACGTACGACGAGGGCCACACCGCGCGGATCGATCTCGTCCGCTGCCCGTTCATCGACCTCGCCCGGTCCAACCCGGCCGTCGTCTGCGGGATCCATCGCGGCCTCATCACCGGCAGCATGGTCCGGCTCGGCGAGACCGACACCGACATCAGCCTCGAACCGTTCATCACGCCGGACACCTGTCGGGCGCACGTGACGACGCACACCCCGTTCCACCCGCACCCGGTGCCGCGAAGGAGCACGACATGACCACGACGGGGCTGGACAGCCCGCTCGTCGACGCCCTGGTAGGCACCCGCCGGTTCTTCACCGGCGCCGAGGTCTCCGCCGACCGGCGCACCCTCCACGCCGAGGGCGGGCGCAAGGGTGACGCCTTCTACCGGGACCGCTGGGCACACGACAAGGTCGTCCGTTCGACCCACGGGGTGAACTGCACCGGGTCGTGCTCGTGGAAGGTCTACGTCAAGGACGGGATCATCACGTGGGAGGCCCAGCAGACCGACTACCCGTCGGCGGGCCCGGACCGCCCCGAGTACGAGCCGCGCGGCTGTCCCCGTGGTGCCGCGTTCTCCTGGTACACCTACTCCCCCACCCGGGTCCGCTATCCGTACGTCCGGGGAGCGCTCCTCGAGCGCTACCGTGCCGCCAAGGCCGTCGTCGGTGACCCGGTCGTCGCCTGGGCCGCGATCCAGCAGGACCCGGCGGCCCGCGCGGCCTACACCAGCGCCCGCGGCAAGGGCGGGCTGGTCCGCGCTTCGTGGGACGAGGTCGTCGAGCTCGTCGCGGCGGCCCACGTCTACACGGTCAAGCGGTGGGGCCCGGACCGGATCGCCGGGTTCTCGCCCATCCCGGCGATGTCGCCGGTGTCGTACGCCTCCGGCGCCCGGTTCCTCGAGCTCATCGGCGCGCCGATGCTCTCCTTCTACGACTGGTATGCCGACCTGCCCAACGCCTCCCCGCAGATGTTCGGCGACCAGACCGACGTCCCCGAGTCGGGCGACTGGTGGGACGCCGGATACCTCATCATGTGGGGCTCCAACGTCCCCATGACCCGCACCCCCGACGCGCACTGGATGACCGAGGCGCGGTACCGCGGCCAGAAGGTCGTCGCCGTCGCCCCGGACTACGCCGAAAACGTCAAGTTCGCCGACGAGTGGGTCGCCTGCCGCCCAGGGGTCGACGGCGCCCTGGCCATGGGCATGGGTCACGTCATCCTCAAGGAGTACTTCGTCGACCAGGACGTCGACTTCTTCGTCGACTACAACCGCCGGTTCACCGACCTGCCGTTCCTGGTGGCGCTCGAGCCGGCCGGCGACGGGACGTATGCCGCGGGCAAGTTCGTCGTCGCCGGGGACCTCGACCTCCCCGAGGCGGCGAGCGAGAACGCCATGTGGAAGCCGGTCGTCCTCGACGGCGCGACGGGCGCGGTGGCCGTCCCCAACGGCTCGGTGGGGTTCCGCTACGGCGACGAGGGCGCCGGGAAGTGGAACCTCGACCTCGGCGCTCTCGAGCCTGTGCTCACTCTGCACGGGCGGCAGGACGAGGCGGTCCTCGTCCGGTTCCCCCGGTTCGACGCTCCCGACGGGGCGGTCGCCTACGAGACCCGCGGGGTGCCGGCCCGGCGGGTCGGCGGGCGGCTCGTCACGACCGTCCTCGACCTCCTCCTCGCGCACTACGGGGTGGCCCGGGACGGGCTACCAGGGCGGTGGCCGACGGGATACGACGACGCCTCCGTCCCCGCGACGCCCGGCTGGGCCGCGGCGATCACCGACGTCCCGGCCGCGCAGATCACCCGGCTCGCCCGCGAGTGGGCCCAGAACGCCATCGACACCGAGGGCCACGGGATGATCCTCATGGGCGCGGGGACGAACCACTGGTTCCACTCCGACCAGATCTACCGGGCGATGCTCCTCCTCACGACGATCACCGGCTGCCAGGGCCGCAACGGTGGTGGGTGGGCGCACTACGTGGGCCAGGAGAAGATCCGCCCAATCATGGGCTTCCAGCACCTCGCCTTCGCCCTGGACTGGCATCGCCCGCCGCGGCACATGAACCAGACCGCCTACTGGTACGTCAACACCAGCCAGTACCGCTACGACACCTTCACCGGCGGCGACCTCGACGCGGGGACGGGTGTCTTCGCCGGCAAGGGGGTCATGGACCTGCTGGCCCAGTCGGTGCGCCTCGGTTGGACACCGAGCTACCCGACGTTCACCCGCAGCAGCCTCGCCCTCGCGACGGACGCCGAGGCCGCCGGCATGGAGCCGGCGGCATACGTCGTCGAGCAGCTGAAGTCCGGCGCACTGAAGTTCGCCGTGGAGGACCCCGAGGCCGAGGAGAACCACCCGCGGGTCCTCAGCCTGTGGCGCTCCAACCTCCTCGGCAGCAGCGCGAAGGGCAACGAGTACTTCCTCAAGCACCTTCTCGGCACCGACCACGCGGTCACCGCCCCGGAGGCGCCGCCGGAGCAGCGGCCCACCGGGATCGCCTGGCCGGAGCGGGCCGCCGAGGCCAAGCTCGACCTGCTCACGACGATCGACTTCCGCATGACGAGCTCGACGCTCTTCTCGGACGTCGTCCTCCCGGCCGCGACGTGGTACGAGAAGCACGACCTGTCGACGACCGACATGCACCCCTTCGTCCACTCGTTCAGCCCGGCGATCGCCCCGCCCTGGGAGGCCCGCACCGACTGGGGCATCTGGAAGGCGGTCGCGAAGAAGTTCTCCGCGCTCGCGGTCCAGCACCTCGGGGTCCGCAAGGACGTCGTCGCCAAGCCGCTCTGGCACGACACCCCCGAGGCGCTGGCCACGGTCCACGGCGTCGTCAAGGACTGGCGCACCGGCGAGGTCGAGCCGGTGCCGGGGAAGACCCTTCCGGTCCTCGTCGTCGCCGAACGGGACTACCCGGCGACCTACGAGAAGATGACGTCGATCGGACCGCTCATGGAGAAGGTCGGCATGCTCACCAAGGGCGTGCCGTATGACGTCAAGCGCGAGATCAAGCTCCTCCGCCGCCGCAACGGCATCGCCAAGAGCGGCGCCGGGGTCGGCCAGCCGCGGCTCAAGAGCGACGTCCACGTCGCCGACGCGATCCTCCACCTGTCGGCCACCGCCAACGGCCACCTGTCCACGCAGGGGTTCAAGGCAGTCGAGAAGCGCACCGGTACCCTCCTGCACGACCTCGCGGCCGAGCACGAGGGCAAGCAGATCACCTTCGCCGACACCCAGGTGGCACCGGTCCCGGTCATCACCTCGCCGGAGTGGTCCGGGTCGGAGTCCGGTGGCCGACGGTATGCGCCGTTCACCATCAACATCGAGCGGCTCAAGCCGTTCCACACCCTCACCGGCCGCCAGCAGTTCTACCTCGATCACGACTGGGTCGTGGGGATGGGTGAGGCGCTGCCGGTCCACCGGCCACCGCTGGACATGACCGTCCTCTTCGGCGAGCCGCCGGTCGGCGAGCAGGGTGTCGAGCAGGGCCAGCGGAGCATCTCGGTCCGCTACCTCACCCCCCACAACAAGTGGTCGATCCACAGCGAGTACCAGGACAACCTCCACATGCTGTCGCTCTCGCGCGGCGGCCAGACGATCTGGATGTCCGACGTCGACGCCGAGAAGGTCGGGATCGTTGACAACGACTGGGTGGAGGCGGTGAACCGCAACGGGGTCGTCGCCGCGCGGGCGATCGTCTCGCACCGGATGCCCGAGGGCACCGTCTACATGCACCACGCCCAGGACCGCCTCGTCGACGTCCCCCTGACCGAGACGAACCAGCGCCGCGGCGGGATCCACAACTCGCTCACCCGGATCATGATCAAGCCGACCCACATCATCGGCGGATACGCGCAGCTCGCCTACTTCTTCAACTACATCGGCCCGACCGGAAACAACCGGGACGAGGTCACGATGATCCGCCGCCGGGCGAACCAGGAGGTGACCTACTGATGCGCCTCATGGCTCAAGTCGCGATGGTCATGAACCTCGACAAGTGCATCGGCTGCCATACCTGCTCGGTCACGTGCAAGCAGACGTGGACCAACCGTGCCGGCACCGAGTACGTGTGGTTCAACAACGTCGAGACCCGCCCCGGTCTCGGCTACCCGCGCCGGTACGAGGACCAGGAGGAGTGGAAGGGCGGCTGGGTCCGCAAGCAGAACGGGCGGCTCGCCCTGCGGGCCGGCGGACGCCTGCGCAAGCTCGCGACGATCTTCTCCAACCCGAAGATGCCGTTGCTGCACGACTACTACGAGCCGTGGACCTACGACTACGACAGCCTGCTCAACGCCCCCGCCCAGAAGAACTTCCCCGTCGCTCGACCGCTGTCGGTCATCACCGGCAAGCCGACGAACATCCGGTGGTCGGCGAACTGGGACGACGACCTCGGCGGCTCCCGCGAGCATGCGGTGCAGGACCCGATGCTCAAGGGCATCGAGGACAAGGTCCGCTTCGAGTTCGAGAAGACCTTCATGTTCTACCTGCCGCGGATCTGCGAGCACTGCCTCAACCCGTCGTGTGCGGCCTCCTGCCCATCCGGGGCGATCTACAAGCGCTCGGAGGACGGCATCGTCCTGGTCGACCAGGAGCGCTGCCGCGGCTGGCGCATGTGCATCTCCGGCTGCCCCTACAAGAAGATCTACTTCAACCACCGCAGCGGCAAGGCGGAGAAGTGCACCTTCTGCTACCCGCGGATCGAGGTCGGGCTGCCGACGGTGTGCGCCGAGACCTGCGTCGGCCGGCTGCGGTACATCGGGCTCGTCCTCTACGACGCCGACAAGGTCCTTGAGGCGGCCTCGGCCGAGAACGACACCGACCTGTATGCCGCCCAGCGGGCCTGCTTCCTCGACCCCACCGACCCGCAGGTCCAGCAGGCCGCGCGGGCCGCGGGGATGCCGCAGGACTGGGTCCGGGCGGCCGAGCGCTCTCCGGTGTGGAAGCTCATCAGCCAGTACGAGATCGCCCTGCCGCTCCACCCGGAGTACCGCACCATGCCGATGGTCTGGTACATCCCGCCGCTGTCCCCCGTCGTCGACGCGGTGGCCGAGAGCGGCCACGACGGGGAGGACGCCGGCAACCTCTTCGGGGCCATCGAGGCGCTGCGGATCCCCGTCGAGTACCTCGCCAACCTCTTCACCGCCGGTGACGTGGCCGTCGTCGAGCGGGTCCTCAAGCGGCTGGCGGCCATGCGGTCCTACATGCGCGAGCGCACCCTCGGCCACGAACCGGGCGACGTCATACCGGCGTCGGTCGGGATGAGCGAGGAGGACATGTACGAGATGTACCGCCTTCTGGCCATCGCCAAGTACGGCGACCGCTACGTCATCCCGTCCTCGCACGCCGAGCAGGCGCACGCGCTCGAAGAGCTCGCGACCGACTGCTCCCTCGACACCGACGGAGGCCCGGGGATGGGCGGCTCCGGCCCGTTCGGTGCGGGCTCCGGGCGGCTCACTCCCGTCGCCGTCGAGAACCTGCGGGTGCTCCGCGAGCAGCGGGCGGCGGACGCCCAGGCAGCCGGGGCGACCTCCGCGCCGCAGGTCAACCTCCTCACGTGGGACGGCCGGGGCATGCCCGAGGGCCTCGTCCCGCGCGACTCGCGATCGGACGACCCGGCATGAGTCTCTTCCGCCGCCGCGGGGCGGCCACCCCTCCCGGTCTCGACGACGCGGGTCTGCGGGCCGTCTGGCAGGTCGCCTCGCTCCTCCTCGACTACCCCGACGAGCGGCTCGTCGGCCAGCTACCGGTGCTCCGGGCCGCCCTCGCGGCGGTGCCGGCATACCTCGCCGACCCGTTGCTGACCATGGTGAGCCGCATCGAGGAGGGCGACCTCGGCGCCCTCCAGCGCGCCTACGTCGAGACCTTCGACCACACTCGCCGGCACTGCCTCCACCTGACGTATTTCACGTATGGGGATACGCGTCGGCGTGGGGTGGCGCTCGTCCGGGTCAAGCAGGCGTACCGTCGCGCGGGCGCTGAGCCGAGCGGCGCCGAGCTGCCGGACCATCTCGCCGTTGTCCTCGAGTTCGGGGCGGCGGTGGACGTCGCCGCCGCCCGATCGGTGCTCCTCGAGCACCGGGCCAGTCTCGAGGTCCTGCGGCTCGCCCTCGACCGGGGCGGCTCACCGTGGGCCGTCGTCGTCACTGCGGTGTGCCGGACTCTCCCGCCGCTGGTGGGCGAGGAGGAGCAGGCCGTGGCCCGCCTCATCGCGGAGGGCCCGCCGGCCGAGGAGGTCGGCCTCGACGGCTACTCCCTCGACCCCCGGCTCAACCCCGTGCCCGACTACCTGACCGGAGCAGCCCGATGAGCACCTTCCTCTGGGTGATCTACCCGTACATGTGCCTCACGGTGTTCGTCGTCGGGCACTTCTGGCGCTACCGCTACGACAAGTTCGGCTGGACCACTCGCTCGTCCCAGCTCCACGAGTCTCGCCTGCTGCGCATCGGGTCGCCGCTGTTCCACTTCGGGATGCTGTGGGTCGTCATGGGTCACTTCCTCGGCCTCGTCATTCCCGCTTCGTGGACCGAGAAGGTCATGAGCGAACACGTCTACCACACCATCGCCGTCATCGGCGGGGTCACCGCCGGGATCGCCGCGGTCACCGGCCTGGCCATCCTCATCCTGCGGCGGCGGATCGTCGGTCCGGTCTTCTCGGCGACGACGGTCATGGACAAGGTCATGTATGCCGTGCTGGGCTCGGTCATCGTCCTCGGGATGTGGAACACCGTGGTCTCCAGCGGGCTCGGCGACTACGACTACCGGCAGGGTGTGTCGGTGTGGTTCCGGAGCATCTTCTGGTTCCAGCCGGCCGAGGGGCTCATGGCCAGTGCCCCCGTGGGGTTCCAGCTGCACGCCCTGCTCGCCTTCACTCTCATCGGGTTGTGGCCGTTCACTCGGCTCGTCCACGTCTTCTCGGCACCGGTGGGCTACCTCACCCGGCCGTACATCGTCTACCGCAGCCGCGCCCCGCACGTCCTCGCCGGCGTCGGCAACCGCTCGCCGCAGCGTGGGTGGGAGCGCTCGGGGCTGCCGACCCGATGACCGCGCGTCTGGACGTCGTCCTCCTCGCCGGCGGCCGGGGCGAGCGGCTCGGCGGAGTGAGCAAGGCCGACGTAGAGCTCGGCGGAGTTCGGCTCGTCGACCGGGCCCTGGACGCGGTCCGTTCGGCGCTGACCCCGGACGTCACCCTGGGCACGATCGTCGTCGTCGGTGACGTCGTGGCCCCCGAGGGGGTGCTGACGACCAGGGAGGACCCGCCGTTCGGGGGGCCGGCCGCGGGGGTTGCGGCGGGCGTTGCCGCGCTCGCCGATCCGCTGGCGCCCTGGTGCCTCGTGCTGGCCTGCGACCTGGCCGACCCGGCACCTGGGCTGCGGCTCCTGGGTGCTGCCGTGATGGCGACCGACGTCGCCGACGGGGTGTGGCTCCTCGACGCCGACGACCATCCGCAGTGGCTCTTCGCCGTGTACCGCCGCGAGGCCCTGGTCGCGGCGCTCGCCGGCGAGGTGCGGGACCGGTCGGTGGGCTCGGTTCTCGGGCCCCTGGCCTGCACCGGCATCCCCGCCGGCGACGACCTCGTCGCCGACATCGACACCTGGGACGACCACCAGCGCTGGGAGCGCCGCGCGGCCGTCATACCGGAAGGAGAGCAGCCATGACCGACCTGACCGCCGCCGAGGCCCAGCACGCGCAGTGGCTGGCGCAGGCGTGCGCCGCGGTCGGCGTCGACGTGTCCGCCGTCGACGTGGCCGCCATCCACGACCTCACCCGCGTCGTCGCCCACGACCTGGCCCGGCCGATGGCCCCGGTCGCGGCCTTCGTCTGGGGGATGGCGCTCGGGCAGCAGCCGTTAACCGCTCCCGAGGTCCTCCGGGCCGCGATCGAGGCGACCGTCCCGGCACCGGCGACCGCCTGAGCCTCGGGGTTTCACGAAGGCTTCACGGTTTCCGCCGACGAACGAGCCTTCACAGCGGCGGAGTGGACTGACGTCCCCTCCCGAGCTTTGACCAATGGGCGCCACTTCGGGAGAGAGCGCTTGGCCTCCCCTCCCGAACTTTGACCAATCGGCGCCACTTCGGGAAAGAGAGCTTGGCCTCCCCTCCCGAACTTTGACCAATCGGCGCCACTTCGGGAAAGAGAACTTGGCCTCCCCTCCCGAACTTTGACCAATCGGCGCCACTTCGGGAAAGAGAACTTGGCCTCCCCTCTCGAACTTTGACCAATCGGCGCCGGATGGCCGGCTCGTCGTGACGACGAGGACATGGGTCATGGCCGGACGAGCCACCTCAGGTGCTCGCGGTCGCCGAGCAGCTCGAGCCGGCGCCACAGCACCGACGTCGGCGGTGCCTGGCTCTCGTGGGCCAGACAGGCCTGACGTTGCCGCACCCTGGGCACCTGAACCACGATGTCCACGGTGGCCCCGGCCCGGAAGTCCACGCCGGCGTCGGCCTGGAGCCGGTCGGTCACCTGGAGCGGGAGCGTCCAGGCCAGGACCGGTATGCCGGCCGCCGTCCCGGCCGCCACCGCCGCCGCGGTCGCCGCCTGGTGGTCCGGGTGGCCGGTGATGCCCGTGTCATCGAAGACGAGCAGTCCGTCGACCCCCTCCAGCCGCGCGGACACATCGGCCACCAGGTCGGCTCGCTCGATCCCAGCCAATGCGCCATCGGCATACGCGAGCAGATCTGCCGACCCGACGCCGAGCAGACGGGCCGCGGTCGCGAGCTCCGCGGCCCGGACGCGGCCCAGGTCATCGGTCGCCGCGCCCAGGGTGGAGGCCTCACCACGGGTGAAGCAGAGGACGTCGACCGCGGCGCCGGCCAGGTGAAAGGCGTCGATCACCGCGCCGAGGCCGAACGACTCGTCATCGGGGTGGGCCACCACCGCCAGGACTCGATTCCACTGCGGCAGACGGCTGTTCGTGGGTTGCATCGCCATGCGGGATTATACCCCCTGGGGTATTCATCCGGGAAGTGGACGTGTCCGAGGCGACACCCGATGACGCCGGCAGGCCGAGCCGGGCACCGTACGCTGGAAGGGCGACGCGGCCCGCGCGCGGACCACGCTGACGCAACTGATCGCCGGGAGGGAGCCGATGGAGCACGACGAGCTTGCGGTCAGCACGCTCACGGAGGACGAGTGCTGGGACCTGCTCCTCCACCAGGAGTTCGGCCGGATGGCCTATCACGATGGTGATGGTGTCAGCCTCGTCCCCATCAACTTTGCCGTCGACGAGCGCCACCGGCGGATCGTCTTCCGCACGGCCGAGGGCAGCAAACTCCTCGGCGTGACGGCCAACGGGGACGTCGCCTTCGAAGTGGACCTGATCGGTGACGACGTCGCCGCGAGCGTCGTCGTGCACGGCTCGGCCTACGAACTCACCGGCGCCGAGGCGGCCTGGGCAGATGTGCTCCCCCTGCGGCCGTGGGTGCCCACCGAGAAGTCCCACATCATCGCCATCGAGCCGAATCTGGTCGCCGGTCGCCGGTTCCACCTCGACCGGCCGTGGCGGCACATCCGCCCGCTTCACCCCGTCGCGCCGCGCGCCGCCTCCGCTCTCTAGGCTGAGGGGATGCGCACCCCCTCGAAGCGCAGCCAGGTCGAGCCCTTCCATGTCATGGAGGTCATCAAGGCCGCCGCGGCACGTCAGGCCGGACACGGCGACGTCATCAGTCTCTGCGCCGGCCAGCCGTCGACGCCGGCGCCGGCAGCCGTGCTCACAGCAGCGCAGGAGGCCCTCAGCGGCCAGGTCCTCGGCTACACCGAGGCGGTCGGCACCAGGGCGCTGCGGGAGGCCATCGCGGCCCGGCATACCGACGTGTATGGCGTGCCCGTCGACGCCGATTCGGTCGTGGTCACGACCGGGTCATCAGGTGCATTCCTGGCCCTGTTCCTCGCGGCCTTCGACGCCGGCGATGTCGTGGCCATGACCCGCCCGGGGTATCCGGCCTACCGGAACACGCTGGTGGGGCTCGGCTGCGAGGTCGTCGAGCTCGACTGCGGGGCGCAGACCCGGTTCCAGCCGACCGTGGCGATGCTCGAGGCCCTGCCGCGGCCGCCCGCGGGGCTCGTCGTCGCGTCGCCGGCCAACCCCACCGGCACGGTCATCGACGCCGCCGAGCTCGCGGCGATCGCCCGATGGTGCGAGCGCCATGACTGCCTGCTCGTCAGTGACGAGATCTACCACGGTATTTCGTATGGTCGTTCCTGTTCATCCGCCTGGACCACCTCGCGCGAGTGCGTCGTCGTGGGGTCCTTCTCGAAGTACTACTCGATGACCGGATGGCGGCTGGGGTGGATGCTGCTCCCCGACCACCTCACCCGGCCGGTCGAGCTGTTGCTCGGCAATCTCGCCATCTGCCCACCCGCGACGTCCCAGGCCGGGGCCGTGGCGGCGTTCTCCCCAGAAGCCATCGCCGAGTTGGATGGGCACGTGCGCCGCTATGCGACGAACCGCGAGCTACTCCTTCGCCGACTGCCCGAGCTGGGCGTGGCGCGGTTCGCCCCACCCGACGGCGCCTTCTACGCCTACTGCGACATCTCGCACCTCACCGACGACTCGTCGCGATGGTGCGCCGAGGTGCTCGCCGCGACCGGTGTTGCGCTGACCCCCGGGATCGACTTCGACACCCGCAACGGCCGCAGCTACCTGCGGCTCAGCTTCGCGGGGTCCACCGAGCAGATCGACGAGGCCCTCGACCGGTTGGCGGCATACGTCGTCGGATAGCCGTTTCGCTATCGGAACCGTCGCCGAACCGCCGATCAAGGTTCGATAACCGACCATTGCGGGGGTGCGGTGGGAGCGGTACGTTCCGACAATCGACATCAGTCGGCACCGCGGCAAGATCGCCAGGACGAAGCGGGGATTCAACCGCCGCCGCGGGCAGCACACGTCAAGGAGGACGTATGAAGCAGCTCAGTCGGGTGGTGGCCGCCGTCGGGTTGGCCTCGATCCTGGCCGCGTGCGGGAGCTCGACCTCACCGAGCCCCGGCGCCTCGACCCCAGTGGGTGGCAACGCCACCACCCCGGCGAGTGGTGGTCCCGTCTCGTGTGGCACGACGGTCGATGAGATCGCCGCCGCTGCGAAGAAGGAGGGCCAGGTCAACCTCATCGCCCTGCCCGACTCGTGGGCCAACTACGGCGGCATCCTCAAGTCGTTCCGCGAGAAGTACGGCATCGAGGCTCCGGTCGCGAACCCGGACGCCTCGTCCGCTGACGAGGTGACCGCCATCAAGACGCTGCGCGGCCAACCGACCATGCCCGACTCGGTCGACGTCGGCCCGTCCTTCACCAGCCAACTCAAGTCCGAGGGCCTGGTCGACACCTACAAGACGACGAACTGGGACCAGATCCCGGACTCGCTCAAGGACGCCGACGGTCAGTGGGTCGCGTCCTACTACGGAGTCCTGGCGATCGGCACCAACTCGACGCTGGTGAAGAACCCGCCGAAGAGCTGGGCCGACCTGAAGAAGCCGGAGTACAAGGGCATGGTCACCATCAACGGTGACCCGCGCGAGGCCGGTGCCGCATTCGCGGCGGTCGTGGCCGCGTCGCTGGCCAACGGCGGGTCGTTCGACGACATCCTCCCCGGTATCCAGTACTTCGCCGACCTGAAGAAGTCCGGCAACCTGCAGGTCATCGACGTGACGAACGCGGCGCTGCTCTCCGGCGACGTGCCGATCGCGCTCGACTGGACCTACAACTTCCCGGCGATCGTGCCCGAGATGGAGAAGCAGGGCTTCACCTTCGGCTACACGGTGCCCAGCGATGGCGTCTACGGCGGCTACTACGCGCAGTCGGTCGTCTCCCAGGCGATCCACCCGTGCGCTGCGCGACTGTGGCTCGAGCACATCACCGGTGACGACGGCGCCCTCGGCTACCTCGCCGGTGGTGCTGTCCCGGCCCGCTACCAGGCCCTCGTCGACGCCGGCAAGGTCTCGGCGGACGTCGCCAAGAACCTGCCGTCCGGTGACATCATCAGCAAGATCACCTTCCCGACGCAGGCCCAGACGGATGCGGCCAAGAAGGTCCTCGCCGAGAAGTGGGGCGAGCTTGTCGCTGACCAGTGAGGGGTCGGGGGCCGCTTCGGCGGCCCCCACTCCCCCTGCAGCACCGCGCGCGGCGCGTCGGCTCGGCGGCGGCCGCCCCATCGGCGGGGCGGTAGCCGCCGTGCTGGTTCCGTTCGCGGTCTTCGTGACCGTCTTCCTCGCCTGGCCGACGATCACGGTCTTCTGGAAGGCGCTGACCCCCGGCGGGTCCTTCTCGGTGAGCAGCCTCGGCCGGGCGCTCAGCGGGCCCTATCAGTCCTCCTTCACCAACTCGGTCATGCTCTCGCTGGTCAGTGCCCTCATCGGGGGTGTCGTCGGCACCGTCCTGGCGCTCGTCGTCCGCGACTACGCTGCCAAGCGGCCGCGCACCTTGGCGCTGATCAACTCGTGGTCCTCGGTGGCCTCCCAGCTCGGAGGGGTGCCACTGGCCTTCGCCTTCATCGCCCTCATCGGCAATCAGGGCGTCCTGACCCGGGTGCTCACCGAGCTCGGCTTCGACATCCGCGGCACCGGCTTCTCGCTCAGCGGCTTCTGGGGTCTGGTCTTCGTCTACCTCTACTTCCAGATCCCCCTCATGTTCCTCGTCATGATGCCGGCGATCGGTGGGCTCCGCCGCAGTTGGGAGGAGGCCGCCCAGCTGATGGGCGCCTCCGCGTCGTACTACTGGCGCAAGATCGGCGGACCGGTGCTCATGCCGGCCTTCCTCGGCGGCGTCGTGCTGCTCTTCGTCAATGCGTTCGCGGCCTACGCGACGGCCTACGTCCTCAACAGCGGTGGCCAGCTCGTGCCGCTCCAGGTGCGCTTCGTCCTCCAAGGCAACGTCATCAGCGGTGAGCAGGACCTCGGCTACGCCCTGGTGGCGTGGACGGTCATCCTGCTGCTGCTCTGCCTGGTCGCGGTCACCGTCCTGCAACGTCGGACCCAGCGGTGGACGACCTCATGACCTGCCACGGCATACCCGCCGGAAGGGGCTGACATGGGCAAGGTGTTCCGTTCCGTCTTCCTCATCGGGCTGCTGCTCTACTTTGCCCTGCCGCAGTTGGCGATGGCCCGGTTCGCGTTCCAGAACGTCCCGACCGCTCTGCTCTCGCCGGACACGATCTTCGACAAGTGGTCCGTCCAGGCCCTGACCGACGCCTTCGCCAAGCCGGAGCTGTGGGCCACGGTCCGCACCAGCCTGCTCCTGTGCCTGCTCACGACGGCGCTCATCCTGGCCCTGCTCGTGCCCGTCGCGGTGACCGTCGACATCAAGGCCCCGCATCTGAAGCCCTGGATCACCGGGGTCACGTTGATCCCGTGGGTCGTGCCGCCGATCGCCCTCGTCGTCGGTGTCGCCGGCACGTTCCGCGCGGTCATGCCGTCCTACCTCGTCAGCCCGCTGTCGATGGTGCCGTTCTATGCGTTGTGGGCGATGCCGTTCACCTACCGATCCCTCGACGCGGGGCTGCGGGCGATCAACGCCAAGACGCTCTACGAGGCCGGGGTCAGTCTCGGGGCGTCGGCCGGCACGGTGCTGCGCAAGGTGCTCATGCCGAACTTGGCTGCCGCGATCCTCGCCTCCTCCGGGCTGACCATCGCCATGGTGATGGGTGAGTTTGCCTTCGCCTCACTGCTGCTCAAGCAGACCCTGCCCACCTACCTCGCGAACTACCAGCTCAGCCAGCCCAAGGGCGGAATGGCGCTGGCGTTCCTCGTCATGATCCTCACCGCATTGGCCTTGCACGGCGTGGTCCGCCTGCTGGCCAAGCGCGGCGTCGAGTTCACCCCTGGAGGCGTTTAGATGGCATCGGTCCACTTGCAGGGCATCCGCAAGCTCTTCGGCTCGTTCGTCGCTCTTGAGGGCCTCGAGCTGCAGATCGCCTCCGGCGAGATGGTCTGTCTGCTCGGCCCCTCCGGGTGCGGCAAGACGACCGCGCTGCGCATCCTGGCCGGCTTCGAACAGCCCGACGGTGGCCGGGTGCTCGTCGAGGACCAGGACATCACCGGTATGTCGCCGCAGAAGCGCGGCTTTGGGATGGTCTTCCAGGACTACTCACTGTTTCCCAACATGACCGCCCGGGACAACGTCGGCTTTGGCCTGGCGGTGCGCAAGGTGCCGGCCGCCAAACGGGCCGAAGCCGTCGACCGACTCATCGAGGTCACCCGGCTCACCGAGCACGCCGACAAGTACCCGCACCAGATGTCCGGTGGCCAGAAGCAGCGCGTCGCCCTGGCCCGCGCCCTGGCCACCGAACCGCGCGTGCTGCTCCTGGACGAGCCGCTGTCGGCCCTGGATGCCAAGGTGCGCGAATCCTTGCGGGTGGAGATCCGCCGGATCCAGCAGGAGACCGGGGTGACCACGCTGTTCGTCACTCACGACCAGCATGAGGCCATGGCGGTCGCCGACCGGGTCGGTGTCATGCAGGAGGGCCGACTCGTGCAGATCGACCCGCCTCAAGTCCTCTACTCCCGTCCGGCGACGCCGTTCGTCGCCACCTTCGTCGGAACGGTCAACACGGTCCCGGCGACACAGGGGCACGACGGGCGGTGGACCGTGCTCGGCGCACCGACCGACGTGGTCGGGATGGTCGGTGCGACGCCGTCGGGCCGGGCCAGTGTGGTCGTCCGCCCCGAACAACTCGGACTCGTCGGGGCCGGCGCCGGAGCGGCGGGCACGGTGCGCAGCGTCTCGTTCCTCGGCGCGACCACCCGGGTCGGGATCGACGTCGAAGGCGCCGGGGAGGTGCTCGCCGACCTCATGGCCGGCTCGGTGGGATCGGTGGCTGTCGACGACCGCGTGTATGTCGCGGTCCGCTCCGACGGCGGCGCGGTCGTCGCGACCACCGACGCCTGACCCGCCATACCGGTTCATGGCACGTGAACGATCTGCCGCGGCGCGCCCGGCGGTGCAGCGTGAACACCGGGCCGGGGAACGCGCCACGCTGGCCGCTCGCATCGAGCACGGGCGCGAAGGTGATGGCGGGTGGCGACCGCTGGCGGTCGGTCCGGGAGAGGCCCACGTCGGTGATCCGGTCCCGGCGGGCGGCCGCGTGCTGGCCACGATCGTCCACCTGTCCGACATCCACATCTGCGACGCCGAGTCGCCGGCGCGGCTCGAATACCTGGATCGGCACGCCGACGCGGGCGAGCCATATGCCGACATCTTCGAGGAGATCGGCACCTATCGACCGCAGGAGATCCTGACCGCGCACGTCGCGCTGGCCATGGTGCAGACGGTCAACGCCTTGACGACCGGTCCGGTGGCGGGCCGGCCCATCGACACCGTCCTGGTCACCGGCGACGTCGTCGACAACGCCCAGGCCAACGAGTTGGGCACCTACGCCGCCGTTCTCGGCGGCGGAATGGTCAGCCCCGCCAGCGGCGGTGCGGCCTCGTCCTGGGTCGGCTCGGCCACGGCCGGATTCTGGTCCGAACGGTTCTGGCACCCCGAGGGCGCCCCGGCCGGGCGCGGCCAGGACCGGCTGGTGGAGCACTTCGGCTACCCGCAACTCGGCGGGCTCTCGGAGGCGGCGCGTCAGGGGCTCACCTCACCGGGGCTGTCGTTGCCCTGGTTGACCGTCCACGGCAACCACGACGCACTGCTCCAGGGCACCGTCGCCGCGACATCAGCCACTCGATCGCTCGCGGTGGGTGCCCGCCGCGTCATCGACCTCGCCCCAACCCAGACGCCGTATGCCGCACTGGAGGCAACCCCCGCGGTCGGCCCGGCCCGGTATGTCGACGAGCCCGGTTCCCCCACCGTGGAGATCGCACCCGACGACCGGCGCCGGCTCATCGAGCCGGGCGAGCTGGCCTCGGTGCTCGCCGCGTTGCCCGGCGACCATGGCTTCTCGGCTGGCCAACCGGTCAACTACTGGGCGCGGGATGTCGGGGGGATCAGGCTGCTGGCCATCGACACCGTCAATCCGCACGGCGGGTGGGAGGGCTCGCTCGACACGGACCAGCTGGAGTGGTTGCACGGGCAGATCGCAGCCGCTGACGGGCCGGTCGTCATCACCTCGCACCATCCGTCGTGGACGCTGCGCAACCCCTACGCGCCGGACGGGGCGCCCCGCAGGGTGCTGGCCGAGGACCTCATGCACGTGCTCCTCGCCGCTCCACAGGTGGTGCTGTGGATCGCCGGCCACGTGCACGGCAACACGGTCCGGCTCCATCCCTCGCGGTACGGCGGCCTGCTCGAGGTCACGACGGCCTCGCTCATCGACTGGCCCCAGCAGGGTCGGCTCATCGAGATCGTCGAGGATCCCGATGGTGGCGTCGTCGTCGCCATGACGCTGGTGGACCACAGCGGGTGGTGGCCCGGCATACCGGCCTCGTCCACCGACCTCGATGCCCTGCTCGGCGACGCTCTCGCGCTGGCCGGCCTGTCCCGGGAGCTGGCCGGGAACGACTATCGCGCGCGGGCGCATCCGATCGGGCTGGCCTGGATGGCCGGGCAGCCCGCTGCCCGCAATGCCGTCTGGCGGGTGCCCCGGACGGGCCTCGGCAGAGCGGTCACCTGAGCCGTCCGCAGCACCGCGATCTGGGCCGGCAGCGGACCGGGCGCGGGTCGGTCGGCCTCACTGGCGGCCGACGGGTCGGCCGTCGGTCTTGCGGCGCGCGTAGATCTGCTTGCGCACCCGGGCGACGACCGTGCCGTCCGCGGCCAGGACATCGGTGTCGAACCACTTCAGGGCCTTGCCGTCCCGCTCGATGCTCTCCCGGATCTCGGCGAGGGCCCCGTCGGTGAGCCGGAAGTCTGCGGTCACCGTGCCGCGCCCCGGCGAGACGTACTCGATCTCCCCGGCCTTGTCCCACACGATGTAGTCCGGGCCGAGACTGCGCAGGACGAGGATCATCCAGAACGGGTCGACCATGGCGAACAGCGAGCCGCCGAAGTGGGTGCCGACGTAGTTGCGCGCCCAGGGCCGCAGGTGCAGGGCTACCGTGGCCGAGCGCCAGTCGGCGCCGA
>JBPOIZ010000085.1:0-9696 GCA_052034115.1 Actinomycetota bacterium
ACCTCGCGGGTCATCGCGATAAGGTCCCGACCGTCGTCGGTCGGCATGAGACGTGCCACCGGCATGGCCCGACTGTAGCGACCTGCCGCGGCGTTAAGCCCGCCTGTCGGCCGTCGCCTTGGTCACCGCTCGAACGGCATACTGTCCCCAGTACCGGCCGGGCGCGTTGCGCGCACGGTGTGGGGTAGCCCAACCTTCGACGATGGAGTCAGCCGTGACCAGCACGACGAGCGCGTCCACCACCGACGTCCCGATCCTGGGAGGTGTCGAGCAACGGCGGGTGCTGCGCACGTCGATCCCTGGGCCGCGCTCCCAGGAACTGCACGCGCGCAAGCTCGCCGCCGTCTCCACGGGCGTCAGCACCGCCCTGCCCGCGTATGTCGTGGCCGGCGGTGGCGGCATTCTCGTCGACGCCGACGGCAATCAGCTCATCGACTTCGGGTCCGGCATCGCGGTGACCACGGTCGGGAACGGAAACCAGCGGATCATCGACGCGGTGAGCGCGCAGATCGCGGAGTTCACGCACACCTGCTTCATGGTCAATCCGTACGAGCAGTACGTCGCCGTGTGCGAGAAGCTCAACGAGCTGACGCCGGGATCGCACGCCAAACGGACCGCCCTGTTCAACTCCGGGGCCGAGGCGGTCGAGAACGCGGTCAAGGTGGCCCGTCACTACACCGGCAAGGACGGCATCGTCGCCTTCGACCACGCCTACCACGGGCGCACCAACCTCACCTTGGCCATGACCGCCAAGAACATGCCGTACAAGCACAAGGTCGGCCCGTTCGCCAGTGAGCTCTACCGCGTGCCGATGGCCTACCCCTACCGCTGGCCGGGCGGTCCTGAGCACTGTGCCGCCGAGGCGTTCAACTACATCACCGACCAGATCCACGCCCAGATCGGGGAGGAGAACACGGCGGCGGTCATCATCGAGCCGATTCAGGGTGAAGGTGGCTTCATCACCCCACCGGCCGGCTTCCTTCGGCAGTTGTCCGACTGGTGCCACGAGCACGACATCCTCTTCATCGCCGACGAGGTGCAGAGCGGCTTCTGCCGCAGCGGAGACTGGTTCGCCTGCGACGACGAGGGCGTGGTCCCCGATCTCATCACCACCGCGAAGGGCATCGCCGGCGGGATGCCGCTGTCTGCGGTCACCGGGCGGGCCGAGATCATGGACACCATCCACCCGGGCGGCCTGGGTGGCACGTATGGCGGCAACCCGGTGGCGTGTGCCGCCGCCCTGGCCAGCATCGAGACCATGGAGGTGGAGGGCCTCGCCGCCCGGGCGCGGGAGATCGAGGGAATCCTCAAGGGCCGCCTCGACCGCCTCGCCGAGCGCTACGAGCAGGTCGGTGAGATTCGCGGACGCGGGGCCATGGTCGCGATGGAACTCGTGCTGGACCGTGAGTCGAAGGAGCCGGCCGCGGCGCTCACGGCGGCAATCAACAAGGCGTGCCACGAGCGGGGTCTAGTGACCCTGACGTGCGGCACCCTGGGCAACGTCTTCCGCTTCCTGCCGCCGCTGTCGATCACCGACGCCCTGCTCAACGAGGGCCTCGACATCCTCGACGAGGCCTTCGCCGCCTCGGTCTAGGCTCCGACCCGGCCTGCATCGGCTCCGTTCCCGCTCGCCCACCCACCTCGCCGTCCCTACGTCACTGGCCCGCCAGGCGGGCCAGTGTCGTAGGTGATGGGGGTTTGGTGCGGGTGCGTCCCGCGAAGTTGGTGCTGCGGGCGGACTAGGCGCGGGGGTTTGGTGCGGGTGCGGCGCGCGGAGTTGGTGCTGCGGTGGGGGCCGCTGCGCTAGACCGAGCGCCGGTGACCGATCGGCTCAGGCGCGCTTGGCGTCGATGACCGGCGTCAGCTCCGGTCGTTTGGCGCTGAGCCGGTCCCCGGAGGACTCCCCGCGCAGGCGTCGCGTCATCCACGGGACCGCATGCTCGCGCAGCCAATCTCGGTTCTCTCGCGCCGCGCTGCGCCAGTCGATGGCCGCTGCGGGGGGGAGCGGGTCCCGCCAGGCGGCCTCGGTGCCCGGCGGGACCGGCAGTCCGAGGGAGAGCGCGGCCTCCAGGGCCAGTCGTCGGTGTGCCTCGGAGCTGGGGTGGATCCGATCCGCGGCCCACATCCGCCAATCCCGGATCCAGGGCATCGCCCAGAGGTTGAGGACGAACGCCCCGTGGGTGCGGGCAATGGTCAGCACATTGGCGGCATGCACGGCGTGCCGGCGTCGTAGCGGCTTGAAGACCCCCGCGTCCCGCGGATCGGTTGGCGTCGCGAGGAGCACGTCGGCACCGGTCGCCCTGATCCTGACGACCGCCTCCTCCAGCCGAGCGGCCAGGTCGTCGACGTCGACGCTCGTACGCATGATGTCGTTGCCCCCGCCGATCATCGACACGAGGTCGGGTCCCAGCGCGAGAGCGTGGTCCAGTTGGCCTCCGACGACGTCCGCGAGCAGCCGACCCCGGATCGCCAGGTTCGCATATCGCACCTCGTGGCCCGCGGCCCGGCCAACGGCGGCCAGCTGCTCGGCCAATCGGTCGGCCCAGCCGCGAAAGGCGCCGGGTGAGCCCGGATCCTCGTCCATCAAACCCTCGGTGAACGAGTCACCGATGGCGACATACCGGTGCCACATCGGTGTGCTGACCAGCGGATTCGGCTCGCTCGTCACGACAGACTCCAGTCGACGGGGGGTGCGCCATACCGATCCTGCAGCAGGGCGTTGGCGCGGCTGAACGGGCGCGACCCGAAGAAGCCCTGGTGCGCCGACAGCGGCGACGGGTGGGGGCTTTCGATTCGCGGGGTCGACCCGAGCAAGGGTGCCAGCCCGCGGGCGTCACGGCCCCACAGCACCGCGACGAGCGGGCCGCCGCGGCGCACCAGACCCTCGATGGCGCACGCGGTGACCTCCTCCCAACCCTTCCCTCGGTGGCTGGCGGCGGAGCCCGGACGCACGGTGAGCACGCGGTTCAGGAGGAGCACCCCTCGGTGGGCCCACGGCGTGAGGTCACCATTCCTCGGCATCGGCACGCCCAGGTCGCTGGTCAGCTCCTGGAAGATATTGACCAGGCTGCGCGGCAACGGTCGCACCTCGGGGGCCACAGCGAAGGACAAGCCGATCGGATGACCGGGCGTGGGGTAGGGGTCCTGGCCCACGATGAGCACCCGGACGGCGTCGATCGGTTGCTCGAAGGCGCGCAGCACGTGGGGCCCGGCAGGTAGGTAGCCCCGGCCCTCGGCGACCTCGGTCCGAAGGAACTCGCCGATGGCCGCGACGCGGGCCTCGACCGGCGCGAGCACCGGAGCCCACGAGGGGTGGACCAGCGAGCTCAGGGGGCGGGCAGACATACGCTCAACGTACCCAAGCCATCGACGTGAAAGGCTCTGCGGTATGCCGTCTGCCCGCTGGCCCGTGGTGGTCTTCGATCTCGACGGGACGCTCGTCGACACCGTTCCGCTCATCGTCGCGAGCTTTCAGCATGCGCTCGGGTCCGTCCTGGGCGTAGAGCTGCCGGAACGCCGGATCCGGCAGTGGATCGGCCGCCCCCTCATCGAGGCATTCATCGAGGTCGACCCGGCGCGAGCCCAGGAGCTCTTCGATGCCTACATCTCGTGGAACCTGGCCAACTCCGAGCGGCTCATCCGCCCCATCGCCGGCATCGACGAGTTGCTCGATCACCTCACCGACCTCGGCGTCCGCACCGGGGTGGTGACCTCGAAGCGGCGGTCCTCGGCGGACCTGGCGCTGCGCCTCACCGGCCTGGACACGAAGATCCCCGTCCTGGCCGCGCTGGAGGACACCACGACGCACAAGCCCGACCCTGCGCCCCTGCGGCTCGCCTTCGAGGTGCTGCAGACCTCCGGCGCCGATGCAGTGTATGTCGGTGACGCCGTCGTCGACGTCCAAGCTGCTAACGCCGCCGGCGCCGCCGCCATCGCCGTGACCTGGGGTGCGGGCGACTCGGGGGTGCTCGGGGCCTGCGGGCCGCACACCGTGGTGGGTGACGTCGCGGGACTGCGCCGCGCCTTGACCGCCCCGTAGACTCCGCGCGTGCATCGATTCGGCGAGGACATCGGGCGGCAGGCTGTCGACGCGGTCCTGTCGACAGCAGCGGCCCGCCTGCGGATGGACCCCGTGCCGCTCGACGGCCCCATCAACCCGTCCGACCTCGCTGACGCCGCGGGTCCGACGATCACTACCGAGGGCCTGGGGGTCGAGGCGGCGTTGGAGGTCTTCTCCGACGTCCTGGCCCCAGCGTGCCTGACGACCGACCACCCCCGGTATCTCTCGTTCATCCCGTGCGCCCCCACGGTGGAGGCGGCCGCCTTCGACGTCGTCGTGGGGGCCTCCTCGATCTACGGGGGATCGTGGATGGAAGGGGCCGGCGCGATTCACGCCGAGAACGAGGCGTTACGGTGGATCGCCGACCTCGCGGGGCTCCCCGACGGTGCCGGTGGCGTGTTCGTCCCCGGCGGCACCGTCGGCAACCTCTCCGCTCTCGTGGCGGCCCGCCATACCGCGCGGGCGACGGCGGCCGCCAGCGGTTCGTCGGTGCGGCCGTGGCGGGTGGCGGCCACCTATGGATCGCACTCCTCGATCCAGTCCGCGCTCGAGGTCATGGACGGCGAGGTCGTTCCGGTCCCGGTGGACGCCGACTGGCGGCTCACCGGGGCCGCCCTGCGCCAGGTCCTGCTCGACAACGGGCCAGAGACCTTCTTCGCCGTGGTGGCCACATGCGGGACGACGAACTTCGGGATCGTCGACGACCTGTCGTCGGTCGCACAGGTCTGCCGCGAGTTCGGCGTGTGGTTCCACGTCGACGGCGCGTATGGCGGTGCCGGGTTGGCCGCCCCGTCGGTGCGCCGGCTTTACGACGGCATCGAGCACGCCGACTCCTTCATCGTCGATCCGCACAAGTGGCTCTTCGCACCGTTCGACTGCTGCGCGCTGATCTACCGCGACCCGCAGTTGGGCCGGGCGGCGCACACCCAGAAGGCCGGCTACCTCGACGTGCTCACCGACGCGCCGGACTGGAACCCCACCGACTACTCGATCGGCCTGACCCGCCGCGCCCGCGGGTTGCCGCTGTGGTTCTCCTTGGCCGTCTACGGCACCGCGGCATACACCGCGGGGATCGAACGGACCCTGACCGTGGCCCGGCACGCCGAGGCCGAGGTGACCCGGCGGCCTTACACCGAGCTGTTGCGACATCGCGATCTGTCGGTCGTGGTGTTCCGGCGGCTCGGCTGGACACCGCAGGACTACCACGAGTGGTCCGCTCGGCTGCTCGCCGACGAGTTCGCGTTCGTCGTCCCGACCGTCCACGACGGCGAGACGGTGACCCGATTTGCGGTGGTCAACCCGCTGACGACCGAGGCCGACATCGACGCCATCCTCGACACGATGGCCTGACCGCCCCGGCGGCAGGGACTTCCCGGCGGGCGAATGACACCCGTGTCATTTGCCCGTACACTGAGGCGACGATCGACGAGTCGAGGGGCCTTCAGACGTGAGCATGGTGCAGGCAGTTGCCGCGTCCGACGTTGCCTCCGAGTTGTCCGCGCGGGACGGCGAGATCCTCGCCTTCGAGCGCCACTGGTGGAAGTACGCCGGCTCCAAGGAGCAGGCCATCCGTGAGCTGTTCGACATGAGCTCGACCCGCTACTACCAGATCCTCAACGGCTTGCTGGATGCCCCGGCAGCGATGGCCGCGGATCCGATGCTGGTCAAGCGGCTGCGCCGACAGCGCGCGACCCGGCAGCGCGCGCGCAGCGCCAAGCGCCTCGGCATCACCGTCTGACTTCGTGACATGGCAAGCCCCCCGAGGAATGCTCCTCGGGGGGCCCGCCAGATCTGTTGGGGGTTGGCTACTTCTTGCTGACCAGCACGGGGATGATGCCGTCGAAGGTCAGCTGCTTGCCGAACCCGGAAGCGATGATGAAGAGCAGGCCGAGGGCGATGCCGATGAAGACCACGGCGAGGCAGATGGCGAAGAGGACCTTCCCCATCGCGGTGGCCTTGGCGTTCGTGCCGTCGCCGGTGGTCGTCGCGCCCATGGACAGAGCCCGCAGACCGATGCCGAAGATCAGCGGGAGGCCGGCACCGAGCACCAGGCCCGCCGCGAGGACCTTCCACGCGCCGCCGAGGGCGAGGTTCAAGTAGTTCATCTCAGCGTCTCCTTGGCGCTCAGTGGGACCGGACCGACTCGGGCTGCTCGGCCTTCTGGCCAGGCTCCCAGTCGTCGTTGACGTTGTGGTGGCCGACCGCGTTGTGCCGCGACCGGATCCACATGTAGCTCGAGAACGCCACGAGGATGACGAAGACCACGATGGCGCCACCGAGTCCGCCGATGGCGTTACCGATCCACAGCATGATCGCGGCGGACAGGCCAGCAGCCGGGAGCGTGATGAGCCAGCCGAGGACCATCCGGCCCACGACACCCCAACGCACCTTCTGGCCGTTGATCCGGGGCAGACCCGATCCGACGACCGAGCCGGTCGCGACGTGCGTGGTGGAGAGGGCGAACCCGAGGGCCGAGGACGACAGGATCGTCGCGGCCGCCGAGGCCTGCGCCGCCATACCCTGCGCGGGGGCGATCTCGACGACACCCTTGCCGAGCATCCGGATGATGCGCCAGCCGCCGAGCCAGGTGCCCAGGGCGATCGCGGACGCCGCCGAGAGCTTGACCCAGAACGGGATGGCCTTGGTGTCGGTCCAGTGGCCGCTGCCGATCAGGGCCAAGGTGATGATGCCCATCGTCTTCTGGGCGTCGTTGGTGCCGTGCGCCAGCGAGACCAGCGACGCGGTGCCGATCTGGCCCCACTTGAAGCCGCTGTCGGCGTACTTCTTGGCGATGCCCAGGGTGACCTTGTGGACCAGCCAGGTGCCGACGCAGGCCACGATCGCGGCGATCACGGGCGCGAAGAGGGCGGGCAGGATGATCTTGCCGACCACACCGTCGAGCTTGGTGGCGTCGTCACCGACCCACTTGACGCCGGTGAAGCCGACACCGGCGGCCGTCGCACCGATCATGCCGCCCATCAGGGCGTGTGAGGACGACGAGGGCAGACCGAGGAGCCAGGTGAACAGGTTCCACACGATCGCGCCGACGAGGCCGGCGAGGAGGATCAAGAGCAGGAAGGTGCCCCCGTTGGCCGTGAAGGCCTCCTTGGGGGCGCCGTTCTTCTCCTGGATCTTGATGACCGCGTTGGTCACCGTGAGGGCGACCTCGACCGACAGGAACGCGCCGATGAGGTTGAGGACGGCCGACAAGATGACGGCGGTCTTGGGCTTCAGCGCACCGGTGGCGATCGACGTCGCCATGGCGTTCGCCGTGTCGTGGAAGCCGTTCGTGAAATCGAAGGCCAGGGCGGTGAAGACCACCAGGGCGAGGATGATGATCTCGGAGGACATGAGGAGCATCGTGGGGGCTGCGCGAACGCGCGCGGTAGGCCCGAAGTCCCCGTCTAGAGCAGATGTCATGCAGTGTTCACCCACACGTCAACTGACCTGCCCCGGACGGACCGTCCCGCGCCAACTTCGGTACGCCGCAGGGTAACCGGGGGTTCGCCGGATGGCACCGGCACGGTCCCCTTGGTTCACCTACTCGTCAGTAAGCGGAGGCTGGCGCGGCCAAACGCCCGTTCATTTGCACTCGGAGGGCGAGAGTGCCAATAATCGCCTTAGCACTCTCACCGTGAGAGTGATAACGCACAGACCTCTGGGTGAGGTCTCGGAGCGGTCCGCGACGTGAGCGGGACGCGCCAGGCCGACCGTCGCGGGCACCCACAGGTCGTCACCACCGAGTCGGCTGGAGGAACCACCTTCAATGGCCAAGATCATCGCGTTCGACGAGGAGGCCCGTCGCGGCCTCGAGCGGGGGATGAACACCCTCGCCGACGCCGTCAAGGTCACCCTCGGCCCCAAGGGCCGCAATGTCGTTCTGGAGAAGAAGTGGGGTGCCCCCACGATCACCAACGACGGTGTCTCGATCGCCAAGGAGATCGAGCTCGAGGACCCCTACGAGAAGATCGGCGCCGAGCTGGTCAAGGAGGTCGCCAAGAAGACTGACGACGTTGCCGGTGACGGCACGACGACGGCGACCGTCCTGGCCCAGGCCATGGTCCGTGAGGGCCTGCGCAACGTCGCTGCCGGCGCCAACCCGATGGCCCTCAAGCGGGGTATCGAGAAGGCCGTCGAGGCCGTCGCGACCGCCCTGTCCGATGCCGCCATCGACGTCGAGACCAAGGAGCAGATTGCCTCGACCGCCGCCATCTCCGCTGCTGACCAGCAGATCGGTGACCTCATCGCCGAGGCCATGGACAAGGTCGGCAAGGAAGGCGTCATCACCGTCGAGGACTCCAACACCATGGGCCTCGAGCTCGAGCTCACCGAGGGCATGCGCTTCGACAAGGGCTACATCTCGCACTACTTCGTCACCGACACCGAGCGGATGGAGGCCGTCCTCGAAGACGCCTACGTGCTCGTCGTCAACAGCAAGATCTCGACGGTCAAGGACCTGCTCCCGCTGTTGGAGAAGGTCATGCAGTCGGGCAAGCCGCTGCTCATCATCGCCGAGGACGTCGACGGCGAGGCGCTGGCGACCCTGGTCGTGAACAAGATCCGAGGCACGTTCAAGTCGGTCGCCGTCAAGGCTCCCGGCTTCGGCGACCGGCGTAAGGCCATGCTCGGCGACATCGCCATCCTCACCGGTGGCCAGGTCATCTCCGAGGAGGTCGGGCTCAAGCTGGAGAACGCCGACCTCGACCTGCTCGGTCGGGCTCGCAAGGTCGTCGTGACCAAGGACGACACGACGATCGTCGAGGCGTCGGACGACCGCACCGCCATCGAGGCTCGGATCAGCCAGATCAGGGCCGAGATCGAGAAGTCCGACTCCGACTACGACCGCGAGAAGCTCCAGGAGCGCCTCGCCAAGCTCGCTGGCGGCGTCGCCGTCATCAAGGCGGGCGCGGCCACGGAGGTCGAGCTCAAGGAGCGCAAGCACCGCATCGAGGACGCCGTCCGCAACGCGAAGGCGGCCGTCGAGGAGGGCATCGTCGCCGGTGGCGGCGTGGCCCTCATCCAGGCGGCCAAGGCGGCCTTCGACGCGCTCTCACTGCAAGGCGACGAGGCGACCGGCGCGAACATCGTCCGGGTTGCCTGCGAGGCTCCGCTGAAGCAGATCGCCGTCAACGCCGGCCTCGAAGGCGGCGTCGTGGCGGAGAAGGTGCGCGGTCTGAGCAAGGCCGAGGGCCTCAACGCCGCGACCGGCGACTACGAGGACCTCGTCAAGGCCGGGAACATCGACCCGGTCAAGGAGACCCGCTCGGCGCTGCAGCACGCCGCGTCGATCGCCGCGCTGTTCCTCCCCACCGAGGCAGTCATCGCCGACACGCCGGAGAAGGCCGCTCCGGCCATGCCCGGCGGCGACGGCGGCATGGGCGGCATGGACTTCTGAGTCCGGCCCGCCACCACCACGGGTGGCCCCCCCGCTGGGGGGCCACCCGTTGGTCGTTACATTGGGGCTCACTGGAGCAAGGCCGTCCCCATGGTCATCTGGATCGATCCCCCTGCCTGGCCCCCGCCCGGCCGGCGGCGGTCGCACGACGACAGCGACTCCACGGTGGCCGAGTTGCACGAGTTCGCCGACCTGGTCGGCATCCCCAGGAGGGCCTTCGAAGGAGACCACTACGACGTCC
>JBPOIZ010000062.1:0-13624 GCA_052034115.1 Actinomycetota bacterium
CTCGGCTGAGGTAGGCTATCCCCCGTTGTCCGCCCGCCAGGGTGGTCCATGGTGGGTGTAGCTCAGCTGGTAGAGCACCGGGTTGTGGTCCCGGGTGTCGCGGGTTCAAGTCCCGTCACTCACCCCAAGGAATGCCGTTCAGCCGTGGTGTCGCCCTCCCCACACGGCGGGTCTGCGGCCAGCCCGGCCGCAGTGGGTGAGAATGTCCGGGTGACCAGGGGCCGACGCATCCGCCGACACCGTCCGCTGTGGGCCCTGCTCGCCGCGCTGTATGCCGGTGCAGCCCTCGTGTTGAGCGCCGGCCCTGCAGCCGCGCATGCGGAGCTGCTGTCCAGCGACCCGGCCAACGGCGCCACCCTGGCCACAGCCCCCACGAAGATCCGACTCAGCTTCGGCGAGGACATCAACCCGCAGTTCGTCCAGGTAGCCCTGTCGAGCCGAGGACGTGCCGTGGACCTGGCCAAACCGGTCGTCAAGGGCCCGGTCATCACCGCCGCCGTCGCCGGCACCATGGGCGGCGGGGACTACGTCCTGGCCTTCCGGGTGGTCAGCCAGGACGGACATCCGATCTCCGAGACGGTGACGTTCAGCGTGGCCGGCCCCCCATCGGAGACGACACCCACGGACACCCCCGCACCGGTGGCCACCGACAGCGCCTCCCCGTCGATGCCTGCTCCGCAGACCGAGCCGGCTCCGATCCCGCAACCCACCCCGACCTACAAGACGCCGCAACGGCAGCCGACGACCATCGGCCACCCGGACCACACCCCCGGCATCATCGTCGCGATCGGCCTGGTGTTGGCCGGTGCCGTGCTTGCCTTCGTGGAGCACCGGCGCCGCGGCTCGACCGATGCGGGGCGCGCTGCCCAGAACGGCGACGACCAGCCGTAGGACGGCTCCGGCGATTTCCGGACGCAATGGTCCCGGTGGTAGCCTTCTCGATCGTTGCGCCGCTAGCTCAATGGCAGAGCAAGTGACTCTTAATCACTGGGTTCGGGGTTCGAATCCCTGGCGGCGCACCAGGCATCACTGCACGTCGAAGGCCCGGGTCAGAGCTCTGACTCGGGCCTTCGACGTCGCATGGTCCCGCTAGAGGTACAGGCCGGTCTGACCGTCCTGGACCCGGCTCGCGGCGACGGCGTGGATGTCCTTCTCGCGCAGCAGGATGTACGGCCGGGACTGCAGCTCGACCTCGTGGCGGTCCTCGGGGTCGTAGAGCACCCGGTCACCGATCTCGATGTGGCGCACGTTCGTCCCGATGGCCACCACGGCAGCCCACGAGAGGCGTTTGCCGACCGATGCTGTGGCCGGGATGAGGATGCCGCCACCGGATCGGCGCTCGCCGGCATCGGACTCCACCGAGACGAGCACCCGGTCATGGAGCATGCGGATGGGCAGGCGCTCGGCCGCCTGCTTCTTGGCCGACGTCACGTCAGCGACGCCGACGGCGCCCCATGAGCACCAGACCGAGGAACGCCAGGGCGGCCGCCGCGATGACCGCGACCCGCTCCATCCGCAGCCCACCGTCTGGGGTCTGGACCGCACCCAGCAGAGATGCCTTCGTCGACTCCACCTGCCGGGTGAGGATCGCCTGCGGCTTACCGCGCACGGCGAGCTCGTCGACGGTGGCGGCCAGACGCTGACGGGCCGCGACGATCTGCGCCTCGAGCTCCGGGACGGACGCGGCGGCGGGCTGGCTCATGGATGGCTCCCTTCTGCTGGTCCGACTCTACTCATCTGCCGTCGGGTGCCCTACACCCCCAGCTCGCGGCGCAGCTTGGCCACGTGCCCAGTCGCCTTGACGTTGTACTGGGCGATCTCGACCGTGCCGTCCGGGCCGACGACGAAGGTCGAGCGGATCACCCCGGTGACCGTCCTGCCGTACATCGTCTTCTCGCCAAACGCCCCGTATGCCGTCAGCGCCGCCTTGTCCGGGTCGGAGAGCAGCGTGATGGTCAACGAGTCCTTCGCTCGGAACGTCGCCAGCTTCGCCGGACGGTCCGGAGAGATGGCCAGCACGTCATACCCGGCGGCCTGGAGCGCATCGAGTGAGTCGGTGAAGTCGCACGCCTGGGTGGTGCACCCCGGCGTCATGGCGGCCGGGTAGAAGTAGACGATGACCCGCTTGCCCCGATAGTCAGCGAGGCTGACCTGCGCGCCGGTGTCATCGGTGAGGGTGAAGCCGGGCGCCTCGTCGCCCACGGACAGTCGGGTCATGGTGGTGCCTCTCGGTCGGGGGTGAGGCGCCCACCCTATCCACCTTCCTTGTTGCATTTGAGTTGCAATAAGGTGCTGGTATGCACGTCCCCGACGGCTTCCTCGACGCACCGACCACGGTGACCACCGCACTGGTCGCCGCGGGCACGGTGGGGGTCTCGCTGCGCCGCTCCCGCGCCGAGCTCGATGACCGGACCGCCCCGCTGGCCGGACTGGTGGCGACCTTCGTCTTCGCCGCCCAGATGATCAACTTCCCAGTGGCCGCCGGGACGTCGGGCCACCTCATCGGGGCGACCCTGGCCGCGGTTCTCGTCGGCCCGTGGACCGCCACGTTGTGCCTGACCGTCATCCTGCTCGTCCAGGCCCTGCTCTTCGCCGACGGTGGCCTGACCGCGCTCGGCACGAACGTCACCTTGATGGGGGTCGTGGCGGTCTGGACCGGGTATGGCACCTTCCGGCTGGCGCGCAAGCTGCTGCCGCAGCGGCTCGCTTCGGTGCCCCTCGCCGCCGGCGTGGCCGCCTTCCTCTCGGTGCCGACCGCCGCCGTGGCCCTCGCCGCCCTCTACCTGGTCGGTGGCCAGGCGGCGGTGCCGGCCACGCTGCTGCTGTCGGCGATGGCGTCGGTGCACGCGCTGATCGGGGTCGGCGAGGCGGTCATCACCGGGCTGCTCATCGCCTCGGTGACGGCCGTGCGCCCCGATCTGGTCTACGGCGCGCGCGGACTGGCCTGCGCCGCCCACCAGGAGCGGGCCGACGCGAGCCTGGGAGCGACCCATTGAGCACTCAACCCGCCTCCGGCCGCATGTCCCTGCGCACCTTGCTGTTCGTCGGGCTGCTGCTCGCGGCGACCGTCGCCGGCGTGCTCAGCATCTACGCCTCCAGCGAGCCGGACGGCCTGGAGCGGGTGGCCGCCGACCACAGCCTCTCCGCGCCCGAGGCGCCGCACCCGATGGCGGACTCGCCGTTGGCCGACTACGGGATCCGCGGGGTGGACGACCCGCGGCTGTCCACCGGCCTGGCCGGGCTCGCCGGGAGCCTGGTGGTCCTCTGCCTCGCCGGTGGTCTCTTCCTGCTCATCCGGCGTCGCGGCACGCCGGCCGACCGCGGCAACGCGGCCACTGTCGATGGCGTGCAGGGCGTTGGGCGCTGACCACGGGCACACCCTGCACTACCACGGCCACTCGGTCGTGCACCGCCTCCCCGCCCACGTCAAGGTCGTCGCGGCCCTAGGTTTCGTGGGGTCCGTCGTGGCCGCGCCCCGCGGGGCGTGGGCGGCATACCTGGCCTTGGCCGGGGTCCTGATGGTGGCGGTGGCGGTGACCACCGTGCCCCCCTCCTACCTTCTGGCCCGGCTGCTCGTCGAAGTGCCGGTGCTGGTCTTCGCGGCCACCCTCCCCTTCGTCTCGGCGGGCGAGCGGGTCACCGTGGCCGGGCTCAGCCTCTCGACCACCGGGCTGGTCTCGGCGGGCACGATCCTGGCCAAGGCCACCCTGGGCACCGTCGCGGCCCTGCTGCTCGCGACGACCACCGAGGCCCGAGACCTCGTCGTGGGGCTGCAGCGGCTCCGCCTGCCGGCCCAGCTCGTGGCCATCCTCGGCTTCATGATCCGCTACGTCGATGTCGTCGCGGACCAGCTGCGCCGGATGCGCATGGCTCAGACCGCACGCGGGTTCCGGGCCACCAGCTGGCGCTCCTGGCCCGTCCTGGCGAGCACCGGCGGTGCGCTGTTCGTCCGGTCCTACGAGCGCGGCGAGCGGGTCCACCTGGCCATGCTCTCGAGGGGATACCAGGGCACGATCCCGTATGCCGACGACCGAAGCAGCACCTCCGCGCGGACCTGGGCGCAGGCGATGGCCCTGCCCCTGCTCGCCCTGGCGATCAGTGCTGTGGCGCTCCTGCTCGACCGCGGCGGCGCACCATGAGCGTGCCGGTGCTCGACGTTCGGGGCGTCCACCATGTCTACCCCGACGGTCACCTCGCCCTGCGCGGCGTCGATCTGCACGTCCATCCGGGCGAGCGGGTCGCACTGCTCGGGCCGAACGGCGCGGGCAAGACCACGCTGATCCTCCATCTCAACGGCATCCTCACCCCGACCTCGGGGTCGGTGTCGGTCTCCGGTCTGCCCGTCGTGCGGGACAACCTGCTCGAGGTGCGGCGCCGGGTCGGGATCGTCTTCCAGGACCCGGACGACCAGCTGTTCATGCCCACGGTGCGCGACGACGTCGCGTTCGGCCCGGCGAACCTCGGCCTGCGGGGCCCCGAACTCCAGGCTCGCGTCGCCGCCGCACTGTCCGCAGTGGGCATGTCGGACGTCGCCGACCGGCCGCCCCACCACCTCTCCTTCGGTCAGCGGCGCCGGGTCGCAGTCGCCACCGTCCTGGCCATGGAGCCCCAGGTCCTCGTGCTCGACGAGCCCTCCTCCAATCTCGACCCGGCCTCGCGACGGGAGCTAGCCGAGATCCTCCTCAGCCTCCCGGTGACGCTGCTCATGGTCACCCACGACCTGCCCTACGCGCTGCAGGTGTGCGATCGCTCCCTGGTGCTGTCCGGCGGGCAGATCGTCGCCGACCGACCGACTCAGGAGGTGCTCAGGGACACCGCCTTCATGGCCGCACACCGGCTGGAGCTGCCCTTCGGCTTCAGCGTCGAGGCGCGCCACAGCGCCGGGTAGTCTGATCCGCGCCGCGCGGAAGTGGTGAAACAGGCAGACACGCAGGATTTAGGTTCCTGTGCCTTCGGGCGTGCGGGTTCAAGTCCCGCCTTCCGCACCGAGGCGATGTCGCGGACGTCGGCGAGGCCCGAACCCGCAGGGTTCGGGCTTCGTGCTGTGACCTCGTCGAGTGATGGGGTTCGGGCGCTGTGCGGGGACCACAGCGCCCGATCGCCATACCTCGTGACGGTCGAGTGACTGATCTCCATCTCTCGTGAGACCAGCCACGGCAGGTATGGCGGTGCAGCCCGCCAGGCAGGCCAGGACCCCACATCCCGTCGTGAGGAATACCGTAGGGCGTGGCGTTGCTGAACCCCATGCTAGTTCAGAGTTCAACTATCTAGGGGGAAACGACATGGCTGCCGTCACTGCCGACCCGATGACCCTGCCGCGGGTGGCACCCGCGACTCCCACCGACACCGAGCGTCCGGTGCTCGCCGTCGTCAGCGCCCCGAAGGGCCACGAGGGCGAGGGCTTCCCGGTGCGCCGGACGATGGCCGGCGTGCGCTACGAGTACACCGATCCGTTCATCATGATGGACCACATGGGCGAGGTCGACTACGGCGTCGGCGAGGCCCGCGGCACCGACTGGCACCCGCACCGGGGCTTCGAGACGGTCACCTACCTCATCGACGGCCAGTTCATCCACCAGGACACCCACGGCGGCGGCGGCGTCATCACCGACGGCGCCACGCAGTGGATGACCGCCGGTTCGGGTCTGCTGCACATCGAGACCCCTCCGGAGGCGCTGGTGCGCTCCGGGGGCCTGTTCCACGGGCTCCAGCTCTGGGTCAACCTGCCCGCCGCCGAGAAGTTCTCGCCGCCGCGCTACCAGGGCATCGAGCGCGACCACATCACCCTGCTCGCCAGCGCCGACGCGGCCTCGCTCGTGCGCGTCATCGCCGGTGCGGTCGACGGACACCAGGGACCGGGTTCGACCCATACGCCGATCACCGTCGTGCATGCCTCGGTCACCGCCGGCGGCGTGCTGTCCCTGCCCTGGGACCCGTCGTTCAACGCCCTGGTCTACGTCCTGCAGGGGCAGGGAACCATCGGCGTGGACGAGCGCCCGTTCCACGAGGGCCAGCTGGCCGTGCTCGGGGCCGGTGATCGGCTGACGATGAAGGCCGACGAGCGGCAGAGCACCCGCAGCGCGACCCTGGAGGTCATCCTCCTCGGCGGCCGGCCGATCCGGGAGCCGATGGCCCACTACGGCCCGTTCGTCATGACCACCCGCGAGGAGCTGGCGACCGCGATCGAGGACTACCAGCGCGGCCGGCTCGGCGTCGTCCCGCCGGGCGCGATCCAGCCCTTCCGTATGCCGCACACGTCCTGACCTGCACAGATCGGGTTCGCGCGAGGCTGTCGGTAGGAAAGGTTAGCCTTACCCTGTGCCGATCATCGAGGCCGAAGGCCTACGCAAGACCTACCGGAGCAAGGACCGCGAGGTCCGTGCGCTCGACGGATTCGACCTCGCTGCGGAGGAGGGGACGGTCACGGGTCTGCTCGGCCCCAACGGGGCCGGGAAGACCACCGCCGTGAAGGTGCTGACCACCTTGATCCGACCGGATCGGGGCGTGGCCCGGGTCGCCGGCATCGACGTGGGCGCCGACCCCCAGGCCGTGCGCCGGATCATCGGGTCCAGCGGACAGTTCGCTGCGGTCGACGAGAACCTCACCGGCCTGGAGAACCTCGAGATGGTGGGGCGGCTCTACCACCTCGGCATCCGGGCAGCCCGGGCCCGCGCCGCCGAGCTCATCGAGCTGTTCGACCTGACGCAGGCCGGTGATCGCCCGGTCAAGGGCTTCTCCGGCGGCATGCGCCGGCGGATCGACCTGGCGGGGGCCCTGGTCATCCACCCCAAGGTGCTCTTCCTCGACGAGCCCACCACCGGGCTCGACCCGCGCAGCCGGATCGCCTTGTGGGGGGTCATCAAGGGGCTGGTCGCCGACGGCACCACCGTGCTGCTCACCACCCAGTACCTCGAGGAGGCCGACCAGCTGGCCAGCTCGATCTGCGTCATCGACTCCGGCCGGGTCATCGCCCGGGGCACCTCCGATGAGCTGAAGAGCCGCATCGGAGGCCACCGGATCGTGGTCACCCTGGTCGACGCCGCCGACGCGGAGCGGGCCCGGCTCGTGCTGGCCCGCCACGGCGACGGCGAGGTCGGCGTCGGCGAGTCCGGTCGCGACCTGGAGGTGCCGGTGCAGTCGGGGGCACCCGCGTTGTATGCCGCTCTCGCCGACCTGGAGACGGCCGGCATACGACTGCACGACGCGGGGATCCGGCGCCCGACCCTGGACGACGTGTTCCTCACCCTGACCGGGCACCGCGCCGAGGAAGAGGCAACCGCATGACCACCACCTGGCTCGCCGACGGCTGGACCGTGACGTGGCGCAACCTGCTGAAGTTCCGCCGATCCCCCGACTACGTCGTCTTCGCGGTCCTCCAGCCGATCATGTTCGTCCTGCTCTTCAGCCAGGTCTACGGCGGCTCGATCCGGGTCGAGGGCACGAACTACACCGACTACCTCATGGCCGGGATCTTCGGCCAGACCGTGTTGTTCGGGGCGACGTTCTCCGGCTATGGCATGGCGCAGGACCTCAAGGACGGCATCATCGACCGGTTCCGCACGCTGCCGATGAGCCCTTCGGCGGTGCTTGTCGGGCGCACCAACGCCGACCTGGCCCTCAACGCCATCTCGATGGTCATCATGATCCTCACCGGTCTGGTCGTCGGCTGGCGGTTCCGCGGGACGTTCCTGGAGTTCCTCGCCGGGGTGGCCCTGCTGCTGCTGTTCAGCTATTCGTTCAGCTGGGTCATGGCCCTGCTCGGGATGCTCGTCCGCTCCCCCGAGGTCATCAACAACGCGGCGTTCATGGTGCTCTTCCCGCTGACCTTCATCTCCAACGCCTTCGTCCAGTCCCAGAACCTGCCCGGGCCCCTGGAGGTCTTTGCCAACTGGAACCCGGTCTCGGCGCTGGTGCATGCGGCCCGCGAGCTCTTCGGCAACGTCGGGGCCGCCCCGGTGCCCGACGTCTTCCCCATGCAGCACCCGATCCCCATGGTCGTCGTCGGCTCGCTGCTGCTGCTCGTGATCTTCGTCCCGCTCGCCATAGCCCGCTACTCCCGCACGACCAGCCGATAGGCCGACCAGCCGGCCGGCAGGACGGTCGGCCGGTCCTGGGCGAAGGCGCGACAATGCTGCGGTGAGCGACGCCGCCGCCCTGCCCCTGACCGGCCTGCAGGTCGTCGACCTGACATCGAACATCGCCGCCCCGTGGGCCGGCGCGATCCTGCGCGACCTGGGAGCCGACGTCCGGCACGTCGAGTCACCCGCCGGTGACGACTCCCGGCGGATGAGCCCGGTCATGGAGACGGCCTCGGCCTACTTCCACGTCGTCAACAGGGGCAAGCAGGTGGTCCGCCTCGACCTGCACGACCCGGGTGATCGGGCGCGCCTGGACGCGTTCCTCACCGCGGCGGACGTCTTCCTGACCAACCTGCGGCCGGACACCCTGGAGCGGCACGCCCTCGATGCCGCGTCGCTGGCTCGCAGCCACCCCCGGCTCATCCACGCGGCGTTGTCGGCCTACGGTCCGGTGGGTGGCGAACGACAACAACCGGGGTATGACGCGGTGCTGCAAGCCCGCACCGGCGTGGCGGCCGTGACCGGTGAACCCGCTGGCGAACCCGTGCGCGCGGGCGTCTCGATCCTCGACATGGGTGCCGGCACCTGGCTGGCGCTGGCCGTCCTGGCGGCCCTGCTGCGCCGCGAGCGCACCGGCCTCGGCGGGTCGGTGACCACCTCGCTGTTCGAGACCGGCGCCTCGTGGGTGTCGTATCACGTGGCCGCGCACCAGGTGACCGGGCACGAGTCCGGGCGGCACGGCAGCCGGCACCCGGCCTTCAGCCCCTACGGGTTCTTTCGCACCGCCGACGGATTGCTCTGCCTGGGCATCGGCGGCGACGGGCTGTTTCGACGGCTGTGCGACGCACTCGGCTGCCCCGAGCTGGCCGACGACGAGCGAGCCGCCGACAACACCTCCCGGGTGCGCCACCGCGAATGGCTCCAGGGCCGGCTCGAGGACGTGTTGAGCTCGGCCGGCGCTCAGACGTGGGTCCACCGGCTGCGGCATACCGGCCTGCCGGTGGAGATGGTCCAGGTGCCCGAGGACCTGCTCGAGGACCCGCAGGCGGAGGCGCTGGACCTGTTCGGGACGCTCGCCGAGAGCGGTGCCGTCGGTGTCCCGCCCGTGCGCGTGCCACGACTCCCGTTCACCATCGACGGACGCCGACCGCCCCTCGGCGGCGGGGTCACAGCGCCGCCGCGACCTCCGTGCCCTGCTTGATGGCCCGCTTGGCGTCGAGCTCGGCGGCGACGTCCGCCCCGCCGATGAGGTGCACGTCCACGCCCGCGGCGACGAGGCCGTCATACAAGGCTCGGTTCGGTTCCTGGCCGGTGCACAGGACGACGGTGTCGACCTCGAGAGTGAGCTGGCGCTCGCCCACGGTCACGTGCAGGCCGGCGCCGTCGATGCGGTCGTAGGTGGCACCGGGGATCATCGTCACACCGCGCTTGGCCAACACCGTGCGGTGGATCCAGCCGGTCGTCCGCCCGAGGCCCGCGCCGACCTTGGAGGCCTTGCGCTGGACGAGGTAGACCTGCCGGGCCGGGGTCGGCGTGACGGGCTCGGTCAGCCCTCCGGCGGCCCGGAAGTCCGCGTCGATGCCCCATTCGGCGAGGAACTCGTCCACCGCCTGGGGCGCGCGGCCCGGCTGGGCTCCGCCGGGCTCGGTGAGGTATTCGGCGACGTCGAAGCCGATACCGCCGGCACCCATGATGGCCACCCGGGGGCCGACCTCGACGTGGTCCCGGAGCACCTGGAGGTAGGTGACGACGTTCGGACCGTCCACGCCGGGCACCTCGGGCACCCGTGGGGTGACCCCGGTGGCGAGCAGGACCGCGTCATACCCGCCGGCCACGATGTCCGCGACCGTGACCCGGGTGCCGAACCGGGCGTCGACGCCGCTGTCCACGAGCTCGGTGGCGAAGTAGCGCAGCGTCTCGGCGAACTCCTCCTTGCCGGGGATCTGCCGGGCCAGGTTGAACTGGCCGCCGAGCCGCTCGTCGGCCTCGAAGAGGGTCACCGCGTGCCCACGCCGGGCCGCCGTCGTCGCCGCCGCCAGGCCCGCCGGCCCGGCCCCGACGACTGCGACCTTTCGAGCGGCCGCCGCCGGCTCGATGGTGAGCACCGTCTCATGACAGGCCCGCGGGTTGACCAGGCAGGACGTGATGAGCCCGCTGAAGGTGTGATCGAGGCACGCCTGGTTGCACGCGATGCACGTGTTGATCCGGTCGGCGCGACCCGCGGCGGCCTTCGCCACGAACTGCGGATCGGCGAGGAATGGGCGGGCCATCGACACGACGTCCGCGTGACCGTCGGCCAGGACCGACTCGGCGACCTGCGGTGAGTTGATCCGGTTCGTCGTCACCAGGGGGATCGAGACGCTGCCCTTGAGCTTCTGGGTCACCCAGCTGAATGCCGCCCTCGGGACGCTGGTGGCGATGGTCGGGATGCGGGCCTCGTGCCAGCCGATGCCGGAGTTGATCATCGTCGCGCCGGCGGCCTCGACGGCTTGGGCCAGCTCGACAACCTCCTCGAGGGTCGAGCCACCCTCGACGAGGTCGAGCATCGAGAGCCGGTAGATGACGATGAACTCCGGCCCGACCCGGTCGCGGACCGCCTTGACGACCTCGACGGGCAGCCGCATCCGGTTGGCGTACGACCCGCCCCACTCGTCGGTGCGGTGGTTCGTCCGGGCGGCGATGAACTCGTTGAGGAAGTAGCCCTCCGAGCCCATGATCTCGACCCCGTCATACCCCGCCTGCTGGGCCAGGGCGGCGCACGTCGCGAAGTCGGTGATGGTCCGCTCGATGTCCTCAGCGGTCAGTTCACGCGGCGGGAAGGGCGAGATGGGCGCCTGCAGCGGGCTGGGCCCGACGAGTTGCGGGTGGTAGGCGTAGCGGCCGAAGTGGAGGATCTGCAGGCAGATCTTCCCGCCCTCGGCGTGCACCGCGTCGGTGACGACTCGGTGCTGCTCGGCCTCCTCGGGGGTGGTCAGCTTGGCGCCACCGGGGTAGGGGCGGCCCTCGTCGTTCGGCGCGATGCCCCCGGTGACGATCAGGCCGACGCCGTGCCGGGCCCGCTCGGCGTAGAACGCCGCCATCCGCTCGAAACCGTCGGGCGCTTCTTCGAGCCCGACGTGCATCGAGCCCATGAGCACCCGGTTCGGCAGCGTGGTGAACCCGAGGTCGAGCGGGGCAAGGAGGTGGGGGTATGCGGACTGCGTCGTCACACCGTCAGCCTAGGCGAGCCGGGCAGCGACTCAGGCCACGACCTCCACCTCGATGGTGTGATGTCCGGTGGCCCCGTCGGGGTCGGGCCGGGCCAGGTCGGCGGTCTGCACCGCCCCGGTGCCGTCCGTGGCACGCACGGCGAGGGTATGGCGGCCGGGGGTCGCCGCCCAGCGGTAGACCCACTGGCGCCACGCGTCGACGGTCGGCTCGGCCGCCAGCTCGGTGCTCTGCCACGGGCCGTTGTCCACGCTGACCTCGACGGCATCGATCCCGCGGTGCTGCGCCCACGCCACCCCGGCCACCGCGACCAGGCCGTTGTCGCCCGGCACGACCTCGGAGCGGTCGGCCGGGACATCGATGCGCGACGCGGTCTTGACCGGGCCTTTGGCCGACCAGCCGCGCGGGGTCCAGTAGCCCTGGTCCGCATCGAACCGGGTGACCTTGAGTTCGGTGACCCATTTGGTGGCCGACACGTAGCCATACAGCCCGGGAACGACCAACCGCACCGGGTAGCCGTGGACGTCGGGCAGGGCCGCGCCGTTCATCGCCACGGCGAGCAGGCTCGGCCGATCGTCGGTGAGGGCCTCCAGGGGCGTGCCGGCGGTCCAGCCGTCGGCGCTGGTGGACAGCACCATGTCCGCCTCGGGCTTGACCCCGGCCAGCCGCAGGAGTTCACGGACCGGCCACCCGGTCCAGACGGCATTGCCGCACAGGTCGCCGCCGACCTCGTTGGACACGCAGGTCAGGGTCACCGCGTGGTGCTCCATGGGTTTGCTCAGCAGCTCCTCGAAGGTCAGGACGACCTCGTGGTCGACGAGGCCGTGGACCCGCAACGACCAGGTCGCGGCGTCGACCTGCGGCACGACCAGCGCGGTGTCGATGCGGTAGAAATCCGCGGCCGACACGACATACGGGGTCTGGCCAGGGATGCCCGGGTCGACTCCGGTGAAGGTGGGCAGCGGTCCGGCAGATGCGGGCGCGCCCGTGGCCAGGCCGCCGGGTCGGGCCGCCGTCGGCGTCGAGCCGGCGCCCCACTGCACCCCGCCCAGCACTCCCAGACCCACGCCGGCAGCCCCGCCGAGCACGGTGCGCCGACTCACCCCGTGTGGTTGCGGCGCACGCGCCTCCCGCGCCGCGAGGCCGAGCAACGCCGCACCGGCGGCCGTCCCGACCCACATCGGTATGGCGTCGAACGCGCCGGCTCCGGGCCGGGTCCACGAGACGAGGGAGCCGATCACCCCGACGGCGACGAAGACGCCCAGACCACCACGAGACTGCCGCACCGCGAGCACGCCGGCCGTGGCGCAGACAGCGGCAACAACGAGCAGCACCCCGGCCAGGAGCACGGCCTTGTCGGCGGTGCCGAACGCGGCGACCGCGACGTTCTTCAGCCACAGCGGTACCCGGTCGACGACGAAGCCGCCCGCAGCGACGATGGGCTTGGCGGCGGAGGTCGCCAGATCGAGCCCCGCCAGCAGCGATCCCAGCGCGGTGGCCACGCCGATGGCGAGCGCGCCGGCCGCCAGCCCGCCCAGCGCGCCACGCGCCAGGTCCGCTCGTCGTCCGCCCGACATGTCGTCACCCCTGCCCGAGGGCCGCGCGCAGGTGCGGGATGAGCGCCCGGAAGGCCGCTCCGCGGTGCGACCGGGCGTTCTTCTCCTGCGGGCTGAGCTCGGCCGAGGTCCGGGTGTCCCCCTCGACCTGCAGGATCGGGTCGTAGCCGAACCCGTTGTCGCCCCGGGGGGCACGGGTCAGAGTGCCCCGGAAGTGGCCCTCCTCCACCGCAACGGCGCCGCCGGGCAGGGCCAGCGCGGCGGCGCAGACAAACCCGGCACCACGGTGCTCGTCGGGCACGTCGGACAGCTGGGCCAGGAGCAGCTCGAGGTTGGCGCGATCGTCGCCGTGCCGGCCAGCCCATCGGGCGCTGAAGATTCCCGGTGCACCGCCGAGCACGTCCACGGCCAGGCCGGAGTCGTCGGCCAGTGCGGGCAGCCCCAGAGCGTCGGCGACGGCGCGGGCCTTCTTCGTCGCGTTCTGCGCGAAGGTCACGCCGTCCTCGACGACGTCCGGCAGGTCCGGGTATGCCGACAGCCCCACGATCTCGACGTCGAGCTCGGCGACCACCGGGCCGAGGATGGCCAGCAACTCGCCGACCTTGTGGTCGTTGCGGGTGGCCAGGACGATCCGGCGGGTCACGAGGCAGCCTCCCCCAGAGCGGTCTGCTGCCGAGCGGTGAGCTCGGCGCAGCCCTGGGCGGCGAGGTCGAGCAGCGCGTCGAGGAGCGCCCGGTCGAAGGGCTCGCCCTCCGCGGTCCCCTGGACCTCGACGAACGCGCC
>JBPOIZ010000013.1:0-40248 GCA_052034115.1 Actinomycetota bacterium
GGTCGTAGCCGGCATCGACGTGGCGGATGACGCCCATCCCCGGGTCGTTCGACAGGACCCGAGCGAGCTTCTCGGCGGCCAACGCGGTGCCGTCGGCCACGGACACCTGGCCCGCGTGGATCGACCGGCCGATGCCCACGCCGCCGCCGTGGTGGATGGACACCCACGTCGCCCCCGACGCGGTGTTGACCAAGGCGTTGAGCAGCGGCCAGTCGGCGATGGCGTCCGAGCCGTCGGCCATGGCCTCGCTCTCCCGGTAGGGCGAGGCGACCGAGCCGCAGTCGAGGTGGTCCCGACCGATGACGATCGGCGCCCGGACCGCGCCGGAGGCCACCAGGTCGTTGAAGGCCAGGCCGGCACGGTCACGCTCGCCATACCCGAGCCAGCAGATCCGGGCGGGCAGCCCCTGGAAGGCGATCCGCTCCTGCGCTCCGCGGATCCATCGGTGCAGTCGGTCGTTGTCCGGGAACAGGTCCAGGACGGCCCGGTCGGTCGCGGCGATGTCGGCCGGGTCACCGGAGAGCGCGGCCCAGCGGAAGGGGCCCTTGCCCTCGCAGAACAGTGGTCGGATGTAGGCCGGGACGAACCCGGGGAAGGCGAAGGCGCGGTCGTAGCCGCCCTGCCGGGCCTCGTCACGGATCGAGTTGCCGTAGTCGAAGGTCTCGGCGCCGGCGTCCATGAAGCCGACCATGGCCTCGACGTGCTGGGCCATGGAGACTCGCGCCCGGTCGGTGAACTCCTCGGGCTTGCGCTCGGCATAGTCCGCCCAGTCCCCGAGGTCGATGCCGATCGGCAGATAGGACAACGGGTCGTGCGCGCTGGTCTGGTCGGTGACGATGTCGATGTCGACCCCGCGCCGCAACAGTTCGGGGAAGACCTCGGCCGCGTTGCCGACGACGCCGACCGACCAGGCCCGACGGTTCCGCTTGGCCGCCAGGGCCCGGTCGATCGCCTCGTCCAGGGACGGCGCGACCTCGTCGAGGTAGCGGTGCTCGACGCGGCGGTGCAGCCGGGCCGGGTCGACGTCGACGATGAGGCAGGCCCCCCCGTTGAGGGTGACGGCCAGCGGCTGGGCACCGCCCATGCCGCCGCAGCCACCGGTGAGGGTCAGCGTCCCGGCCAGCGTGCCGCCATACCGCTTCTCGGCGATCGCCGCGAATGTCTCGTAGGTGCCCTGGACGATGCCCTGGGTGCCGATGTAGATCCATGACCCAGCCGTCATCTGGCCGTACATCGTCAGCCCCAGGTGCTCCAGCCGGCGGAACTCCGGCCAGGTCGCCCAGTCGCCGACGAGGTTCGAGTTGGCGATCAGCACGCGGGGCGCCCACTCATGGGTGCGCATGACGCCGACCGGCTTTCCGGACTGGACGAGCATCGTCTCGTCCGGCCCCAGCGTGGTCAGGGTGCGCACCAAGGCGTCGTAGGCCGACCAGCTGCGCGCGGCACGGCCGGTGCCGCCATAGACGACGAGGTCGTCGGGTCGCTCGGCCACCTCCGGGTCGAGGTTGTTCATGAGCATCCGCAGCGGAGCCTCGGTCTGCCAACTGCGAGCGGTCAAGGTGGTGCCGCGCGGGGCGCGGACCGGGCGTGCGCCGTCCATCTGTCAGGCTCCTGTCGTGGGATGGTGTCGTCCACAGGTGCGACGAAGCACCTGCCTGCCGGACATCGGCATGTCGCGGGCCGACCTGCGCTCGTTCTGCCGAGAAGGGAAACCGCCATGGCTCTGTCCATCGCGCACACGACGGTCAACGCGCGCAACTCCTACGCCCTGTCGGTGTGGTGGGCCGACCTGCTCGGCTTCGCGGAGAACCCTGAGGACCCGAACGAGCCCCACCACGAGGAGTGCATGATCTACTCCCCCGACCGCAGCCAGGCCCTGCTCTTCATCACCGTCGAGGGGCTGCAGGAGTCGGGGCGGATGCACTTCGACTTGCGCCCCGACGACGTGCGACGAGACGAGGCGGTGGCCACGGCGATCGCCATGGGCGCCACCGAAGTCGCCGACCGGCGCACGGCGGACGGGGGCGGTTGGGTGGTGCTGGCCGATCCGGAGGGCAACGTCTTCTGCGTGCTGCGCAGCGACGCCGAGCGGGCCGAGGCTGCCGCCGAGCGGTCCGAGGGCGGCGCGGCGCCGGCCTGACCCGCCGCCGCGTCGGCATGCCGCGCAGCCGGGCCGAGGTGAGCCGATCGGCGCTCGCACGACTCAGCCCAACGTCCCGGTATGACGCTGCGCGGCTGCCAGCACGGCACCGGAGACGACCTCGGCCACGACTGCCTCGATCTGGGGGCTGAGGTGTCGGTCCGGCCCGGGCGCCCCGGCGACCGACTCGACGAGCTCGACGACCGCCCCGGTAGCGGCCGCGGGCCGCAGCGGGGCGCGCAAGGCGATGCCGCGCGCGGCCGTGAGGATCTCGATGGCCAGCACCCGAGAAAGCCCGTCGATCGCGCGGCGCAGCTTGCGGGCGGCGGCCCAACCCATCGAGACGTGGTCCTCCTGCATCGCCGACGAGGGGATGGAGTCCACCGAAGCGGGCGCGGCGAGCCGCTTGAGCTCGGAGACGATGCCGGCCTGCGCGTACTGGGCAATCATCAGGCCCGAGTCGACACCGGGGTCGTCGGCGAGGAAGGGCGGCAGGCCCTGATTGCGCGAGCGATCCAGGAAGCGGTCCGTGCGCCGCTCCGACATGCTCGCGACATCGGCGACCACGATGGCCAGGAAGTCGAGGGCGTAACCGATCGGGGCGCCGTGGAAGTTGCCGTTGCTCTCGACCCTGCCGTCGAGGGTGACCACCGGGTTGTCGATCGCCGACGCCAGCTCGCGGGCGGCCACCGTCGCCGCGTGCGCGCAGGTGTCGCGGGCCGCTCCATGAACCTGCGGGGCGCACCGCAGCGAGTAGGCGTCCTGGACGCGCGGACAGTCCTCGGTGTCGTGGCTGGCTCGGATCGAGCTGTCGGCGAGCAGGGCCCGCAGGTTCGCGGCCGAGACAGCTTGACCGGGATGCGGCCGCAGGGCCTGCAGATCCTCGGCGAAGACGTGGTCGGTGCCGAGGAGCCCCTCGACACTCATCGCCGCCGCGATGTCGGCGGTGCTGAGCAGCCGGTCGAGGTCGGCCAGGGCCATCACGAGCATCCCGAGCATGCCGTCGGTGCCGTTGATGAGGGCCAGACCCTCCTTCTCGGCGAGGACGACCGGCGCGAGTCCGGCCGCGGCCAGGGCATCGGCCGCCGGCACCGTCGCACCGGACGCGTCGACGACGTGGCCCTCACCCATGACGGCGAGCGCACAGTGGGCCAGCGGGGCCAGATCACCGCTGCACCCGAGGCTGCCGTATTCGCGCACCATGGGGGTGATCCCGGCGTTGAGCAGGCCGGCATACGCGCTCGCGGTTTCCACCCGGACACCGGTGCGCCCGGTGGCCAGCGTGGACAGGCGCAGCAGCATGAGGGCTCGGACCACCTCACGCTCCACGAGCGGGCCGGTGCCGGCTGCATGGCTGCGCACCAGACTGCGCTGCAGGTCGGCGCGTCTGGCGACGGGGATGCTCGTCGTCGCGAGGGCACCGAAGCCGGTCGAGACGCCGTAGTGGGGTTCGCTGTCGCCGGCGAGCGCCTCGACGATGGCACGGGAGGCAGCGATGGCGCTCAGGGCTGGTTCCGAGAGCTCGACCCGGGCATCCTCGCGGGCCACGGCCAGCACATCGCCGGGGGACACCGGGCCGGTGCCGACCAAGACCGTCGTCGTCATACCCCCCATCGCAACCCGCCGGCCCACGCGCCGGACAGGGGAGGTCGGCCGAATGCGTCTCGGATCTGAGACCCCAGCCCGCCACCCGGGCGGGATCGAGGTGTTCCGGACCACCCCCGGCTCGCCCTTCGCGCGGCGCGGCGACCTGGCTAGGCTGACCCCATGGCCAAGGACGACCGCCCAGTGACCGAGTCGCTCGACCTCACCACGACCGCCGGCAAGCTGGCCGACCTCAAGCGCCGCGTCGCCGAGGTCGCCAACGCCGGCTCGGTGCGCGCCGTGGAGAAGCAGCACGCCAAGGGCAAGAAGACCGCCCGGGAGCGCATCGAGATGCTGCTCGACGAGGGCTCGTTCATCGAGATGGACAAGTACGCCCGGCACCGCAGCAACCAGTTCGGGCAGGAGAAGCACCGCCCGTATGGCGACGGCGTCGTGACCGGCTACGGCACCGTCGACGGGCGGACCGTGGCGATCTTCGCCCAGGACTTCACCGTGTTCGGCGGATCCCTCGGCGAAGTCTTCGGCGAGAAGATCGTCAAGGTCATGGACTTCGCCATGAAGGTCGGCTGCCCGGTCATCGGCATCAACGACTCCGGCGGCGCGCGCATCCAGGAAGGCGTCGTCTCACTCGGCCTGTACGGCGAGATTTTCTACCGCAACGTCATGGCCAGCGGCGTCATACCGCAGATCTCGCTGATCATGGGCCCGTGCGCCGGTGGCGCGGTCTACTCCCCCGCGATCACCGACTTCACCGTCATGGTCGACCAGACCTCGCACATGTTCATCACCGGGCCGGACGTCATCAAGACGGTCACCGGCGAAGAGGTCGGATTCGAGGAGCTCGGCGGCGCCCGCACCCACAACAGCAAGTCCGGCAACGCGCACTACATGGGCACCGACGAGGCCGACGCGATCGAATACGTCAAAGCGTTGCTCTCCTTCCTGCCGAGCAACAACATGGATGACCCGCCGGCCGACGACATGGAGGCCGATCTGGAGGTCACCGACGACGACCTCTTCCTCGACACCTTCATCCCCGACTCGGCGAACGTCCCCTACGACATGCACACGGTGATCGAGCACGTGGTCGACGACGGGGACTTCCTGGAGGTCATGCCGCTCTTCGCGCCGAACATCCTCACCGGGTTCGCTCGGGTCGAGGGTCGGCCGATCGGGGTGGTGGGCAACCAGCCGATGCAGTACGCCGGCTGCCTCGACATCGACGCCTCGGAGAAGGCCGCCCGGTTCGTGCGCACCTGCGACGCGTTCAACGTGCCGATCCTCACCTTCGTGGACGTGCCCGGCTTCCTCCCCGGCACCGGGCAGGAGTGGAACGGCATCATCCGGCGCGGGGCCAAGCTCATCTACGCGTATGCCGAGGCGACCGTCCCCAAGGTCACCGTGATCACCCGCAAGGCGTACGGCGGCGCGTATGACGTCATGGGCTCCAAACACCTCGGGGCCGACATCAACCTGTCCTGGCCGACCGGCCAGATCGCCGTCATGGGCGCCCAGGGAGCGGTCAACATCCTCTACCGCAAGGAGATCAAGGAGGTCGCCGACGCCGGAGGCGACGTCGACGTGGCGAGGGCCGGCTTCATCAAGGACTACGAGGAGACCCTGGCCAACCCCTACATCGCCGCCGAGCGGGGCTACATCGACACGGTCATCAGCCCCTCGAACACCCGGATGAACGTCACCAAGGCCTTTCGAGCCTTGCGGACCAAACGGCAGACCCTGCCGCCGAAGAAGCACGGGAACATCCCGCTGTGAGCCTGGCGAGGACACGATGACGGACAACGTGGCGGGCACCACCACCCCCGACGGCCCGCAACCCCCGGTGATCGCGGTGGTGTCCGGTTCGCCGAGCGCCGAGGAGGTGGCGGCGCTGGTCGCGGTGCTGTCGGCCGCGTCGGGTGGCGGTGCCGCCGGCGATGCACCTCGCCGCGCCTCGAACTGGTCCGCCCCCGGTGGGCGGATGCGTCACGGTCATACACACGGGTATGGCGCATGGCGCGGATCGGCGCTGCCCAGATAGGCCGACGCGAGGTGAACCCGCGACCACCGCGCTGCGAGAGTGCGCGGCACCGGGGCGCGGCCCCGGGGCGCGGCGTCAGGCCGGCGCGACCGAGCCCGACTCGGCCGGGCCGGAGGCGGCAACCCGCCGGGTGAGGATCCACGCGTGCTTGCCGACCTGGCGCACCCGCTCGAACTCCAGGTCCTCCAGGAGCTCGGCCGTTGCGCTGAAGAGGAACCGTCCCTGAGCCACTCGGCCGTCGGTCACCTCGCTGATCGCCTCGACGCTGCCTCCGCCGGCCCTCGCGATGAGATCGAGCGCCCCTTCGATGGCCAGCCGGGCGACGCCCTGCCCTCGATGGCGCGGGTCGACATACACGCAGGCGATCCGCCAGTCCGGACGCGGCGGCGGCTGCTTGTCATACTCGCGTCGGTGCTTGATGCCCGGCAGCTCCTCCGCAGACCCATACTGGGCCCACCCCTGCACCCGCCCGCCCTCGTCGACGACGAGCGCGGCATGCGCCGCGTCGGTGCGCACGAGGCGCTCCTTGGTGGCCCGATAGTCGAGGTGCGCCTTGGCGGCCAGATGCCAGCCGATGCACCAGCAGCCACCGAAGATCCCGTTGTTGCGCTCCACGAGCTCGGCGAACTCATCCCAGGTGTCGGGGCCGAGCGCCACGACCCGGTAGGCCGTTGATGGGGGCACTGCTGTCGACATGGGGCGCAGGCTAGCAAGGGCCGCCGACAGCGCGGCCTCGGTGCGATATCGGCAGGAGAGTCGTCCGACCCGTGCGGTAGCGTCGGCTAGGTGAGCGATGACGTGAGCTCGATGACGAGCACCCCCCGAGTCCCAACCGCCGTCGACCAGATCGCGGAGGATTTCTTCGCCTCGTGGGTCGAGCTGAGTCCCATGAACGCCACCTATTTCGGGGTGCCCGGCCACGACGACCGATGGGATGACCTGTCCCCCGAGGGCCTCGCCGCCAAGTCCGACCTGCGCCGCCGCACCCTTGCCGCGCTGGACTCGGCCGCACCGATCGACGACATCGACGCGGTGACCATCGCGGCGATGCGCGAGCGGCTCGGCCTGGCCGAGGAGGTCCACGGCGCCAGGATCGATGCCATGTCACTGAACGTCATCGCCTCGCCCGTCCAAGAGGTCCGTGACACCTTCGACCTGATGCCGATGGCCTCGGACGCGGACTGGGAGACCGTCGCGACCCGGCTCGAGTCCGTCCCGGACGCCTTGGCCGGCTACCAGCGCTCGCTCGTCGCCGCACGAGACGCGGGCCTGGTCACCCCGGCCCGTCAGGTGCGCGAGTGCGTCCAACAGTGCGCCGACCTGGTCGCCGCCGATGGGTATTTTGGATCGGTGCCGGGCATGGCAGCCAAGGCCGGCGCCTCCGAAGGCGTTCAGGCCCGGTTGCGTTCCGCGGCGCTGACGGCAGCCCAGGGGTATGGCGAGCTCGGCTCCTTCCTCGCCGCCGAGATCGGCCCGCACGCTCCAGAGTCCGACGCGTGCGGTATCGAGGCCTACCGGCTCCTGTCCCGCGACTTCCTCGGCGCCACGGTCGATCTTGCCGAGACCTACGCCTGGGGTCAGGAGGAGCTTGCGCGCATCGGTGCGGAGATGGCCGAGGTCGCCGACCAGATTCGTCCAGGTGCGAGCGTGGCGGAGGCCATCGACGTCCTCGAAGCAGATCCGGCATACCGGCTGGACGGCACCGACGCCCTTCGCGCCTGGATGCAGGAACGCAGCGACGAGGCCGTGGCCGGGCTGGCCGACACCCACTTCGACATCCCCGGTCCGGTCCGCCAGCTGGAGTGCATGATCGCGCCGACGCAGACGGGCGGCATCTACTACACGGGGCCGAGTGACGACTTCTCGCGGCCCGGGCGGATGTGGTGGTCGGTGCCCAAGGGGGTCACCACGTTCGGCACCTGGCGGGAGTTGACGACGGTCTACCACGAGGGCGTTCCGGGGCATCATCTCCAGGTCGCCCAGACGGTCTATCGCAAGGACACTCTCAACACCTGGCGCCGACTGGCCTGCTGGACATCCGGTCACGGCGAGGGCTGGGCCCTGTATGCCGAGCGCCTCATGGCGAGCCTGGGCTACCTCGATGACCCGGGCGCCCACATGGGCATGCTCGACGGGCAGTCCCTGAGGGCCGCGCGTGTCGTGATCGACATCGGCGTGCACTGCGGCTTCGACGCCCCGGCCGAGGTCGGCGGCGGAGCCTGGACCTACGACAAGGCGTGGCAGTTCCTCAGCGCCCATTCGGGCATGGAGGAGAACACCCGACGCTTCGAGTTGCACCGATACCTCGGCTGGCCGGGGCAGGCACCGTCGTACAAGATCGGTGAGCGGCTGTGGATGCAGCTGCGCGACGAAGCCGCCCGGCGCGCCGGTGCCGACTTCGACCTCAAGGCGTTCCACCGCCGGGCTCTGGACATCGGCGGCGTGGGGCTGGACGTCCTGCGCGAGGCCGTCCTCGGCTGAGGCCGCTCGGGACCGCTCGCCGTCGACCGCCCATGCTGCGGTGCACCCTCTCGGCGCACCGCTAGGGTGGCTGCCGTGCCCGTGCCCCGGTTCGTCCTCGCCTCGGCGTCGCCGGCTCGCCTGAGCACGCTGCGGGCCGCCGGGATCGACCCGGAGGTGCTCGTCAGCGGGGTCGACGAGAACGCGGTCATCAGCGAGGTGGAGGCGGCGACCGGTGCGCTTGACCCGGTCGAGGTCGCGTTGGTGCTCGCTCGGGCCAAGGCAACCGACGTGGCCAGCCGAGCCCGCGCCGACGGTCGGCGCGCGGTGGTGCTCGGCTGCGACTCGGTCCTGGAGCTCGACGGTCAGGTGCACGGCAAGCCGTCCGATCGCGACGAATCGATCGCCCGCTGGCAGGTGATGCGCGGACGGTCAGGAGTGCTGCACACCGGTCACTGGCTGGTCGATGACCGACGGCGCTCCCACGGCGGCACGCGCGGCACGATCGGGGCGGCCGCCTCAACCACGGTGCATTTCGCGCAGCTCTCCGACGACGAGATCACGGCGTATGTCGACACCGGCGAGCCCTTGCGGGTGGCGGGTGCATTCACCATCGACGGTCTCGGCGGTGCCTTCGTGCGCGGCATCGAGGGGGATCACCACAACGTCGTGGGGCTCTCCTTGCCCCTCTTGCGGGAGTTGCTGCTCGAGGTGGGGATCGGCTGGTTCGACCTCGCCGGTGCCCGCAGGCTCGGATAGCCCGGGCGCGACAGGACGATCGCCCCATGTGGCGTCGACTGGAGGATCCCAGGCCCCGGCGTATCCAGCTCAGAGATGCCGGGATCAGGGGTAGTAGACGACTCCGTCGAGGTGGGTGATCAGCACGTAGTTGCCGGTGTAGAAGGCCTGCTGCGCCATACCGGCAAGGGCAACCCCGATGAGCAGCCACCACCGCCACCGTCGGAGCCACGCCCGGTCCAGTGCCCAGGCGATGAGCAAGGCAAAGGGCCAGGCCAGCAAGAGGTAGCGCAGACGCGAGGGTCCCGTCGTGGTCACCAGGACGATGTATGCCGGGTAGGCACCGGCCCACGCCCAGATCTCCGGCCCCCACCGCCACGCGCGGGGCGTGAGCATGAACCAGGCGAAGAAGACGACGAAGACCGCGCCCAACGCCTGCCCCGGCAGGCCGTAGTTGACGTAGAGGAAGTTCCACCAGAAGGCGATCTTGATCTGGGTCGCCTGGATGCGCCAGGCCGCCATCGTCTGGTTGTAGGCGTCCGGGATGCCCGTGGAGGCTCCGACGATCAGCGGCCACAACCAGGTGAGGGCCACGGCCAGCACGGCCAGGCCGGCCACGACGATCTGGCGCCATCTGGGGAACGGGATGCGGAACCGATCGCGGTAGGCCACGATCCCGTGGGCGAGGACCACCGGTGCCATGGCGATGACGATGTTGCGGGTCAGGGCCAGCGCGACCAAGGCCACCATGGCCCACGCGTAGCGCCGCGCCCGCAGGGCCATCATGGTCAGCACGACGATGAGCAGCGCGAACGACTCGGTGTAGGCCGCCTGGAACATCGGCGCGGCGACATACGTGCTGGTCGCGACCACGACGACGCAGGCCTCCCACCGGCCCACTGCCTCGTCGACCAAGCGGAACAGCAGCACCATGGCCACGGCGCCGACCAGCATCGCCCACAGCGGGCCGACGACGTCGAAGGGCAGCCCGGTCGCCGACATGATGCCGCGGGACGACATCGGGAACACCGGGTAGAACGCCCAAGGACTCATGTCCACGGTGCCGTCCCAGGCGCGCGGCAACTCGTGCGGGTAGCCGGAGGTCGCGATCAGCTCGTACCACTGGCCGTCCCAGTTGGTCATCGCATCCAAGTAGCCAGGCGATTCCGGCTGGGGAAACGGGATGCGGATGATCGGGTTCGTGAAGGGCAGGGCGATCTGGTCGCGCTGCTGGATCGAGACGACGACGAAGGTCACCAGCCTGGTCAACCCGTAGATCGCCAGTGGGAACCAGAGCCAGGCCCGGGCGCCGTTGGGGACGACCCGCCCACCGGCTCGACCGAGCGCGGCGCGCACGACGTCCCAGCCGCCGACGCGACGGCTGGTGTCGGTGCGCGCTGGCGCGGCGGTGGCGATGGCGGACCTCCCGGGATGGTCAGACCAGGATATGTCGACGTCCGCGCACCGCCACGACGACCGACGCGGCCGACCGAGCGCTCAGGACACCGGCTCCCACCGGCCCGACGTCACCGAGGCGGCTATGGCGTCCAACGCGCGGGCGCTCGCCACTGCATCCGCGATGGTCGCGCCGTGGGGGGTGCCCTCGACGATGGAGCGGACGAAGTTCCGCGCCTCAATGACCTTGAGGTCGTCATAGCCCATGGCGATCGCAGCCCCCGGCTGGAACGCGGCGTAGTCACCGTGACCCGGCCCGACATACCGCGTGGTCGTGGGCTGGTCCTGGTATGCCGTGCCGGTGCTGACGACGAGTTCGCCCATCCGCCGGAAGTCCCAGGCAAGCATCCCCGTGGTGCCGAACACCTGGACGCCGTAGTCGTTCTGGGCGCCCACCGACACGCGACTGGCCTCGATGACGCCACGGGCACCGGAGGCGAACCGCACCAGCGCGCTGACGTAGTCCTCGTTCTCGACCGGGCCCAGCTCGCCGCCGGTGGCCCGTTGGTGACCGGATGTGGCCGCCGTCGGCCGGGCCCGCAGCGGGATGAAGGTCGCCGAGTCGGCGATGAGCGTGTCGATGTCGCCGAGCAGGTAGCGGGCGAGGTCCACGCCATGGGACGCGAGGTCACCGAGCACGCCGGGGCCGCCGCGCTCCCGTTCGTAACGCCACGTCAGGGCACCGTCCGGGTGGGCCGCGTAGTCGCTAAACAGCCGGATCCGCGCGTTGGTCACCGTGCCGATCTCGCCGGCCGCGATCATCGCCTTGGCCGCGTCGATGGCCGGGGCGTTGCGGTAGTTGAAGCCCACCTGAGTGGCCAGCCCCTGGGCCGCCGCGGCGCGTGCCACCGCCGCCGCGTCGGCCGCGGTCAGACCGACGGGCTTCTCGATCCACAGGTGCTTGCCGGCCTCGAGCACGGCCACACCGACCTGGCGGTGGAGGAAGTTCGGCGTCGTCACGCTGACCGCCTGGATGTCCGGGTCGGCCAGAATGTCCCGCCAGTCCTCGGTCGAGCGGTCGAACCCCAGCTGATCAGCGGCCTCTGCCGCCCGTCCAGGCACCTCGTCGGCCACCGCGACGAGCCGTGCGCGCACCCCGAGATCCGGGAAGTGGTGCGGTAGCCGCGCGTAGGCCTGGGCGTGGACCCGACCCATCCAGCCGTAGCCGATGACCGCGACGCCGAGGTCCTGCGCCATACGTGTGCTCCTGTCCGGACGACCGCGCTGGCCGGTCGGCCGGTCAGCCCACGATGATATGTTCTGACATCATGTCATGAAGCACCTGAAGGCGCCTAGCACCACCCAGGGCCGTGATGGTCGGACCATCGCCCGGCTAGACCGGTGGGATCCCCCGCCGGCGGTCGGAGAACCGGCGGTCGCGGTGCGCGGCATACCGGATCCGGTGGACGAGCTCCTCGCGCAACTGCTCGGGCTCGACGACGGCATCGATGACCAGGTCGGCGGCGAGCCGGACCAGGTCGACGTCCTCCTCGTACTCGGCCCGGCGGGCGGCGACGAACTCGTCACGCGCTGCCGCACCCTGGGCGGCCTCCACCTCGGCGATCTTGTTCGCATAGACCGCGTTGACTGCTGCCTCGGGCCCCATGACGGCAATCCGCGCCGTGGGTAGGGCGATCGTGGCATCGGGGCCGAACCCCGGACCGGCCATCGCGTAGAGCCCGGCGCCATACGCCTTGCGCACCACGACGCATACCTGCGGGACGGTCGCTTCGGAGACCGCGGAGACCATCTTGGCGCCGTGCCGGATGATCCCCCCGCGCTCGACCTGCGAGCCGATCATGAAACCGGGCACGTCGGCGAGGTAGATGAGCGGGATGTTGAACGCGTCGCAGGTCCAGATGAACCGGGTCGCCTTGTCCGCCGAGTCCGAGAAGAGCACCCCGCCCTTGACCGCCGAGTTGTTCGCGACGATGCCGACGGTCTCACCGGCGAGGTGGCCGAAACCGACGACGAGTTCGCCGGCAAACAACGGCTTGATCTCGAAGAAGGAGTCCTCGTCGACGATGCCGGCAATGACGTCGTGGATGTCGAACGGCTGCGATTCGCGCTCGGGGATGTCGGCGCGCGTCAGCGCATGAGTTGGAGCCTCGGGATGGTAGGACGGCGCCGGCTCGCGCCACGACGTCGGCAGGTAGGACAGGTAGAGCCGAGCCAACTCGATGGCCTCGGTGTCGTCGTGGGCGAGCAGGTCGCCGACGCCGGAGACGGTGCAGTGCATGCGCGCCCCGCCCATCTCCTCGAGCGAGACCTTCTCCCCCACGACCATCTCGGCCATCCGGGGGCTGCCCAGATACATCGAGGCGTTGCCCTCGACCATGATGATCAGTTCGCAGAAGCTCGGGATGTAGGCTCCGCCGGCCGCGCTCGGCCCGAACAGGCAGCACACCTGAGGCACCTTGCCGGACAGGGCGACCTGGTTGTGGAAGATCCGCCCGGCGCCCCGACGCCCCGGGAACATCTCCACCTGATCGGTGATGCGCGCCCCCGCCGAGTCCACGAGCCAGCACACCGGCAGTTCCTCGCGCAGCGCCATCTCGGTTGCGCGGACGATCTTCTCCACGGTCCGCGCGCCCCACGAGCCGGCCTTGACGGTCGGGTCGTTGGCGATGACGACGACGGGCCGCCCATCGACCGTGCCGCGGCCGGTCACCACACCGTCGGCCGGCAGCCCGGGCGCGTTGGCGTTCGCGTAGCGCCCGTCCTCGACGAAGCTGCCCTCGTCGAGCAGCAGCGCGATACGGTCCCGGACGTAGAGCTTGCCCTGCTGCTCGAGTTTGACGGCCGCTGATGCCGTCGGCCGATCGGAGGCCGCGTGCGCGGCCTCCAGCCGCCGACGGACGTCCGTGACACGCGGGTCGGTGCTCGCCATGCCGACGATCCTTCCGTGAGTGCGGGGTCAGGGCTAGGGGCCGGTATGCCGTGGCCGGCGCGGGGTCCGGGCGTCGCGACCTGGCCGGCTCAGTCGCTCGGCAGCCCCAGCAACCTCGCCAGGACCATTCGCTGGATCTCCGAGGTCCCCTCACCGATCTCCAGGATCTTGGCGTCCCGGTAGAACCGTGCGACGGGGTATTCCTCCATGAAGCCGTTGCCGCCGAAGATCTGGGTGGCGATGCGGGTCGCTGCAACGGCGGCCTCGGTGGAGTAGAGCTTGGCGATCGACGCCGCCCGCTTGACCTCTTCGAGGCTCTTGCGGCCGTGGGTGTGCTCGTCCTTGAGCCAGGCCGCCTTGTAGGTCAGCACGCGGGCCGACTCGGCCATGACTGCCAGATCGGAGATCTGGAAACTGACGCCCTGGTTGGCCCCGATCGGCCGGCCGAAGGCGATGCGGGTCTTGGCGTAGTCGGTCGCCATCTCCAGGCAGGCCTGGATGCAGCCCAGAGCCAGCGCCGAGATGGCGATGCGCCCGTCGTCGAGGGTGGCGAGGAACTGGCGGAAGCCGTGTCCTCGTCCGCCGAGAAGGTTCTCCTGCGGCACGTGGCAGTCGGCGAAGGACAGGCCGTGGGTGTCGCTGATGTGCCAACCGAGCTTGTGGTAGGGCGGGTCGACGGTGAACCCGGGTGTGCCGTTGGGCACGATGATCGCGCTGATCTCGGGGCGTCCGTCCGCCTTGGTGCCGGTGCGGGCGGTCACCGACACGACGCTGGTGATCTCGGTGCCGGCGTTGGTGATGAACGCCTTGGCGCCGTTGATGACCCACTCGTCCCCCCGCAACTCGGCCGTCGTGGCCGTCGCCCCGGCGTCCGAGCCGGCCTCCGGCTCGGTCAGGCCGAATCCGGCGAGCGCGCGACCGGCGACGAGATCGGGCAGCCACCGCTGCTTCTGCTCGTGGCTGCCGAAGGTGAGGATCGGGTTGATGCCCAGGCCCACCCCGGCCGAGAGGGTGATCCCGATGGACTGGTCGATCCGGCCGAGCTCCTCGATCGCGACGCACAGGTAGGTGAAAGACCCCTCACCGGGATCCGCACCGCCATACTCCTCCGGCACGACGAGGCCGAACAGGCCGAGCTCGCCCATCTTGGGGATGAGGTCGGAGGGGAAATGAGAGGCCCGGTCCCAGGCCGCCACGTGCGGAGCGATCTCGGCGCTGGCGAAGTCGCGGACGACGCCGCGGAAGAGCTCATACTCCTGGGGCAGCTCGAACATCGTCGGTCCTCTCGGTCCTGGTCTCGGCACTCGCGGCTTGACGTTGACGTAAACGTAAAGCAAGAATCGGAGCCGTGACAAGTGACGCAGGCCGCACCTGGAGCATCTCGGAGGTGGCCGAGGAGTTCGGTGTGACGCATCGCACGGTGCGCCACTATGAGGACCTCGGGCTCATCTCCCCCAAGAGGCGGGGCACGGTGCGGGTCTACCGCCGCCGGGACCGGACCCGGCTGGGCCTGATCCTGCGCGGTCGCCGGCTGGGATTCACGCTGGACCAGATCCGCACCATCGTCGACATGTATGACGCCCCGCGCGGCAAGGCGAGCCAGCTCGAATACCTGCTCGCTCAGGTCGACGAGCGCCGGGCTGACCTGCAGGCACGGCGGCGCGACCTCGACGACGCGCTCGCCGAGTTGGACGACATCGAGAGCCGGTGCCGCGCGGACCTCGACTCGCTGCGCGCCGCGGCCCAGAGTTGACGCCTGCGCCCGAACCGCGTTTGAGTGCGGCATGACCTCGACGACGAGTGGCCCGGCCTCGGCACCCGAACCGACCTACCGCACGGTCATCGAGCCGTTCCGGATCCACTCCGTCGAACCGCTGCGGATGACCACCCGGGCGCATCGGGCGGCCAAGGCCGAGCAGGCCGGCTACAACCTGTTCCAGGTGCACGCCGACGATGTCCTCATCGACCTGCTCACCGACTCCGGCACCGGCGCCATGTCACGCGACCAGTGGGCGGCCATCCAGCGCGGCGACGAGTCGTATGCCGGGTCGCCGTCCTACTTCATCTTCCGCGACGCGGTCCGCGAGCTGTTCCCCTACGAGCACGTCATCCCGACCCACCAGGGCCGCGCCGCCGAGCGCATCCTCTTCCAGGTGCTCGGTGGGGCCGGCCACGTCATACCGAGCAACACGCACTTCGACACGACCCGCGCCAATGTCGAGTTCACCGGAGCGGAGGCGCTCGACCTGGTCATCGCCGAGGGCCTGGACCCGCACAGCGACCACCCGTTCAAGGGCAACATGGACCTCGCCCGCCTCGAGGCGTTGCTGCGCGAGCGCGGCGACGACGTGCCCTGCGTGATGCTGACCGTGACGAACAACTCCGGGGGCGGCCAGCCGGTCTCCCTGGAGAACCTGCGCGGTGTCGCCGAGGTGGCGCACCGCTACGGCAAGCCACTGTTCCTCGACGCGTGCCGATTCGCCGAGAACGCCTGGTTCATCCGCGAACGCGAGGCCGGGCAGGGCGACCGCGATGTCGTGGACATCATCCGCGACATGGCCGCGGTCGCCGACGGCATGACGATGAGCGCCAAGAAGGACCCGATGGGCAACATCGGCGGCTGGCTGGCCCTCAACGACGACGACCTGGCGCAACAGTGCCGCAACCTGCTCATCCTCACCGAGGGGTTCCCGACCTACGGCGGGCTCGCCGGGCGCGATCTCGAGGCATTGGCGCAGGGGCTGAAGGAGGTCGTCTCGCATGACTACCTCCGGTATCGGATCCGGTCCACGGCATACCTCGCCGATGCGTTGGTGGCCCGCGGCGTGCCCGTCCTGACCCCCGCCGGCGGACACGCGGTGTATGTCGATGCCCGCGCGCTGCTCCCGCACATCCCGCCGTTGCAGTACCCAGGTCAAGCCCTGGCCGTCGCGCTCTACGAGATCGGCGGGGTGCGGTCCTGCGAGATCGGCACCGTGATGTTCGGCCGGCACCCCGACGGCACCGAGTCACCGGCGGCGATGGACCTGGTCCGCCTGGCCATCCCTCGCCGGACCTATACCCAGAGCCACATCGACTACGTCATCGAGGTCTTCGAGCACGTCGTGGCCGACGTCTCGGCCTTGCGCGGCTACCGGATCGCCTGGGAGCCACCGGTGCTGCGGCACTTCACCGCCCGGTTCGAGCCGCTGGGCTAGCGCTGGCCCAGGTGCCGTGTGCTCGGGGGGCTGGCGCTCGGGCGAGCCCAGCGCGAACTCGTCAGGAGGGGTCGAGCGCCGCGCCGACGAAGGTGTCCGGGTCGGGGCCGATCCGCTCACCGCGGTCCAGGGCCGCCACCTGCGCCATGTCGTCATCGGTGAGGCGGAACGACCACACGTCGATGTTCTCCACGATCCGCGCCGGGGTCACCGAGCGAGGGATGACGACATACCCCTGCTCGATGTGCCATCGCAGGACCGCTTGGGCCGGGCTGACCCCATGCCGCGAGGCGATCTGGACCACCACGGGGTCGGTGAGCAGCCCCTGGGCCCGACGCAGCGGTGACCACGACTCGGTGCGGATCCCGTGCGCGGCGTGGAAACCGACGAGTTCGCGCTGCTGAAGGCTGGGGTGCAGCTCGATCTGGTTGACGCACGGCACCTGACCGGTCTGCTCGATGAGCCGTTGCAGATGAGCCGGCTGGAAGTTGCTCACCCCCACCGCCCGCACCCTTCCGGTGTCGCGCAGCTCGATCAGGGCCTGCCATGCCTCGACATACCGGTCGGCGCTCGGCACCGGCCAGTGGACCAGATACAGGTCCAGCATCTCCAGGCGCAATCGCGAGAGGGAATCGTCGTAGGCCCGCAGCAGGTCGTCGCGGCGCTGGTGGTTGTTCCACACCTTGGAGGTGACGAACATCTCCTGTCGGGGCAGCCCTAGGGCAGCCAGTGCGGCGCCGACCCCCGCCTCGTTGCCGTACAGCTCGGCGGTATCGATATGCCGGTAGCCCGCCTGCACGGCCGTTTCGACCACCTGTTGAACCTGGGCGTCGGGGACTTGGTAGACGCCCAGTCCTAGCTGCGGAATGGTCACCCCGTCAGCCAACGGCAGGGCCGGGACAGCGGGCAGGACGCTCATTTCGCCAGAGTACGCCGGGGCCGCGCCGGCTCCGCAGGGACGCGAACGTGATCCTGCGAACCGTGCCCTGCCGCCCTTTGCGAGCACACGCTAGGCTCCCGAACATGGCCATCACAAAGGTGCTGATCGCTAACCGCGGAGAGATCGCCGTCCGGATTGCCCGGGCTTGCGCCGACGCCGGAATCGGGTCGGTCGCGGTGTATGCCGATCCCGACCGCGAGGCGCTCCACGTGCGCGTGGCCGACGAGGCCTACGCACTCGGTGGCTCGACCCCCGGCGACAGCTACCTCCTGCAGGACAAGATCATCGACGTCGCCCACCAGGCCGGCGCGGACGCGGTGCATCCGGGCTACGGCTTCCTGGCCGAGAACGCCGGGTTCGCCCAGAAGGTCATCGACGCTGGCCTGGTCTGGATCGGCCCGGGACCGCAGGCCATCGACTCGCTCGGCGACAAGGTCAAGGCCCGGCACATCGCTCTGAAGGCCAACGCCCCGCTGGTGCCCGGCACCCCCGACCCCGTCTCCGGTCCGGACGAGGTGGTCGCTTTCGCGACCGAGCACGGCCTGCCGGTCGCGATCAAGGCGGCGTATGGCGGTGGCGGTCGTGGCCTCAAGGTCGCGCGAACCATGGAGGAGATCCCCGAGCTGTACGAATCAGCCGTCCGCGAGGCGGTCACCGCCTTCGGTCGCGGGGAGTGCTTTGTCGAGCGGTTCCTCGACAAACCGCGGCACGTCGAGACCCAGTGCCTGGCCGACCAGCACGGCAATGTCGTGGTGGTCTCGACTCGTGACTGCTCGCTGCAGCGTCGCAACCAGAAGCTTGTCGAGGAGGCCCCCGCGCCGTTCCTCACGCCGCAGCAACATGCCGAGATCAAGCGCGCGAGCAAGGCGATCCTGCGCGAGGCGGGCTACGTCGGCGCCGGCACCTGCGAGTTCCTCGTCGGCCAGGACGGGTCGGTCTCGTTCCTCGAGGTCAACACCCGACTCCAGGTCGAGCACCCGGTGACCGAGGAGGTCACCGGCATCGACCTGGTGCGGCAGATGTTCCGCATCGCCGATGGCGCGGCGCTCGACTTCGACGACCCCGAGCCACACGCCCACTCCATCGAGTTCCGCATCAACGGCGAGGACGCCGGACGCGGCTTCCTGCCTGCGCCCGGGACGGTGAGCAAGATGGTCGTCCCGCATGGACCTGGAGTGCGCTGGGACGCAGGCATCGTCGAAGGTGACACCGTCGCCGGGGCTTTCGACTCGATGATCGCCAAGCTCGTCGTCACCGGTCGGGACCGCCACCAGGCACTCGAGCGCTCGCGCCGGGCACTGGCCGAGCTCGTCATCGAGGGAATGCCCACCGTCACGCCCTTCCATCGTGCGGTCGTCGCCGACCCGGCGTTCGCCCCTGCCGGCGACGAGCCGTTCTCGATCCACACCCGCTGGATCGAGACCGAGTTCGACAACACCATCGAGGCGTATGCCGGTGGCCACCCCGACGCCCCGGAGGCCGAGGAGCGCCAGCGCATCACCGTCGAGGTGGGCGGCAAGCGCCTGGAGGTCGTCCTGCCCGGCGGACTGAGCCTTGGCGGCGGCGGGTCGACCAACGGGCTGAAGAAGAAGGCCCCGCGCCGCGCCGGCAGCGGCAAGGCCGGCGCCGCGGTGTCCGGCGACGCGGTGACCGCCCCGATGCAGGGCACCATCGTCAAGGTCGCGGTCGAGGAGGGCCAAGAGGTCGCCAGTGGTGAGCTGCTCGTCGTGCTCGAGGCGATGAAGATGGAGCAGCCGATCACCGCCCACAAGGCCGGCGTGGTCACCGGCCTGAACGCGACCGTGGGCGAGACGGTCAACTCCGGGACGGTTCTGGCCGAGCTCAAGGACGCCTGAGCCACACGCCCCGCGGGGTGTCCGGCGCGGGCCGGCGCGGGCCGGCGCGGGCCGGCGCGGGCCGGTGCCGCCTGCCGACGACGGCGGACTACAGGGTGAAGACGACCTTGCCGAAGAGGTCCTCGTGGGCCATCTTGGCGAAACCCTCTGCGGCCCGTTCCAGCGGCAACACCGAATCGATGGCCGGTTCGATGCCTTTGGCCACGACGAACGCGGCGAGCCGCTCGAGCTCGGCCCGGCTTCCCATCGTCGAACCGACGACCCGGAGCTGCTTGAAGAAGATCTTTGTCAGCTCGGCTCGCGGCGGGGCGTCTCCGGACGTGGCACCCGAGATGACGATCGTGCCGCCCGGGTTGAGCGCATTGACCGAGTGCGACCAGGTCGCCGCACCGACTGTCTCGAGGACGGCGTCGACGCGGGACGGCAGGCGCTCGCCGCTGGCGAAGGCACGCTCGGCCCCCAGGTCGAGCGCCCGAGCGGCCTTGGCATCGCTGCGACTGGTCACCCAGACCCGGAGCCCGGCGGCCGCCCCGAGCTGAATCAGGGCAGTCGCCACACCACCCCCGGCGCCTTGGACGAGGACCGTGGCCCCAGGCGTCACCCCGGCGTTGGTGAACAGCATGCGGTATGCCGTCAGCCAGGCCGTCGACAGGCACGCGGCGTGCTCCCACGACAGACCCGCGGGTTTGGGGACCAGGTTCCCGCTCGGAACGGCCACCTGCTCGGCAAGCGTGCCGTCATACACCTCCGAGAGCAGCGAACGACGCGGGTCGAGCGTCTCGTCGCCGAGCCAACCAGGGCTCGGGACGACCGCGTGGACGATGACCTCACGCCCGGCCTCATCCAGCCCGGCACCGTCGCACCCGAGGATCATCGGCAGTCGGTCGGCCGGCAGCCCGACACCCTTGAGCGACCACAGGTCGTGGTGGTTGAGCCCGGCCGCCTTGAGGGAGACGACCGACCATCCGGCCGGCGGTTGCGGATCGGGGCGTTCCCCGACGACCAGTCCGCTGAGCGGATCGCTGCTCGACTGGCTGGCGGCAAAGACGGCGCGCATGGCACCACCCTAGGGCTCACCGGCTCTGCGAGGATTCCGGCGAGGGACACGTCACGACCTGGATCGACGAAGGGCAGGCGAGCAGTGACCGGCCAGCGGCTGGGGTGGGCCGTGGTGACCGGCCGATCGATGGAACCGACGCTGCACGACGGCGATCTGCTGCTCGTGCGGTATGGCGCGCTGCCCCGTCCCGGGCTGGCAGTCGTGCGGCTGCCACCGGGACCTGACGGTCCGCGGCCGCTGGCCGTCAAGCGGATCACCGGTGCGGCACCGGACGAGCCGGGCCGGTGGTGGGTCGAGCGGGACAACCCTCATGAGGGTGTCGACTCCTGGCTCGTGGGGAGCCTGGCCAGTCAGGACGTGGTCGCCACGGTGATCCTGCGGATGCCGCCGACGGGGCGCCGCATGCTGTCCCGCCTTCCGGGCTTTCTTCGGCGGAGGGTAGGTTTGACCTGATCTCGTCCACCGCAGAAGGGGTTCCCATGTTCACGCTCATCGCCCGACCGGTCTCCGTCAGCGCCCACTGCGATCTGCCCTGCGGCGTCTACGACCCGGCGCAGGCCCGCATCGAGGCCCAGTCGGTCAAGGCCATCATGGAGAAGGCCGCCGCCAGCTCCGATGCCGACTTCCGGGTCCGCGCAGCGATCATCAAGGAGCAGCGCTCGCACCTGGTCAAGGAGCACCTCTGGGTGCTGTGGACCGACTACTTCAAGGCACCGCACTTCGAGAAGTACCCGAACCTGCACACCCTGTTCAACGAGGCGACCAAGGCCGCCGGTGCGGCAGGCACCAAGGGTGAGTGGGACGTCACCAAGGCCGACGAGCTGCTGGCCAAGATCGACGAGATCGCGACGATCTTCTGGGAGACCAAGCAGGCCTGACCCGGCTGCCCGGAATCGTGTTCGGCCGGCACCGAGCCGGCGTCATCGAGCCGCGGCGCGCTTGTCGCGCCGCCGCTCGAGCACCTCTCGGAGGGCGTCGACCACCCGCGGGTCGTACTCGTAACCCAATCCGAGGTGAATGCGCTCAATGGCCGCGGCGTGCGGGTCGGGCGCGGAGAGCAGGTTGACGAAGTCGTCATACGCATTGACGACCTTGATGACCCGGCTCGTCAGCGGGATGTCCTCCCCCAACTCGCGGACCCGGCGGAACGGTGTCGCCTGGTCCAGCAGGGTGGCCGCGACGTCGGGAAGGATGTCGGCGTGCCGCAGGATCGCGGCACCATCGGAGCTGATCTGCGCCTGGTCGCTGGGAGCGGCCAGGACGGTGGCCCCCCGCGGGAGTGGCTCGGCGATGGCCACCTGCCCGATGTCGTGCAGCAGCGCCGCATACTCCACGAGCCGCTGCTCCGCCTCCGACATCCCCAACTCGATCGCGACGGCCACCCCGAGATCGGCCACCCGCTGGGCGTGTCCGGGGGAGGTGTAGCCGGCGGCCTCGGTCACCCTCGACAGGACCCGGATGGTCTGCAGTTGGGTCTCTCGGACGGCGGCGTGCTGTCCGACGGCGAACAAGGTGAGGAACAGCGGGATGAGGAACTGCGGGACGGCGAACAGGCCCATGGGCAAGGCTGCTGCTGCAATGAGGGCACCCGTGGCGCCCAGCGCAGTGTTGAGACCGACCAGCGCGCGGACCTCGCCGAAGACGCTGGAGCCGATGGGAGCCAGCGTGCGCGCCGCATTGATCGTGCCCATGGTCGAGGCATAGACCATCAGTGTCACGAAGCCGACGGCCAGCATCGCCAGGGCCGAAGCCCAGGCCAGCTCGGGGTGGCGGGCGAAATACGTGGCAAAGGACCGTCCGCCGGCCAGGGGCAGATCACGGAAGAGGACGCCGGCTACACCCAAGGAGATGAAGCGCGCGGCGACCTCATCGATACGCACCGCGTGTCCGCGCAGGATGAGGATGAGAACACCGACGCCCATGGCCGCACCGCCGATCGCGGCGACCTCCCGGCCGTTGTAGACGACGGGGTTGCCCAACGGCACTGCGGTGTAGAAGGCAAACGCATAGGAACAGGCGACCGACATCGGAGCCGCCTCCCGTTCGCCGACCAACCGCACGCGGGCGACCTCGCCGATGGTCACCGAGACGAAGGCGACGACGAAGACCGTCCGGTTCTGCGGCAGGGTGAGCCACGGGCCGAAGCAGGTCGGGATGAGCGTGGCCAGCCAGGATATCGCTGCGAGCATGAGGTACGCCGCGGGGACGTCCACCCGCCGGAAGACCCAGCCGGACCACGCACCGATGACCTGAGTCGGTGCGGTGCTCATCGCTGGTCCTCAGCGGGTGTCGGCGAGTCGGATCCCGCGCCGAGCCGGTGCACTGCGAGGTCGGTCTCGACCCGCGGGTCGTCGTGCTCGACGAAGCGGCCCAGATCGGGCTCCGCCGCGCCGTGGCCCTCGGGCGGCCAGACCCGCCCGTCGAGCACCCGGGTGAGCGAATCGACGACGATCGGGTCCAGATGAGTGCCCGCCCGATGGCCCAGCAGGGTCAGCGCCTCGGGAACGCTCAGCCTGTCCAGGCCGAACCTCGTGGCCGTCACCGCGTCGAAGGCGTCCGCCACCGCGATGACCCGGGCGGCCAACGGAATACGATCACCGGCCAGACCGTCGGGATGGCCCTTGCCGTCGTACCGCTCGTGGTGATGCCGAATCCCCTCGGCGGCCGCCGCAAGGAAGTCGATGCCCTCGATGAGCCGTTCACCAGCCTCGGTATGCCGATCGAGGATCTCTCGGTCCTGGCCCGTCGGGATGTCGAGGGGCCACAACAGGTGTGGCGGAAGGACCAGGCGGCCGATGTCGTGGAGCCTGGCAGCCTGCTCCAGGGATGCCTTCTGCGGCGCAGGAAAGCCCAGGTCGTCGGCGATCCAGCCGGCGAGGAGACAGACTCGCTCACCGTGCCCCGCGCAGGTAGGGTCCTTCGCCTCCAGCGCGGCCAGGAGGGCGTTGACGGTTCGTTCGTGGGTGCGGACCTCCTCCTCGTACTGCACCAGGACCCAGCGCGCGACGAACAGCGGCGCCGCGATGAGGAGGGCAGATACCGGGCCGAGACCCGCCGGCAGCCACAGGACCGCGAGCAGGAAGCCGACGACGCCATACCCGATGTAGGCCGGACCGGAGGTGCGCAGGAGGCCGACGGCGAACGGGACGGCGGGCACCCGTTGGGAGGCGCTGACGATCGCGGCGAGCAGGGCGGCATTGACGAGGGCCTGGACGACGTCGGCGACGATGAGCGGGAAGCCGACGAGGAGCAGCAAGGGAAGGACACCGTCGAGGTGCATCATGGCGGTTGCACCAGCTCCACCCACAGCCTTGTAGGCCAGACCGGCCGAGACGGTCATGGTGAACCACATGGTGGAGTTGAACAGGTAGGCGCGACGGGGCATCTTCGCCCGCTCGCCCGCGTACGCCGCAACCGCCACGATGCCCGCACCCAGCGGACCGACGATGACGATGGCCGCGAGCAGGACGATGTGGAGGAACGAATAGACGATGTCGCCGCGCCGTGCCGGAACACCTACCGCCCAGCTGCTGACCCCCAACAGGGTCAGCACCCCCAGCGCCACCCAGTTGTGGCTCAGCGAGGTCAACCACCAGGCGAGGAAGCCGACGCCGAGCGCAAGCAGGCAACTCGTCGCGATGACCACGATCACGGGGTCCGGCCGGCGCCATCGCGCCGATGGCCCCGCGATCGTCGTCATGAGGTAACGCTAGCCCGGCTCAGCGCCGGGCGTGGGTCGACCTGGGTGCGGTCGACCCCAGCGGCTCAGCGACCCGTCCAGCCCCAGGCCTTGCCGGTCCAGCCCCAGGCCTTGCCGGTGGCGGGGGTGCGGGGGGTGGTAGCGGTGGTGGTGTTCACGGCGTTCTCCTTGAGGCAGAGGGGGCGGGGGCACGCCGACCGAGCGACTGCCCGGTCCACGTGAGGTGGCCCCAACCGGTGAGCGCTGCGGCGGCGAAGCGGATGATCAGGGGCATCCTTTGCTCCTTCGCTACGACGGGTACAGGTCAGGGAACCTGTGAGGTGTGGGGCACCTGGTCACAGAGTGCCGAGAAGATCGACCCCGGAAAAGGGCAGAAAGGGCTTCCTGACATCCACTTGGTCAAGATTTGACCTTTACGTGAACCAACCATCGCGATCTGGTGTCTAATCTTCGCCGCACCTCACGTCGATGACGTCGTCGCCCTTGCCCCGCGGCCGGGCGATCGGCGGGACCGCTGCGTGCCGTGTGGAACAATCGAGCGTCAACACCGACCCGGGAGAACCTCATGAGCAAGCGCGCGCGCAAGCGCCGGTCGCGCAAGGGCAACGCCGCAAACCACGGCCGCAAGCCCAACGCCTGACCGCGTCGAGAACAGCGAAGGGGCCGGCGACCACACGGTGGTCGCCGGCCCCTTCGCTGGCCGTCCTAGAAGCGCAAGCCCCCGCCGGGGTCGAATCCGCGGCGCTCGATATGCACGGTGGTGATCCTCGTCAGAATCGTCGCCCGCAGCTGCGGTGGGGCCACCTCACTGGCGCACGACCGACGGACCAGTGCCTTGAGGGTGCGATCCAGGTGATAGGCACGCAGGCATCGCTCGCATTCGTCGAGGTGCGCCTGGATCTTGGCGCAGTCGTCCGGCCCCATCTCCCCATCGAGGAACTCGTAGACGCGGAGCAGGGCTTCGGTGCAGTCGGTCGAGTGCTCGTGGCCGGCGCTCACGGCGTCACCTCCCGGATGAACCCCCGGTCGAGGGCATACTCGGTCAGCAGTTCGCGAAGCTGACGGCGACCCCGATGCAACCGCGACATGACGGTCCCGATCGGGGTCTGCATGATCTCGGCGATCTCCTTGTAGGCATACCCCTCGACGTCGGCCAGATACACCGCCATACGGAACTCCTCCGGGATCTGGAGCAGCGCCTCCTTGACGTCGCTGTCAGGCAGGTGGTCCAAGGCGACGTCCTCGGCCGACCGCCCTCCGCTGGAGGTGTGCGAGTCCGCGCGGGCCAGCTGGTAGTCCTCGATCTGGTCCCCGTCGGATTGCTGAGGCTCGCGCTGCTTCTTCCGATACGTGTTGATGTAGGTGTTCGTGAGGATGCGATACATCCACGCCTTGAGGTTGGTCCCAGGCGTGAACTGGTGGAACGAGGCGTAGGCCTTCGCGAAGGTCTCCTGGACGAGATCCTCGGCGTCGGAGGCGTTCCGGGTGGTGCGCAGGGCCGCCGAGTAGAGCTGGTCGAGCAGCGGCATGGCGTCGCGCTCAAAGCGCGCGCGTCGCTGCTCGGGGCTCTCGGTGGCCACCTCGAGGGGCTGCGTGGTCGGTGTCGGGTCGATGCTCATCGCGGCCCAGCCTAATCCGCTCAACGGGCTTCCCGCCCCGCGCGCGGCGCGTGGTTCGGCCAGTGCCAGCATCGATGGTCCTCCTCCTCGGCGGTGCCGAGGGCTGCAACGCTGAGCGTGGGCGTCGTGATTCCCGGGGCCGAGCCGCAGGTCAGCGCGCGACCCTGGCCAGGGCCTCGGTGACCGCAGCAGCGACGGCGTCGGCGGCCGCGGCCGGGATCGTGTGGGTCCCCGCCACGGGGTGTACCGCGCGCAGGTGGGCTGCGGCCGCGGAGACCTCCTGTGGCATCCCGAACGGGTCGCCGATCCCCTGGACCACGTCGACGGCCAGGCCAGCCCGCACCGGGGCCAGGAGCTCGTCGACTCGGGTTGCCTCGGGCTTGCCCGGCGGGTGCAGCGGGAAGGACAAGGCGATCACGGCGACCGCGTCGAGAGCGACCGCGGTGCGGCAGGCGACGCGCGCGCCTGCGCTGCGCCCGGCTACAACGAGCGGTCCGGTGAGCTCGCCCAGCGCTCCGTGCGGTGCCCGCAGCGCCGTGACCACGGGTATCCAGGCTTGGTCCAGGGTCGGTGGACGGGTCGCCACCCGCCGCCCGGCGACCAGCCACGGCTGTTCGACGAGCGCGACGGCATACCCGGCATAGGCGGCGGCCCGTACGGTGGCGACCAGGTCGACGGTCGTGATGGAGGGCCCGGCACCGTGCCCGAGCGCGAGCAGGCCCTGGGCGCCACGGGGGTGCGTCAGGTGTGCCCGGGCCGGCCCGTGCGGGGTGTCGATGGTCACGACCCGAACCGAGCTCACGGCAGGACCTCGCCGGTCTGAGGGTCCACGACGCCCACCAGGGACGCCGGGTCGGTCGGCTCGACCAGGCGGGGGCCGTTGACCCGGGCACTGCCGACGGCCCGGTCCACGGGGTGGCCGATGAACCGGCCCGCTGGCCGGGGCACGAGGAAGGCCTCGACGGCTGCCTTCTCGGTGCGGTCCGGATCGAGCCAGGCGGTCCACTCGCCGCGGTCCAGGACGAGCGGCTGGCGGTCATGGATCCGGTCGAGTCCGGGCTCGGCCGCCGTGGTGATGATGGTGAAGGTGGTCAGCCACGCCTGCGGATCGTCCGGGTCCGCCACCTGTCGATCACGCCACTGCTCGAACAGCGCCGCAAAGGCCAGCGCTGACCCGTCAGCGCGGTGGATGAAGAACGGCTGCCTGCGCGGCTTGCCCTTGGCGTCGAGGGCCACCGGGGAGACCTGCCACTCGAACCACCCGTCCGCCGGCACCAAGGCCCGTCTCGTCTGGGCCGCCTTACCGAAGGCCGAGCTGGCGAGCAGCGTCTCGGCTCGGGCGTTGATCATCCGCACACCGCCGGTGGGCGACCTCGACCAGGACGGCACGAGACCCCAGGTCATCAACCGGAGCTGGCGTTGGGGCTCGACCATCCCGGGGTCGGCACCGCTGCCCCGCGGTCGACGGGTCACGACGACTCGGCTTGCTTTGGCTGGAGCGATGTTGTAGTCCGGCTCGCCCGCTGGTGGGTCCTGCGGATGGACCAGCACGCTTCGCGTCGGCTCGGTGGTGCGGTCGACGTCGATCTCGAACTCCTCGACCAGCTCCGCGCTTCGCGAGCTCGCCGCATACCGACCGCACATGCCGCCACCATACGGTCGCGGCATACCCTTGGTCGGTCAGGTGACGTGGAAGGAGACCGAGCGGTATGACGTCCGGCGCTGCCCCGGTCCGCTGGCCGGCCCCCACGGCAACGCAACGCCTCGACGCCACGGTGACCCTCCCCGGCAGCAAATCGCTGACCAACCGCTACCTCGTCCTCGGCGGACTCGCCGCCACGGCGTCCGTCCTGCGAGCACCCCTGGTGTCCCGCGACACCGAGCTCATGGCCGCGGCGGTGACCGCGCTCGGAGCGAGCGTGACGAGTCGCCGGGCGGCAGAGGACGCCTCCCCCGCCGACCTGGCGTGGCACATCGCCCCCGGCCCGATCCGCGGCGGCACCACGATCGACTGCGGGCTCGCCGGGACGGTCATGCGGTTCGTGCCCCCCATGGCCGCGCTGGCCGACGGACCGGTGCGACTGGATGGCGACGCGCAGGCGCGGCGACGCCCTCTGGCACCCGTGCTCGACGGGCTGCGCCAGCTCGGTGTCGACGTCGTCAGCGACGGCTGCCTGCCGGTCGTCGTCAACGGTCGTGGCCGGGTCGCCGGTGGTGCCGTCACCCTCGACGCCTCGGCAAGCTCGCAGCTGATCTCCGGTCTGTTGCTCTCCGGGGCCCGGTATGACGACGGCGTCACCGTGCATCACGTCGGCAAGCCGGTGCCGAGCCTGCCGCACCTCGACATGACCGTGGCGGTCCTGCGCTCGGCCGGCGTCGTCGTGGACGATGCGCAGCCGAACACCTGGCGCGTCGAGCCCGGGCCGATCCGCGGGGTGGACGTCACGATCGAGCCCGACCTGTCCAATGCCGGCCCCTTCCTTGCCGCAGCGCTCGTGGCCGGTGGGCGGGTGCGGATGCCGTCCTGGCCGGCGTCGACAACCCAACCGGGCGCCCACCTCCTCGAGGTGCTGGCGCGGATGGGTGCCGAGATCGGGCTCGACGAGACCGGTCTGACGGTCGGCGGCTCCGGGCAGCTGGCCGGGGTCGATGTCGATCTGCACGACGCGAGCGAGCTGACCCCCCTCGTGGCAGCGCTCGCGGTGCTGGCCGACTCCCCCACCTGGATCCGTGGGGTGGCGCACATCCGCGGCCACGAGACCGACCGGCTGCGCGCCCTGGCGACCGAGCTCAGCGCCCTCGGAGGCGACGTCACCGAGACCGAGGACGGCCTGGCGATCCGTCCGACCCCACTTCACGGCGGCTGCTTCCGCACCTACGCGGACCACCGCCTGGCGACCGCGGCAGCCGTCATCGGGCTGAGCGTCCCTGGGGTGCAGATCGAGGACGTCGCCACCACGGCCAAGACGATGCCGGACTTCACCGACCGCTGGCTGCGGCTGCTGGGGCAGGTCACCGCATGAGTTGGGACCACCTCGACGAATCCGACGTGCGGGTCCGACCGAACCGGCGCGGCTCGCGGCCACGGAGCAAGGCCCGGCCGGCCCACGACAACGCCGTGCCGGCCTTCGTCATCGCCATCGACCGCGGGCGCTACACCTGCCTCGTCGCTGCCGGCACCGGCGGCCGACACACTGCGGAACGGTCCGTCCTGGCGATGCGGGCCCGGGAGCTCGGCCGTAAGGGGATCGTCGTCGGGGACGATGTCGCGCTCGTCGGTGACGTGTCGGGAGCCGACGGCGCGCTGGCGCGGATCGTTCGGGTCGAACCGCGCCGCGGGGTGCTGCGACGCAGTGCCGACGACGGGGACGGCGTGGAGCGGGCCATCGTCGCCAACGCCGATCAGTTGGCCATCGTCGCCTCCCTCGCCAACCCCGAGCCCCGGCCCCGGCTCATCGACCGATGCCTCGTCGCCGCCTACGACGCCGGCATGGACCCGCTGCTCGTGCTGACCAAGGAGGATCTCGTCGAGCCCACCGAGTTCCTCGGTCAGTACGCCCCGCTCAACGTCCCGTATGTCGTCACCTCGACCCGCTCCGCGCCGCCCGCGGGACTGGACGACCTGGCGGCCCGGCTCAGCGGGCGCGTCACCGTGTTCGTGGGGCACTCGGGTGTCGGCAAGTCCACCCTCGTCAACGCCCTCGTGCCCGGCGCCGACCGAGCCACCGGGCACGTCAACGACGTCACCGGGCGCGGCCGCCATACCTCCACCAGTGCGGTTGCCTTGCGCCTGCCAGGTGGCAGTGGCTGGGTGGTGGACACCCCCGGCGTGCGGACCTTCGGGTTGGGCCACCTCGACGACGACGACGTGGTCGGCTTCTTCCCGGACCTGGAGCCGGGAACTGCGCAGTGCCCCCGTGGGTGCACCCACGACGAGCCGGAGTGCGCGCTCGACGCCTTCGTCGCCGCCGCGAGCGCGGGGACGGCCGGGGTGGCGCGGCTGGAGTCACTGCGTCGCCTGCTTCGGTCCAAGCGCGGCGCCGCGGAGTAGGTTGTCGCTCGTGCCGACGTATGACGACGACCTCCGCCTGGCCCACGTGCTCGCCGACGACGTCGAGCGGGTCACCATGTCGCGGTTCCTGTCCGAGGACCTGCACATCGAGGCCAAACCGGACCTCAGCCTCGTCAGTGACGCCGACCGCACGGCCGAGGAGGTCATTCGATCCCTGCTGGCGCGCAGCCGGCCCCGTGACGCCATCGTCGGGGAGGAGTTCGAGCCCTCGGGCACCGGGTCTCGACGCTGGATCATCGACCCCATCGACGGCACCCACAACTTCGTCCGCGGCGTTCCGGTCTGGAGCACCCTGATCGCCCTCGTCGACGGCCCGCAGGTGGTGGTCGGGCTCGTCGCGGCGCCGGCGCTGAACCGGCGCTGGTGGGCCGCGTCCGGCACGGGGGCATACACCGGCCGCAGCCTGGCCTCGGCCCGGGCGCTGCGCGTCTCGGCGGTCTCCCGCATCGAGGACGCGTCGATCTCGTACGCCTCACTGCACTCGTGGCGCAAGGTGGACCGGTTCGGTGCCTTCCTCGATCTCACCGATCGGTGTTGGCGCACCCGAGGATATGGTGACTTCTGGTCCTACATGCTCCTCGCCGAGGGGGCCGTCGACATCGCCGCCGAGCCCGAGCTCGAGCTGTACGACATGGCCGCACTCGTGCCGATCGTCACCGAGGCAGGCGGGCGGTTCACCGGCCTCGACGGCCGCGACGGCCCGTGGAGCGGCAACGTCGTCGCAACGAATGGCCTGCTCCACGACGAGGTGCTGGGCTACCTCGGCACCTGACCCGCGACCGCGGGCCGATCGAGTCCGCTCGCGGCGTCGACCCGCACGGTTCCCGCAGAGCCGCTGGCTGGCTCAGGCGGGGACCACGTCCACCTGGCCGCGGCCCAGACCACGAAGCCCGTCGACGACCTGCTCGGCGTCGGCAACGATCACGACCGTCCAGGAGCCGTCGACGACATCGGCATACGCCTGGGTGAGCCGGTCCGCCGTCAGCGAGGGCAGGTCGGCCAGCATGGCGGTCGTGAAGTCCGTCGTCAGCGCATCCAGCGCCATCGTGGCCGCCTCGTCGGCCACGGCGTCGGCCGTGGCGAAGCGAGCCGGCGCGGTCTTGGCGACGTAGTCGATGCCGCGGCGCACCTCGGCATCGGTGAAACCGTGCCGACCGGACTCCAGCAGGCGGAGCAGGACATCTACCGCGTCGACCGTCGCGTCGGCCCGCACCGAGCCCGAGGTGACGAAGACGCCACCGCGGTGCCGGGGCCGAAAGCCGGACCGGATCCCGTAGGTATAGCCCTTCTCCTCGCGCAACACCGTGTCGATCCGGGCCGATGGCGAGCCGCCGACGAGGAAGCCGAGCACCGGGTAGGGCGCCCAGCCACCGGGCACCCGCCGATCGGGGCCGGGTGCCGCGACGACGAGCTCCGCCTGCACCGATCCGGGGCGGTCGACCACCACGATGCGCCGGCGGTCGACGGCGTAGGCCGGGTCGGGCGGCGCAGCGGCCAGCCCCTGAGGCGCCCCGGCCCAGCCGCCGAGCGTCTGCTCGACCAGAGCCAGCGTGTCGGACGGGAGGTCTCCGGCCAGGACGAGGGTCGCACCGGCTGCCCCGACGTGCGCCGCGTGGAACGCCGCGACATCGTCGCGGCTGATCGCGGCGATCGTCTCGGTACGGCCCGCCGCCGGGCGGCTCGCCCGGTCGGCCTGGTCATACAGGGTTCGGGCGAGCTGCCATGCTGCCCGTCGAGCGGGGACGGAACGCTCCTGCTCGATCTCGGCGAGCCGGGCCTGGGTATGGCGTTGCACCTCGTGCGCGGGGAAGGCGGGCTCGTCGAGGCACTGGCGCAGCAGGTCGAGCGCGGCCGGCAACCGGTGGACCGGGACGTCGACATCGACCGCGAGGCCGTTCTCGCCCACCCCGGCGCCGAGAGCCGCGCCGCTGCGTTCGAGCAACACGGCCATCTGCGAGGCGGTATGCCGTTCGGTGCCCTCGTCCAGGGTGCGCGCCATAAGCGTGGCCACCCCCTCGCGGTCGAGCGGTTCATCGCGCAGAGTGAGTGGCACCGCCAGCCGAACCGAGGTGACGTACTGGCCGGGCACGTCGTAGCTCAGCACCTGCAGGCCCGAGTCGAGGACGGTGCGTCGCGGCGTCGGGAAGGCCCAGGGAGCCGTGGGGCCCGGGACGGGACGCGAGGTCGTCATACCTGCTCCTCCACGAGGTAGGCCACTGTCGCCCGGCGCTCGGGCACCAGATACGCCGCCGCGGCCTCGCGGACCTGAGCGGCCGTCACGGCCGAGACGTCGGCGAGGTAGTGGTTGACGTAGTCCGGGTCGCCGTGCTGGAGCGCGTAACGGCAGATCAGGTCGGCGCGCTGCTCCTGGCTGGCCAGGAGCGAGAGCCACCACCGTTCGGTCTGCGCCAGGGCGATCTCCAGCTCGAGGTCCGTCGGCCCCTCGGCGGCGAACCGCGCCATTTCCTCGACAAGGACCGCCTCGACGTCGTCGGGCCGGTGCCCAGCGGCGACGTCGATGCTGACGATGCCGAGCGAGACCCCGTCGACGAACCCCCACGAGTGCGCGTCGACGTCGGTGGCCGACTGGTCGGTGCGGATCATTCGCTCGACCAGCCGCGAGGTCGACAGACCCCCGAGCACGTCCAGCGCCACCTGGGTGGCCACGAAGTCCGCGCTGCCCTGTTCCGGCAACCGCAGCGCGACATACAGCCGGTGGTTCGGCACCGGGCCGCGGCGCTCCAGCCGCACCGCCTCGGACAACGGGGCCAGTGGGTGGGGGGCCGGCCGGGCCGGAATGTCGGCCCGTGCGATGCCCCCGAAGTAGGTCTCGACGAGCTCGAAGGCGCGCTCCGCGGCGATGTCCCCGACGACGGTGAGCACCGTGTTGTTCGGGGCGTAGTGCGCCGTGAAGAACTCGTGGACGTCCTGCAGCGTCGCCGCGTCGAGGTCCTCCATCGACCCGATGGTCGGGTGGTGGTAGGGGTGTTCGGGCGGGAAGACGGTCGCGTAGACGTCGATCAGCGCGGTGCCGTAGGGCACGTTGTCGTAGCGCTGGCGCTTCTCCTCCTTGACCACATCGCGCTGATTGTCGAGGTTCTCCTGGGTCACCGCGTCGAGCAGGTGCGCATGCCGGTCGGCCTCGAGCCACAGGGCCAGTTCGAAGGCCTCGGTGGGCACCGTCTCGAAGTAGTTGGTGCGGTCGAACCAGGTCGTGGCATTGAGTCGACCGCCTTGGGCCATGAGCGCCTCGAAGTGCTCACCGCTGGCGACGTTGCGCGACCCCTGGAACATCAGGTGCTCGAAGAGGTGCGCGAAACCGGTGCGCCCGGGGGCTTCGTGCCGGGACCCGACGTCGACCCAGAGGTTGAGCGTCACGGTCGGGACGGCATGGTCCTCGGACACGACGACGCGCAGCCCGTTGTCGAGGGTGCGCGTCTCGATGGGGTACCTGATGGCGAGCACCACCTGACCCTATGTGATCACCGGGTGCCGAGCCCGTCAGGCCGGGCCAGCGCGTCTCACCGGGGCCGGGACCCCGCCGAACCCGCCTCATGAGTCACGCGGTCGGCCCCCGCCGCTCGGCCCAGAGCGACACTCCCCGCCGCGCGCCCCCGGCGTTCGCCATCACAGGGACCCGCACCTGACTCATGAATCACATCGGTGTAATTCGCCGGCTACGACGGCCTACCCGAGCAACGCGGCACCGAGGATCTGCCCGTCCTGGCAGCCGGGCAGGACGGCATACACCGCGGATCCGACCGGGGTCGTCCACGTGTTGAGCAGGTCGGGGCCGTCGAGCCGCCGATGGACCGGGACGAACTGTTCGGCGACGTCTCGTTGGTAGGTGACGAACAGCAGCCCGGCGTCTGCGGTGGCGGTGGAATCGGCGCCGAGGGGTGCTTCGTAGGAGTACGGCCGGCGGTAGAACCGCTCCCGCGGGGTCTGCGGCGCTGCGTGCCGGATGTGGGAGAAGGCGGGCACCTTCGTCAGGCCGACCTCGTTGACCGCCTCGAGGTCGGCCTTGTCGCTCGGCAGGCCACCAGACAGCGGCGTGCCGTCGTCGAGGGTGCGCCCGATGGTCTGCTCCTTGGCGGAGCGGTCGAGCTTGTCCCAGGTGTCCAGGTTCATGGCGATCCGCCGGATGACCAGGCCGGAGCCGCCGACCAGCCAGTCCGGACCCTCGGGGCCGACCCAGACCAGGTCGTCGAAGTCGGCGCTGCCGGGGACCGGGTTGATCGTGCCGTCGACCTGGCCCATGAGATTGCGCATCTCGGTGACCGAACCGGCCGGGCGACGGAAGCCGGGCTGCACCCAGCGCCGTTCGGCAATCCCCGTCGCGGCGACGAGCATGGCCCGCGTGGCGTGCGAGACCACCGTCGGGTCGTCCGCGCAGAGTTGGACGACGACGTCGGTCTGACCGTACGCCGGATCGAGCCGGTCCACGCCGAGCGTGGGAAGCGGGGCGAGCCAGTCGGGCGCGACGGCACCGGCGAGTTCGACGACGGCGCGGCTGACGCCGACGGTGATGGTCAGTCGGGCCGAGGGCCCGGCGAGGTCCGGCTGTGGGTCGGCCAGGGTGGGTCGCCCTGACGCCAGACGGGCTGCGTCGTCGGTCCACACCGTCAGGAGCCGCCGCAGCGACTCCCGGTCGGCACCGGGCACCAGGTCGAGCCCCAGAAACGTGACGTGGGCCTGCGGCGCCGTGGCGATTCCGCCCTGGTGAGCGCCGTAGAACGGCTCGACGACCTCGAAGGTGTCGCCCGCCGCAGTGGGGGTGACCCCGTCGGAGTCACCCCCACCGAGGACGGACCGCCCCGCGACCCCGAGCCCGGCGCCGCCGACGAGGGCAGCGCCATACCCGAGGACCGATCGCCGGCTCAGGCCGTGCTCGTCGCGGGGATGGTGGTCAGTCATGTCGGATCACTTACCTCAGTGGTCGTGCGTCATCGACTCGGTCGAGCCGGGCTGGTACGTCTCGTTGCCGGCCTCGAACGTCTTGACCGGTGCGGTGTAGGTCACCGAGGTGCCGTCGGACAGCTTCAGGGTGATCTCGACGCTCGTGCCGCTCTTGAGCGGTTCCTTCAGGCCCATGAGCATGACGTGGTCGTGCCCGGGCGCCAGTTCATAACTGCCGCCGGCCTTGAGGACGAAACCGCCCTCCTTGGGTCGCATCTTCATCGTGCCGTCGACCATGGCGACCTCGTGGAGCTCGACCATGCCGGCGACCGAGGACGACCCGCTGACGACGGTGACGTCCTTGTCGCCGTGGTTGTGCAGCATGCCGAACGAGCCGGTCATCTCACCATCGGCGGCCTTGACCCACGCATCGTGCATCTCGACCCCGTGCTCCTCGTGCATGGAGCTGCTCATCGGCGAGGTCGCGGCGGGAGTGGGGGTGCTCGACCCACACCCGGCGGTGAGGGCGAGCGCGAGCAGAACTCCGCCGGCCCCCAGGGCGCGGCGAGAGGTGATCTTCATATGGTTGCCTTTCAACGCTGAGTGGCGCGCGGCCTCGGACGACGCCGCGCGGAGCAACACGTGACTCTGCGAAGCGGCGGGGGGCCGCGGCGAAGGGGCAGCCGGTATGCCGGTGCCGGCACCGGGGCAGCCACCGCGATGAAGGCCAGCGGTGACCACGCCACCCGCAGCGGCTCGGCGGTGGTGAACGGAGTCAAGCGCGGGCGCAGGACCGACCACAGGGCCCAGAGGGCCTGCTCGCCATACAAGACGAGTAGCGCAGTGCCCGCAGTGGCCACGACGTGCGACCAGAGCATGGCACCACCGACGTGGGCCGCCAGGGAGTGGCTGGCGTGAGCGCCCACGGCGCTTGACGACAGGGAATCCACCAAGGTGCCGGTGCCGTGAGCATGGCCCGGCGCGTGGCCGAGGCCGACCGGTGCGGCCACGATGGTCAGGGCCAGGTGGGCGACGAACTGACCGATGCCGAGCACGCCGACCACGGCGCCTGGGCCGAGCCGGCGACCCGTCACGGTGCCCGCTCCCAGGCCGGCCAGCCCCCACATCAGCACCAGGCCCCACGTCGGGGGCAGGACGCCGCCGCCGTTGACGTGAGCGGCGCAGGCGAGCAGGAGCACGAGGCCGCCCAGCGTCAGGGAGCGTCCGAGGCGGACGACGCCGTGCGCAGGGGTGGCCACGGCGACGATCCTAGACCGCGCGGCCGCTCGACGGACCCAGCCGCGACAGGGGTCACGCCGGACGGCAGGATGGGGTCACCACGGGACGGCGGAGGTGCGCGATGGTGCAGACGGCATACCTCATCGACGGGGTGCGCACTCCGATCGGACGCTATGGCGGCGCGCTGGCGCCGGTTCGACCCGACGACCTGGCCGCGCACGTCGTGCGAGAGCTCCTCGGCCGGCATCCGGACCTGGCCCCCGAGACGATCGACGACGTCGTGCTCGGCTGCGCCAACCAGGCGGGTGAGGACAACCGCAACGTCGCCCGGATGGCGGGGCTGTTGGCCGGGCTGCCGGCGAGCGTGCCCGGGGTGACCGTCAACCGTCTGTGTGCCTCAGGGCTCGACGCGGTGGCAGCTGCCGCCCGCGCCATCGTGGCCGGTGACGCCGAGGTCGTCGTCGCCGGGGGTGTCGAGTCGATGAGCCGGGCGCCCTTCGTCATCCCCAAGGCCACCGCGGCCTACGACCGCACCGCGCAGATCTACGACACGACGATCGGGTGGCGGTTCCCCAACCCCGTGCTCGTCGAGCGCTACGGCGTCGATCCCATGCCCGCCACCGCCCAACACGTGGCCGACGACTTCGGGATCACCCGCATCGATCAGGACGCCTTCGCGCTGCGGTCGCAGGAGCGCGCCGCGGACGCCATCGCCACCGGGCGCCTGGCGCGCGAGATCGCGCCCGTCGAGGTCCCCGCGGGGCGTGGCGCCACGACCATCGTCGACTCCGACGAGCACCCCCGCCGGACCAGCCCCGACGCGCTGGCCCGGTTGCGACCGATCTTCGTCGGCGGATCGGTCACCGCGGGCAACTCCTCCGGAGTCAACGACGGCGCGGCGGCCCTTCTGCTGGCTTCGGGCGCCGCCGTCGAACGGTTCGGCCTGAACCCCGTGGCGCGGATCGTCGCGACCTCGTCGGCCGGGGTGGCGCCGCGGATCATGGGCATCGGTCCGGTGCCTGCGGTGGAGAAGCTGCTCGCGCGCACCGGCGTGGCCCTGGGCGAGGTGGGGGTCGTCGAGCTCAACGAGGCGTTCGCCGCACAGTCGCTCGCCGTGCTCCGGGGGCTCGGGCTGCCCGACGACGCCGACCACGTCAACCCCCACGGCGGGGCCATCGCGCTCGGGCATCCGCTCGGCATGAGTGGCGCCCGGCTGGCCCTCAGCGCGGCGCTGACCCTGGCCGATCGCCGCGAGAGGTATGCCGTGGCGACGATGTGCGTCGGCGTGGGTCAGGGCGTGGCCATGCTCCTGGCGGCCCCGTGAGGCGTGGCGCGGGGCTGCTCAGGCCGGTGGGGTGAACCGGCCGTCGATGGCGGTCCACCCTCCGTCGACCATGAGCTGGCTGCCGGTGACGTAGCTGGCGGCATCGCTGATGAGGAAGACGACCGCCCCGACGAGCTCGTCCGGGCGCGCCCAGCGGCCGAGCGCGTTCTTCTGGGCGTAGGCGTCGGCCCACTCGGGCACGTCGCGGATCGGCTGGGTGAGCGCCGTCTCGACGATGCCCGGAGCGACGGCGTTGACCCGCACCCCCGAGGGGCCGAGCTCGGCCGCCGCGGTGCGGACCAGCTGCACGATGCCGGCCTTCGTCGCGGCATAGACCCCTTGTCCCGGCTCGACGACCCGGGAGCGGATCGAGCTGAACACGACGATGCTGCCCGTGCCCCGCTCGGCCATGGGCCGCCCGAAGGCTCGCAGCACGTCGAAGGGCGCTCGCAGGTTGAGCGAGACGACCCTGTCGAACTCCTCGACGGTGTAGTCCAGCAACCGCTTGCGCACGTTCGTCGCGGGCGTGTGGACGAGCCCGTCGAGCGGGCCGAGGTCCGCCGCCGCCCGCTGCGCCGCGCCCTCGGCACGCACGTCCAGCAGGTATGCCGTGGCGCCGGCCGAGCCGGCCTGGGCAGCGAGCCGCGCGGTCTGTTCTGCGGCGCCCGGCACCACGTCGCAGCAGATCACCTCCGCGCCGTGCGCGGCGAGGGCGATCGCGCACTCCCGGCCGATCCCGGCGCCGGCACCGATGACCGCAACGGTCCGACCGTCCAGCCGGAAGAGCGATCCGTAACCTGCCGTGGCCGCAGCACCCTCGCTCACGCCGGTCTCCTCGGCTCCGGCCGGATGACCAGCATCCGGGTGACAGTCAACTCCTCGATGGCGAAGCGCGGTCCCTCGCGCCCGATCCCGGAGTCCTTGACCCCGCCATACGGCATGACGTCCGAGCGGAATCCGGGCACCTCGTTGACGACGACTCCGCCCACCTCGAGCACCTCCGCGGCCCGCATGGCGGTGGCGAGGGACGCGGTGTAGACCGCCGCATGCAGGCCATACCGTGACGCGTTGACCAGCGCGAACGCGGTGTCCAGGTCGGGCACGGATCGCACGGCGACGACCGGGCCGAAGACCTCTTCGCGCCACAGGGGCTCGTCTTCGGGGACATCGACGACGACAGTGGGCTGCACCGCCGCGCCTGCGGGTCCCCCGCCGCACAGCACGGTGCCGCCTGCGGCGACGGCACGATCGATCCAGTCCAGGGTGCGCTGCGTCGCGTCCGCGGAGACCAGCGGGGCCACCTGGGTCGCCTCATCGCGGGGGTCACCAACGACGATCTGCGGCACGATGGCGGCGAGTCGCTCCAGCAGGCCCGCACGGACATCCTGGAGCACGATGACCCGCTGGACCGCGATGCACGCCTGGCCGGAGGCGTAGTAGCCGCCCCGGACCACGGCGTCGGCAGCGGCGTCGAGGTCGGCGTCGGCGGCGACCACCAACGCGGCGTTGGAGCCCAACTCGAGGAGCACCTTGGTCGGGGCGGCGGCAGCGGCGATCCGGTGGCCCACCGCCGCCGAGCCGGTGAACGACACCGCCCCGACGCGGCGGTCGGTCGTCAACGCTGCACCCACCGCGGGACCGCCGGTGACAAGTTGCACCGCTGCCGCTGGGGCACCGGCCCCAGCGAGGGCCTCACGCAGCCGCGCGGCCAGCCACAACGTGGCCAACGGCGTCGGCTCGGCCGGCTTGAGGATGACCGGGCAGCCGGCAGCGATCGCCGGGGCGGCCTTGTGGCTGGCCAGGAGCAGCGGATAGTTGAAGCCGGCAATCCCGATGACGACCCCGACTGGGCGGCGCACCCAGAACCCGAGCAGCCCCTCGCCGGCCGACAGCACATCCAAGGGCACCGTCTCGCCGTGGATCCGGCCGATCTCCTCGGCCGCGGCCTCCCAGGTGGCCTCCGTCCGATCTACTTCGATCCGGCAGTCGCGCAACGGTTTGCCGGACTCCAGCACCAGGAGGCGCGCCAGCTCGGTCCGCGCCGCTGCGACGGCAACGGCAACCGCGCGCAGCACGGCCCTTCTCCGGTGCGTGGGCAGCGCCGCAACCGCCTCGCGGACCGCGATGGCAGCCGTCACCGCAGCTGTGGCGTCGTCAGCCGAACCCTCCGGGGCCGACGCGATCACGGCACCGTCATACGGGAAGATGACCGGGCGGTGCTCGGTGGTGGCGACCCAGCCGTCCCCGATCGGCAGTTCGACCGGTATGTCGAGCCCGCAGATCGGCGTCGTCTGCATGATCAGCCCCCGAAGGCCGACGGGAAGGCGTCGCGGTAGCACCGCAACGTGCCATAGGGGACCTGCGTGGTGCGCGCGGCGAGCATCGCATGACCGACAGCACGCGTGACGCAGTCTCCCGCGACCTCCAGGATGCGCTGGAAACCCCACAGATCGGGGGTGGCCCGCTCCCCCGTCGCCAGGGTGAACAGGGTGTCGCCGTCGAGCATGGTGTGCACCGGACGGATCGCCCGAGCAAGCCCGTCGTGCCCGATGCCACTGACCTTGGCGCACTGCGCCTTGGTCAACGCGGCGTCGGTGGCGATGACACCGATCGTCGTCGCCAGAACACTCGGCAGGGCTGCGGTGGCGTTGCGCGCCCCGGCGAGGTCGCGGGCGGCAGCGACCTCGTGCGCTTCAGGCGTCCGCACCGCCGCGAACTCGCCGTCCAGCCCGAGCCGCGCGGCATACAGATCCCCGGTGGCGGGGTCGACGCAGGACCCGACCGCGTTGACGACCACGAGAGCACCCACGGTCGTCCCGTCGTCGAGCACCACGGAGGCTGAGCCCACGCCCCCCTTGAGGCCGCCCGACTGGGCGCCCGTCCCGGCGCCGACGCAGCCCATCGGGACCGGGCCGGTCGCCGCCCCCCACAAGGCGGGGGCGCCGCGGGGCGGGGCCGGGGGGGGGGCCGAGCCGCCCCCCCCCCCCCCGGGGACCTATGACCCGCCGGCGCCCCA
>JBPOIZ010000130.1:0-9793 GCA_052034115.1 Actinomycetota bacterium
CCCCGGCCACGCCAGACTCGCCGCCGTGCCAGCAGTGCGGAACAGGCCACATCGTCGACGGCTACTGCGATGTCTGCGGCAACCCACCGCGTGACCCGCGCGACCACTTCACCGAGCAGCCTTCGCCGTGGGTGAGCGGTGCGTGCGACATCGGGCGCCGGCATACCCGCAACGAGGACGGTATGGCGTTGCTGGCCGACCCCACGGCGGGCTCTCGGGCGGTTCTCGTCGTCTGCGACGGGGTGAGCAACACCACCGACTCGCACGTGGCCAGCCTGGCGGCGGCCCGAGCCGCCCGCGAGGTGCTCAGCGCCCCGATCCCGCAGGGAGTCGGCACCCGGGAGAGCCGGGTGGCCGCCATACGGAAGGCCCTGTCGGATGCCGTTGCGGCCGCGGACCGAGCCGTGGAGCGGACGGTTCCCGACGGCACCGAGAACCCACCGTCGGCGACGTTCGTGGCGGCGGTCGTCGACGCCGGGCTCGTCGTCGTCGGCAACGTCGGCGACAGCCGGGCCTACTGGCTGCCCGACCAGGGCGAGCCGCGGCAGCTGAGCACCGACGACTCGTGGGCCGGGGAGATGATCCGGGCCGGAATGGCCCGCAAGGAGGCCGAGACCGGCCCGAACGCTCACGCGATCACTCGGTGGCTCGGCGTCGACTCACCGGAGGACCTCACGCCGCACACGGCCGATCTCGATGCGACCGAGAGCGGCTGGCTGCTCGTGTGCAGCGACGGCCTGTGGAACTACTGCTCGGAGGCCGCCGCGCTCCGCGAGCTCGTGGCCTCGACCGCGGCAGCCTCGGTCGGAGCGGCATCGGTCGGGGCGGCATCGGTCGGGGCGGCATCGACCGGGGCAGCATCGGTCGAGGCAGGCACCGATCTGGTCGCCGTCGCCGAGGGCCTGGTCGCCTTCGCGAACGAGCAGGGCGGCATGGACAACATCACCGTTGCGTTGGCCCGCCTCGGCGGGTCAGGATCGGCGCAGCACGCCGACGCGAGCGAGACCACGAAGAAGGACGAGACGCTTGGCTGAGTTCACCGCGGAGGCGTTCCAGAACGAGTTCCTCCCCGACGGCGGGACCGACGTCCACGCCATCGTGCGGTTCACCGCGAAGGACACCGCGACCGGGGTGGGGCCCGCCACCGGGGACGCCGCGGAGATCATCATCGTCGACACGTCCGGCTCCATGGGGGCCGAGGGCGTGCGGATGGCCGCGTATGCCGCAAGCGCCGCCCTCCAGGAGATCGTCGACGGCACGTGGTTCGCCGTCGTCGCGGGCAACCATGTCGGGACGCTGGTCTACCCGCCGTCGCCGGTCGCAGCGATGGCCCGGATGGACGCCCGGACCCGGATGGAGGCCCAGGCGGCGGTGCAGCGGTTCCGCGCCGACGGTGGCACCGCGATGGGCACCTGGTTGTCGGCGGCCCGGGCGATCTTCGCTGCCGTGCCCCAAGCCAGTCGACGGCACGCGATCCTGCTGACCGACGGGGCGAACGAGCACGAGACCCCGGAGCAGCTGACCGCATCGATCGCCGCATCGACCGGGATGTTCCAGTGCGACTGCCGCGGCGTCGGCGACAAGTGGCAGGTCGGGGAGGTGCGCCGCATCGCCTCGGCCTTGCTCGGCACGGTCGACCTCATCCCGGCCCCGGAGCATATGGCGGCCGAGTTCGCCGCGATGATGCGCGACTCGATGTCGCGTGGGGTGGCCAGTGCGGACGTCCGGGTCTGGGCACCGCAGGGCGCGACGGTGCTGTTCGTCCGCCAGGTTGCGCCGACCCTGGAGGAGTTGACCAACCGGCGCACCGAGGTCAACGCCTTGACCGGCGGCTACCCCACTGGGGCGTGGTCGGACGAGGCCCGCGACTACCACGTCGCCGTGCGGCTGCCGGCCCGCTCGGTCGGTCAGGAGCAGCTAGCCGCCCGGGTGCAGCTGGTCGTGGGTGAGCAGACGGCCGCGCAGGCGCTGGTCAAGGCGAAATGGTCCGACGACGAGGCCCTGACCACCCGGATCGCTCCGGAGGTGGCGGCATACACCGGGCGCGTCGAGCTGGCTGCGGCCATCCAGGACGGGTTGGCGGCCAAGGCCGCCGGCAATGACGCGGAGGCCACCTCGAAGCTCGGTCGGGCGGTGCAGCTGGCGACGGCGGCCGGCGATGCGGAGATGACGTCGCGGCTGAAGAAGGTCGTGGATATCGACAACGCCGAGGCGGGCACGGTGCGGCTGAAGAAGGGCGTGGAGAAGCTCGACGAGATGGCCCTCGACACCGCGTCGACGAAGACCTCGCGGATCAAGCGATGAGCGCCACCTGCCCGAACGGGCACGTCTCGACAGCGACCGACTACTGCGACACCTGCGGCGCCCCGATCGACGAATCGGCGGTGGCTTCAGAGGTGGGTGCCGCGGCGGCGCCGGACCCGGATCCTGCCGCTAGCGCCGGTGGGCCTGCCGCCGGAGCCGCCGGTGGGCCTGCCGCCGGAGCTGCCGGTGGGCCTGCCGCCGGAGCTGCCGCTGGGGCCGCGGCTGCTGAGGAAGCCGCCGCGGGTTCCGCCGGCGAGTCGGCCGCCGGTTCGCCGCCGACGGCCGGCCTGTGCCCTAACTGCGGCACCCAGTCCAGCCCGGACGCGTTGTTCTGCGAGGCGTGTGGCTACGACTTCACGACCGGGGCGATGCCGCGCTCCGCCGGGGCGGCCACGGCGGGTTCGCTGAGCCCGGTGCCGCCCGCCATACCGCTGGAATGGGTCGCCGAAGTGTGGGTCGACCCGCAGTGGTATGCCGAGCAGGAGGCCGAGGACCCGTGCCCGTCACCAGGCCTGCCCGTCGTGGTTCCACTCACCGTGCAATCCGCGCTGATCGGGCGCGTGTCCACGAGCCGGAACATCCACCCGGACATCGACTGCGCGACCGACAGTGCGGTGAGCCGTCGACACGCCCAGCTGACGACCGATGGCACGCGGTGGTTCGTCGAAGACCTGCAATCCTCGAACGGCACCTTCGTGGGTCCGGCGTCCGGGCCGCTACCCGACGACCCGATCCCGGTGGGTCCGAAGACCGAGCTCCACGACGGCGACCGGCTCTATGTCGGAGCCTGGACCCGCATCGTGGTCCGTCGCGCGACCGAGGACGAGAAGGCCGGCACCGTCTAGGCCGCGCACCATCCAGGGCATCGCGTCACCCCCCGCCCAACCGACCGACAACCCGCACGGCAAGACTTTCTCTACTCGATGCGATCTGGCGTCGCGGGAGCCAGAAGACGGCCTCAGCCACGCATGCAACCCGCAACCCCAACGGATCTACAGGACTGCGCACGCAATTCCCCGCGCACCTGACATCCCGGCGAGCACTCACGGACTTCGCGCGCAGTTCACGGCCAGCGCGTCCCCCCATCCATGCGCGGAACCCGCAACAACCCTCCACTCGACGCCATCTGCGGCCGCCGAAGCCGGGAGACGGCCTCAGCCACGCATGCAACCCGCAACCCCAACGGATCTACTGGACTGCGCACGCAATTCCCCGTGCACCTGACATCCCGGCGAGCACTCACGGACTTCGCGCGCAGCTCACGGCCACCGCGTCCCCCCATCCATGCGCGGGGCCCCTGGACACCCTCCACTCGACGCGACCTGCGGCCGCCGAAGCCGGGGCCCCGACGCCAGCAACCTCCACTCGACGCTGTCTGGGGACGGGCACGGCAGGATGATCCCCATGAACACCTACGTCCCCTCCCCCAGCCGGTATGACGGTGCCGGCATGCCATACCGCTTCACCGGCCGCAGCGGCCTGCAACTGCCGGTCATCTCCCTCGGCCTCTGGCAGAACTTCGGCACCGATCGGCCGAAGGAGGTCCAGCGGGCCATGCTGCGCCGGGCGTTCGATCGCGGCGTCACCCACTTCGACCTGGCCAACAATTACGGTCCGCCATACGGGCAGGCCGAGCTCAACGCGGGCGAGTATCTGCGCACCGACTTCGCTGGGTTGCGCGACGAGCTCATCATCTCGACGAAGGCCGGCTGGGACATGTGGCCAGGCCCTTACGGTCAAGGCGGCGGGTCGCGCAAATACGTCCTCGCCTCACTGGACCAGTCCCTGCAGCGGCTCGGGCTGGACTACGTCGACATCTTCTATAGCCACCGGTTCGACCCGCAGACGCCCATCGAGGAGACGATGATGGCGCTCGACCACGCGGTGCGTTCCGGCAAGGCGCTGTATGTCGGCATCTCGTCCTACTCGGCCACCATGACGAAGCAGGCCGCCGAGATCGCCCGCTCGCTCGGCACCCCGCTGCTCATCCACCAGCCGTCCTACTCGATGCTCAACCGGTGGGTCGAGGGCGGGCTGCTCGATGAGCTGGAGGACCAGGGCATGGGCTGCATCGCCTTCACCGCCCTGGCGCAGGGGCTGCTGACCGACCGCTACCTGGGCGGCATACCGGCGGATAGCCGGGCGGCCCGGGTCGGGAGCACTGTCGCCGGGCTGACCGACGAGACGATGGCCCGGGTGCGCGGTCTGGCGACCATCGCCGAGAGCCGCGGGCAGAAGCTGGCGCAGATGGCGCTGGCCTGGGTGCTGCGCGATCCGCGGGTCACCTCGGTCGTCATCGGTGCCTCCAGCGTCGAGCAGCTGGACATGAATCTCGACGCCGTCGGCAACCTCGCCTTCACGGCCGACGAACTGGCCGCGATCGAGGCGTTCGCGGTCGACAGCGGCGTCAACCTGTGGGCGGGCTGCACGACCGACTAGGCATGGCGTAGCCACCCGCAGGTGGGCCCCCGCTGGGATGCGGGGGCCCACCTGTCGTGCGGTTCTGGGCAGTGGTCCGGCCCTGGTGCGCCGGGTCGAGCCCGGCGTCATACCGAGGTCAGGCCGCGCGCCACGCGTTGTAGACGGCGAGCTCTTCGTTGCCGAAGTACGGACCGAACATGTAGTAGGCCCAGGCCGAGCCGATGCCGCCCTTGTTGGAGTTGACCGAGTTGGCGTAGCCGAGCCAGTTGGACTGGATGTTGGTCAGCCAGGGACCGCCACTCGCGCCGCCGGTCATCCGGCAGGTCAGGTTCATCTGGCCGGCGAACGAGCCGGACGAGTAGTAGTAGTCGTAGCCGTAGCAGTAGCGCATGTCCTCACCGTTGGCGGTGTAGCCCGGCCAGCGCGAGTCGGTGATCGGGTAGCCGAAGGAGTAGCGGTACTGGCCGACAGGCTGGTTGAACGAGATGCCATGGGCACCCACGCGGTCGACGATCGTCTGGCCTGCGGAGTTGCGGTTCAGCAGGACGATCGCCATGTCCTCCTTGGAGTACCCGTAGTTGTAGTAGTTGTTCGTCGTCGAGGCGAGCCGGTAGCTCCACACCCCGCTCGGCGAGGCGCCGTACTGGTAACCGGGGTAGAACAGCCAGTTGGAGTACCAGCGGCGGGCGCTGGTGTTCCACACGCAGTGCCCGGCGGTGAGGACCATCGAGCGGTTCTCGGAGTTCACGACGGCGCCGGTGCACCAGCTCCAGCTGTATGCCGGGCCGGGGTCTGTGTCGAAGTAGAGCTTGCCGATCTGCAGGTTCGGGTTCGCCGTGTTGGCACCCGGCCAGAGCGCGCCGTCATACCCGGCATACCCGATCAGGGCGTCCGCGGAGGGGCCGGATGCCTTGGTTGCGGAGCCCTTGGGGGCCACGCCGGCGAACTTCTGCGCCACCCCGTTGGCCCCACCGACCGGGACCAGCCCGTCGGCGGCCTTGTTCGCCGGAGCGGCGAGCGGCTTGGCGTTCTTGACGATGGCCTCGATCTGGGCCTTGGAGAAGCTGCGGACCGCGTCGGTCTCGGCAGCCGAGGCCGCCTTGGACGGGGTCTTGCTGCTGACGGCCTGGGCGGGGCTCCCCGCCGAGACCAGGGCGAGTGCGGCAGCGGCAGCTGCGAGCGGAGCGACGAGGCGCAAGGCCCGGCGGCGGGCAGTGGTGCGATGGTTCATCGGAACTCCTGATGTCGGAAGGGTTGGTACGCCCTTCCAGAGCCGATCCCGCCTCGGGTGATACGTCCCGTATGTCCGATTTCTTGTCGGAAACACGACGACGGCCCAGGACGGGAACACATCAGGATCCTGCTGCGACCACACGCCGTTCTCACTGGAGCAGCGAGGGCCGCAGGGGCCAGATGGCCCCGATCACGGTGTGCGCAGGACCAGCACGGGGTCACGGGTCGCCGACGCGATGGCCGGCGCCAGCGCCGACACGAGAGCCGCCAGAACGGTGAGGACGGACACCGCAACCGCGAAGCGTGGGGACACGTCGACGTCGCGGGTGAGCAGAAGTCCCGCGGCGCTTCCGATCGCCGCCCCCGCACACGCGGCGTAGGCGGTGCGCGCGACGACCAGGGCAACGAGCGTGGACCGCGTCGCTCCCAACGCGCGTCGTCGCCCAAGGTCGCGACGCCTCACGAGGGTGTCAGCAAGCACCACCAGCGCAGTCAGTGCCGCGCCGGCGCTGAGCAGGCCAAGGAGCAGGGATCGACGGTAGGCCCCGAGCTCCGCCGCGACGCCGCCGCGGATCCGCGCCAGGTCAGTCGGTGCGTCGATCCGAAGGTCTTCGGCTCGAGGCGTGGCGATGGTAGACAGCGCCAGGGTGAGCAAGAGCGGTACGCCACGGGCCTCGCGGGCTTCGAGAATGAGCTGCGTGGGGGCCCGCCTCGGATCTGGGACCACGACGCCGTGGTTCAAGGCGGCGAATGGAGCCTCCGCATGGAGTACGCCCACCACGGGTATCTCGCTGTCGGTACTGACCCAGCCAGCGGGCCCATCGAAGCCCAGAGCACGCGCTGCAGCGTCGCCGGCAAGCCCCTCGCCCGGTCGCGGCCAGCGGCCCGACACCAGCCGGACGGACGCGCGCAGGTCACCCGTGGCGTACCACTGGGGGACCTTGGTGGCGCCCGGCCCCAAGGATCCGTTGACCACATCGACCGGTGTCGTCAACCCGAGTATTGACCCGACCAGGTCGGACTCGGCCAGCACGTCGGCAACAGGAGGGGCCAGGACCGCGGCTCCGGTCGCATCACGAATGACGATCACCCGGGCCGCAGCGGTCTGGAACTCGGCCAGCACTGCAGCCTCGGCGGACGCCGTTCGCCCCGTTGTCATCACTGCGCCGGCCACGACCGCCCCGCAGATGAGCGCGACCAAGAGCGAGGCCACCCGCTGGGCGAGGGCAGATCGTCCGGCCTCGGCCATGAGGGTGGCAAGGTTCATAGAGTCACGACCGCATCGGCCCGAGCGACAACCTGTGGGTCGTGGGTGGCGATGACCACCGAGCCGCCGCGGCGGGCGTAGGAACCGAGTGCCTCCAGCACCGTCCGGGAGTTGTCGCTGTCGAGGTTTCCGGTCGGTTCGTCGGCGAGGACGACCGGGGGTTGGCACAGCAGCGCCCGGCATAGCGCGACCCGCTGAGCCTGTCCCCCAGAGATCTCCCCGGGACGGTGGTCGATCCGCGCCTCGACACCGAAGTCCGTCAACAGGCTCGTGGCCCGGTCGATAGCGTCGCTCCGGCGGAGGCCGGCATACAGTGCCGGCTCGATGACGGACTCCAAGATGGTGCGGGTGGGATCGAGAGCGGCATCCTGGAAGACGAACCCGAAATAGCGGGCGCGCATACGGGACCGTACGGCATCTGACGCATGACTGACATCGGCGCCACCGACGACCAGACGTCCTTTCGCGGGCCGAAGGAGCAGACCCACAACATAGAGCAACGTGCTCTTGCCCGTGCCGGACGGGCCGGTGATCGCCGTGACGGCACCGGCCTCGAGGCGGCAGCTCAGCCCCGCCAGGATCGGCTCGTCCACCCCGCGGTACGCGAAGGTGATCTCGTCGACCTCGATCATGACGGAGGCGCCCCGGCGGCCGAGGGGATCGGCGCTGGGATGACGCCAGCGCCGCCTACGGCAGCCCGGACGCGCACCATGTCGCCGTCCTTGACTCCACCCACGACGACGATCCCGCCCTGTGACCCCTTGATGACGACGTCCACACGGCCACCCCCGGATCGCTCGACGTAGGCCTGCCCGGCAGCGTCGGTGAGGACTGCGGCAACCGGAACAGCAGGGCCGGACACCGGCTCTTGCACCACGATGTCAGCCCGGAGCGTGAGCCGCTCCCCATCCGGGAGCTTCGCACAGTCCTTCCCGCACACCGGTCCCCCGCCCGGGGCACTGAGGGTGAGCACGGTGCTGCCGGACTCGCTAACCCGACTATCCGCGATCACGGCCGACCAGGAGGCGTCCTCGTGATGCACGCGGATCCGGGCATCGGAGGGAAGGTCGGCTGCCTGTTCGCGGGTCAGCTCGACCTCGAAGACGCGCGGTCCGGCGACCATCACGGACTCCTCTGCACCCGCAACGAGGGCTCCCACGGCAATCTCTGGGCCCAGCCACACGGGATCCGTCAGTGACGGGACCGCCACCAACTCCCCCAGCGGCACAGTTCCGGTCGGAGCCTCACGCAGCTGCCGCTGCCACTCCCGCACCGCCGCAGCAGTCACGGCGGTGTAGTTGGCGTCGGCCTCCTGCAGCAATCCGCGCGCCTTCAGGCCCTCTTCCAACTGCAGGACATCAGCTCCGGCCGACCCGACGACCAGGTCCCGATAGAACGGCAGCGATCCCTGGACCACCCGCACGGGAGCAGCGGCCACGGCGTACACGACATCGCCTGGCTTCTTCACCCCCGGTCGGACCATGGTCACCACCCCGGACAACAGGTTTCGGGCGACCGCATGGCGTCCTTGGACCAGCGCCACCGACACCGAACGGCTCCGGCCCACCGTCTGCTCAGTGACCCTCACCTCGGTGTATGTCGGCGCGGCCGGTGGCGACGCCGGGGGACTGAGCGCCACCCGTCCGGCCCACCACCCCCCGGCCGCGGCAAGGCCCGCTGCGAGCACGGCCAGCCCATTGCGCCGGAGGGCGGCGGCCTTCTCCGCGCGCATCCTAGGGAGCCCGGGTGTCAGGATGTTCGACCACCTGGTCCAATGGCGCGCTGGTGCTGCACGCGTCGAGTTGGCGCTGCTCCACGCGCGTGGAGGTCAGCATCTGCGCCTCCATCACCGGATCCCAGAGGCCCTCCGCCTCCGACGCCAACTGCGTAGAAAAGACCTCTCGCGAAGGGGGCTCACTGATCTGGTATCCCAACGCAAGGACACACGGGTAGACGTGCGTCAGCGCCCAGTCATATACCCGCCCGGCAGCTTCAGGCGACAACGGCAAAGTGTAGTAGGGGTAGACCGTGTACTTCGCCCTACACTCGTACTCCACTCGATAAAGGGCGTCCCGCTGAGACGTCGGGAGCTCAACGAAACCCTCGTTGTTGGCAGGGAATCCCGCCTCACTCATGCACCCCTCGAAGGGATCGGGCGAGTCCCCTGGGTAAGTCCACCGGATCAAGCCCGGATCCTTCACATCGGTCAGTCGCAGTTCCCGCGCAAGGGCAGCCAGATGGCGAGCACGCAACTCCAGCGCCTGCGCGGCAGTAAGAACCGAGCTGGAGTCCAAGACGGTCTCGCTGCGAGCGGAACTCGACGGTGTGCCAGGTGGCGGCGACGCGGCGGTGCAGCTCGCTAGCGCCACCAGGACCGCCACCCAGCCAGATATGGCACCGCCAACGTGCCGCACGGGAATGCGGCTGTTGCACGCATCGATGCTCAGGAGCCGTGGACGAATCACAAATATCCCTAGTAGGGCCAGGCTATGCCGACGGAGGAGATCGAACCAGTGGTCACGACATACCACGAGCCAGAGCCCGTTTGCCAAGCGTCGAGACCGATCG
>JBPOIZ010000035.1:0-16879 GCA_052034115.1 Actinomycetota bacterium
CCGCCCACCCCTCCACCCCCGGCCTAGGTGGGGCCGGGTGGGGGCGGCCCGGGGGCCCCCCCACCTCGCGGTGGACGCGATCAGCTGGCCGGCCAGCTGGCGTCGATGTTCTTCCGTGCCGTGGCCAGGTCCTCCTGGCCGGACTGGGCCTTGACGAGTTCCTTCCAGAACGTGCCCGCGCCCACGGCAGCCGGCATGGAGTCGGAGCCGTCGAAGCGGAAGACCGTCGCGCCCTGGAGGATCGTGGCGATGTCCTTGAGGGTCTGGCTCGGGTAGTTGTTGACGTCGAAGGCCTTGTGCGGGCTGAGCATGGTGCCCGTCTTGGCCCACTCGCCACCGAACGTCGCGTCCTCGGTGAGGTACTTCGCCACGGCCGTCGTCGCGGCGTCGTTCTTCATGACCGCGAGGAGGTCGCCACCGCCGAGCACCGGCTTGTCACCCTTGACCGACGGGGTCTGGAAGACGCCGACCTTGGTGTCGATGTTGGCGGAGGTCACCCCGGCCTTGCCGAAGAAGTCGGCACCGGTGATGAAGTTGCCCTGCTTGCCGGTGTAGCAGCCCGGGTTCTGCGCCGCGAACATCGGGTTGAGCGCCGTGCCGAAGCCGTTGGCCGCAGCGGCCTTGACGCCACCGAAGACGTTCTTGTCGTCCATCAGGAGCTTGGCGTAGATGTCGAACGCCGGGTCGAGCTTGGCGTCGGCAAACTTCACCGTGCCCGCGACCCACTGGTCGTAGACCTCGGTGCCACCGGTCTGCAGGACGTAGTCCTCGATCCAGTCGGTGGCCGGCCAGCCGGTCGCGCCACCGGACTCCATGCCGTAGCACAGCGGGGTCTTGCCGGCGGCCTTGACCTTGTCCATCAGGGCGACGAGCTCGTCCTGCGTGGTCGGCACGGTCAGGCCGGCAGCGGCGAAGTTCGCCTTGTCATACCAGTAGAGCGACTTGACGTTCGCCGACACCGGCAGGCCGTAGACCTTGCCGTCGACGGTGGCTGCGTCCGCGACACCCGGCACCATGGATGCCTTGACCTTGGCGATGTCGACGATCCCGTCGAGGGCCTGCACCTGGCTCTTCGCCGCGAAGCCCTTGATGATGCCCGGCTGGGGGAAGATCGCGATGTTCGGGACGTCGCCGCCCTGGACGCGCGTCTGGATGAGCTTGTCGAACTGGTCGCTCGAGTTGTACTTGATGGTGATGTTGTTCGACTTGGCCCACGGGTCGAGGGAGGCCCGGAAGCCCTTGTCCTGGTCGCCACCGAAGGCGTACATGATCTCGACGGTCCCACCGGCAGCCGAGCCGGTCGCGCCGGTCGACCCGGTGTTGGTGTTGGTGTTGCTGCTGCTTCCGAGGCAGCCAGCCGTCGTGAGAGCGACGGCAGCCGCAACGACGGCGGCCTTCGTGATGGAACGCCCGCGCATCTGTGCTCCTGTCTTGTGCCGAGCTTGTCCTGCTGCTGGACCGGCGCGGGTGGAGCGCACGTGGCCTCGTCGCACCGTGGTAATTCGTTTTACCATGGCAAACGTCCCACTCCCGACGACCACAGGTCAAGGGGCTTGACTCAACCGTTACCAACCCGGCTCGATGTGGTTAGGCTGCCGACCGATGAACGAAATCCTGCGTGCCCCCGCGGCCCGGCCGACCGTGGTCGACGTCGGCCGGCTCGCGGGCGTCTCCGCGACGACGGTGTCCCTGGTCCTGACCGGCCAGGACAGCAAGATCAGCCAGGCCACCCGGCAGCGTGTGCTCGATGCGGTTAGCGAGCTGGGCTACCGCCCCAACCGCGCCGCCCAGGGGCTGCGCAGCGGCAAGACCCAGACCCTTGGCTTCATCACCGACGAGATCGCCGTGCAGCCGTTCTCGGGACCTACCGTGTCGGGCATCCATGACGTGGCCTGGGAGGAGCGCTCGCTCCTGCTCATGGTCAACACCACGCGCAACCCGAACCGGGTCAAGGCCGCAGTCGAAGACCTCATCGACCGCCAGGTGGATGCCCTCATCTTTGCCGCCATCGGCACCCGTGAGTTCGCCCTCCCGGCGGCAGCCCGCAAAGTGCCCACGGTCATGGTCAACGCCTTCACCCCCGAGGGCGACCTGCCGGCCATCCTGCCGGACGAACACGCGGGCGGCCGGGCGGCCATCGAGCACGTCCTGGCACTGGGCCATGAACGCACCGCCTTCCTGGCCGGGCGGCAAGGCTCCTGGGCCACCCGTGAGCGGCTGGCCGGGTTCAACGACGGCATCGAGGCGGCCGGAATGGACCCGGCCGACCATCCGATCTACACCGGCAACTACCGCCTGGACACCGGATACGAGCTGACCCACGTCGCCCTGTCCCGCACGCCGCGTCCCACCGCGCTGCTCTGCGGCAACGACCAGATGGCGTTGGGTGCCTACCTGGCGCTGGCCCGGCTCGGGTTGCGCGTGCCCGAGGATGTCTCGGTCGTCGGCTACGACGACGAACCGATCGCCTCTGACCTGCGGCCGGCCCTGACCAGCGTGCGCATCCCCTTCTACGAGATGGGCCGCCTCGCGGCGCAACACACCTTCGCCGGCGAGGTCGACAAGCTGCCGCCGGTGACGTCGCTGCCGTGCACCGTGGTCGCCCGGGGTTCGACCGCGCCGCCGCCCGGCCAGTGACCTGCGGTCGCGAGGTGAGGGGGGCCACGGCGCGGCGGGCCACCGCGGCATACGCTGGACCGAACGCTGAGCCGTGACGCGAAGGGACTGGCTGTGGCCGACTTCAGGTATGACGACCTCCTACCCCTAGGTGCCGACGAGACGCCATACCGGCTCCTGACGACCGACGGGGTGCGCGTGACGACGGACTCGGTCGGACGCACCTTCCTCGAGGTCGACCCGGAGGCGCTACGGCTGCTGACCGAGACGGCGATGCACGACATCGCGCACTACCTGCGTCCGGCGCACCTGGCTCAACTGCGCCGGATCGTTCAGGATCCGCAGGCCAGCGACAACGACAAGTTCGTCGCGCTCGATCTGCTGAAGAACGCCAACATCTCGGCCGGCGGGGTCCTGCCGATGTGCCAGGACACCGGCACGGCGATCGTCATGGGCAAGCGCGGCCAGCGCGTGCTCACCGAGGGCACCGACGAGCGGCCGATCAGCCAGGGCGTGTTCGACGCCTATACCCGGCTCAACCTGCGCTACTCCCAGATGGCTCCGCTGACCATGTGGGACGAGAAGAACACCGGCTCGAACCTGCCGGCCCAGATCGAGCTGTATGCCGACACCGCACCAGGGCACGAGACGACCTACAAGTTCCTCTTCATGGCCAAGGGCGGCGGCAGCGCGAACAAGTCCTACCTGTACCAAGAGACCAAGGCGATCCTCAACGAGGAATCGATGCTGCGCTTCCTCGACGAGAAGCTGCGCTCCCTCGGCACCGCGGCCTGCCCGCCCTACCACCTGGCGATCGTCATCGGCGGCACCAGCGCCGAGTTCGCCCTCAAGACCGCGAAGTATGCCTCGGCGAAGTACCTCGACTCACTGCCGACCTCCGGCTCGCTCAGCGGGCACGGATTCCGGGATCTCGACCTCGAGGAGCGGGTTCTCGAGTTGACTCGCGAGTTCGGCATCGGCGCCCAGTTCGGTGGCAAGTACTTCTGCCACGACGTGCGGGTCGTCCGCCTGCCCCGGCACGGCGCCTCGCTACCGGTGGCCGTGGCAGTCTCGTGCAGCGCCGACCGCCAGTGCCTGGGCAAGATCACCCCCGACGGGGTGTTCATCGAACAGCTCGAGACCGAGCCGGCCCAGTATCTGCCCGAGGTCGAGCACCACACCCTCGGCGACGGCCACGAGCACGAGGTCGTCCGGATCGACCTGACCCGGCCGATGGACGAGATCCGGGCCGAGCTGACCAAGCACCCGGTCAAGACCCGCCTGTCGCTCACCGGCACGCTCGTCGTGGCCCGCGACATCGCGCACGCCAAGATCAAGGAGCGGCTGGACCGCGGCGAGCCGATGCCGGACTACCTCAAGAACCACCCGGTCTACTACGCCGGGCCGGCGAAGACCCCCGAGGGGATGGCGTCCGGCTCGTTCGGGCCCACGACGGCCGGCCGGATGGACTCGTATGTCGACCAGTTCCAGGCGGCCGGGGGCTCGCTGGTCATGCTCGCCAAGGGCAACCGCAGCGCGGCGGTGACGCAGGCCTGTGCGACGCATGGGGGCTTCTACCTCGGTTCCATCGGGGGGCCGGCCGCCCGGCTGGCCCAGGACTGCATCACCAAGGTCGAGGTGCTCGAATACCCCGAGCTCGGCATGGAGGCGATCTGGCGCATCGAAGTGGTCGACTTCCCGGCCTTCATCGTCGTCGACGACAAGGGCAACGACTTCTTCGCCTCCGTCTCGACACCGTCGGTGCGGTTCATCGGGAAGCGTCCCGGTCTGTGACGCCGCCCATCGGCCCGCCCGGGCGGCCGGGCACGCCCACGCAGGCGTGGGCAGAGCTACTGCGGGGCAACGAACGATTCGTGGCCGGCATCCGCCATCACCCGCACCAGGACATCGAGCATCGGGAACGGCTCGCGGCGGCCCAGAAGCCGTTCGCAGTGTTCTTCGGATGCGCGGACTCCCGGGTCGCGGCCGAGCTCATCTTCGACCAGGGGCTCGGCGACCTCTTCGTCGTGCGCACCGCCGGGCATGTGGTCGACCCCGCTGTCCTGGGGTCGATCGAGTTCGCGGTCACCGCGTTGGCCACCCCCTTGATCGTCGTGCTCGGCCACGACCGATGCGGCGCCGTCCGGGCCGCCATCGAGGCCATCGAGGGCGGCGCCATACCCGATGGGTACGTCCGAGACATCGTCGAGCGGGTCACCCCGTCGGTCCTGACCGCGTTCCGAGAGGGACGCCGCACGACCGAGCAGGTCGAGGCCGAGCATGTGCGCCAGACGATCCACCTGATCGCCAACCGGTCCCGGATCCTCGCCGACGCCATCGGGGCAGGGCGGCTGGCGATCGTCGGCGCCGAATACGCGCTGAACGATGGCCGCGCCACCATCGTGGAGGCAATCGGCCTGTAGGGCGTCTCGTCACCGGACGTCTGACGAGGTGCGGGCCCGGGCGTGGCGCCGGGCCGTGGTGCTTTCGGCGGCGCCGAGGCGCTCCGGTTGCCGACCCCGCGGGGGGTCCTTACCGTCGGTTCAGCGGCACACCCTCCGTGCTGCCTTCTCGGGGAAGGTATGAGCAGATGACCGACTCGATCAACAGATACCGGCGAGCTGCCGTTGCGGCAGCTGCCATCGTCGCCACCGCAGTCGCTGGGGCCGGGCCCGCCATGGGCTCCGGCGCGACAGCGATCCAGGGCAAGGAACCCGCCGACACGTTCTCGGCCAAGGCAGCGGCCCAGATCGCGGCACTCCAACAGGCCAAGGCGGGTCAGAAGCCGGCCTATGCCAAGTTGAGCAGCGACCTGTCCGTCCCGCTGCTGGCTGCGGCCGATCCCTCGCTTGCGGCGGCGGTGCCGTCACTCGCGCCGATGCGGACGGCGGCTGGCTCCATGAAGACCGTCGACATCACCGCCACCGTCTCGACCGCCCTGCTCGCCCAGATCCGCTCACTCGGCGGACGGGTGAACTACGCCTCGGCACCGGCTCGCTCGATCCGCGCGTCCGTCCCCTTGGCGGCCTTGCCGACCCTGGCCGCGGCAAAGAACGTCGACCGGATCCGCTCCGCCGCTGCGGCCATGACAGCCACCGTCAATCCGCCCCCGACTCCCACCAAGCAGGAGCGCGCGGCCAAGGTCGCCTCGGCCATGAACCGGGCGCTCGCGCAGGCCGCCGAGGCCGGGACGATCGTGTCCGAAGGCGACGTGACCCATGCGGCGGCCACGGCTCGGGCCAGGACCCGGGTGACCGGCGTCGGCGTCAAGGTCTGCGCGCTGTCCGACGGTGTCGACTCGCTCGCTGCCTCGCAGGCCGCCGGAGAGCTCCCGGCGGTAGATGTCTTGCCCGGCCAAGCCGGGGAGGGCGACGAGGGAACCGCGATGCTCGAGATCATCCACGACATCGCGCCCGGCGCTTCCCTGGGGTTCGCTACGGCCTTCATCAGCGATGCGTCCTTCGCCGAGAACATCCGGGCGCTGCGCTCCCAGGCGCACTGCGACATCATCGTCGACGACGTCATCTACTTCAACGAGAGTTCGTTCCAGGACGGCCCCATCGCTCAGGCCGTCAACGACGTCACCAGCAACGGGGCGATGTACTTCAGCTCCGCAGGCAACGAAGGCAGTGTGCTCAGCGGGACCTCCGCCAACTACGAGGGCGACTTCGTTGACTCCGGTCAGGCCCTCGGCAAGTTCGTCGGCACCGCCCACGACTTCGACCCAGGTCCTGGTGTCCAGGTCTACGAACCGGTCAGCTACGCCGCGTTCTTCTCGGCTGCGCCGGCCATCCTGCAGTGGGCCAACCCGCTGGGCGCGGCACAGGACGACTACGACCTCTACCTCTTCGACTCCGACGGCAATCTCGCCGGCTTCTCCCAGGACGTCCAGAACGGCACCCAGGACCCGCTCGAGATCCTCGGCGTCGCGGGCATCGACCAACGGCTGGCCATCGTGAAGTACTCCGGCGCAGACCGCTACGTGCAGCTCAGCACCCTGCGCGGCCGGTACCGTGACGGCGGCGGCTTGACGGCGTTCGTGACGCCGGGTGTGACCCGCGGGCACTCTGCAGCAGTCAGGGCATTCAGCGTGGCTGCCGCTCCCGCGGCCGAGTCGATCGGCGAGATCCAGCCGGGCGACCCGACGAGTCCCTCCGGCCCCTTCCCCTCGGTGTTCACCTCCGCTCAGGAGCCCGAGGTGTTCTCGTCGGACGGGCCGCGTCGGATGTTCTTCGCGGCGGATGGCTCCCCTGCCCCGGCGGTCCGCCAGAAGCCGGACGTCACCGCCGCCGACGGCGTGCGCACCTCGGTGGCCGACTTCGACCCGTTCTACGGCACCTCGGCAGCGGCACCGCACGCAGCGGCCATCGCGGCGCTGATCAAGTCAGGCAACCCCACGGCGACGACGGCCACCGTCCGGCAGGCCTTCCGGGCGACAGCGCTGGACCTGGCGCCGGCCGGAGTCGACCCGCGGGCCGGGCACGGCCTGCTGCGCGCAGACCGGATCCTCCGGTTCACCGGGGCAACGCCCCAGCCGCTGGTCACGGCCGGTGCGGCGCGAGTGGTGTCCACGTCGGATGGCGACGAGACGCTCGAGCCGGGTGAGACCGCGCAGATCGAGGTGCCCGCGACCAACGTCGGTGACTACCTCGCCACGTCGGTGTCGGTGCGGGTGGCTGTGACGACGCCTGGTGCCACCGTCACGCCCCGGTCCCGGACCATCGGCAAGATCCCGGTCGGCGCCACCAAGGCGGCGACGTTCACGCTGGCCGTCCCGGCCGATTGGCCGCTCGGCCGCTCTGTCGGCCTGTCCACCCGCGTCACCTTCGTGGGCGCGTTGTCCCCCACCCTCGGGTCCGTCTCGGTGCCAGTGGGCACGCTGGGGCCGGCACAGACCTTCTCGTATGCCGGTCCGGCCGTTCCGATCCCCGACGACGACATCGGGGGCGCGAGTGTCACTGTCCCGGTCGCGGGCGTCGGCACCGCGGGCGCTCTGAGCGTCTCGATCGACGGCACGGTGTGCACGACCGAGGAGGCAGCCGAGACGGTCGGCATCGACCACACCTGGGTGGCTGATCTCATGGCCACCGTGACCGCGCCCGACGGGGCCGTCGCGACGGTGTTCGCCAACTCCGGCAGCAGTGGCAACAACTTGTGCCAGGTGGTGTTCGCCGACGGGGCCACGCGCCCGTTCGCGTCTGCGACGTCGGCCGACGCGCCATACACGGGCACCTGGGCACCCGAGATGCCGTTGTCCTCAGCCCTGGGCGGTTCCGCAGACGGCACCTGGACGCTGAGCGTCGTCGACGATGCCTCCGGTGACAGCGGCTCGATTCGGTCGGTCTCGCTGCACCTTCAGGGGTGGGTCGCAGACTGACCCACGCCAGGCTGCGCCCCTACGCGGGCGGCGCCATCGTGGTGCGCCAAGGCGCCGCGTGGTCGACCGCCCGGTGGGGGCGCAGCTGGTGTTGTTGCAGACCAGCAGGGCTCCAGGCGGGTGCGTCAGGGGAGGTTCCCGAGTAGCCTCGTCGCCAGACTGGGCCGCGCCCGGGCCAGACACGCATCAAGGAGCCCAACCATGAAGTGGTTCGTCCTTTTGCTTCTTCTCCTGCTCCTCCTTCTGTTGTGGTGGTGGTTCCGACGTAGCGGCGCCGCGACGGGCAGCGGTGGCGCGCACGCGCAGCGGCCCGACGAGTCGGTCCACCGCCCGAGCGCCCCGGCCGCACCGCCCGCCCCACCACCGGCTCCCCCGGCGGCCGCACCCCCCGCCACACCGCCGGCCCCCCCGGCGGCCGCCGCACCCATGCATGCCGCCCCTGCCGCCGCCGCGATGGCCGGGTATGACGATGCAGCGGTCATGGACGACGCCCTGGTCGCGGAGGGTTTGCCGGACGCCGACGAGACCACCCTTGACGAGACCGTCGCCGACGCCGGCAGCGCGGACACCGCCGCGATGGCCGGGTTTGACGATGCAGCCACCACGGACGACGCCCTGGTCGCGGAGGGTTTGCCGGACGCCGACGAGGCCGCCCTTGACGAGGCCGCCCTTGACGAGGCCGCCCTTGACGAGGCCGTCCCCGAAGCCAGCACCACCGAGGTGGCCGCTGAGCCGGCCGCGTTCACCGACGCCGAGGCCGCCGCCGCAGAGACCACTCTTGGTGAGACCGTCGCCGAAGAGGCCACCCATCACGAGACCGCTGAGCTGGCCGATGCCGAAGCCAGCACCACCGACACCGCTGAGCCGGCCGCGTTCGCCGATGCCGAGGCAGCCCCGGATGCTGCTCAGCCGGTTGCCGCAACCTCGCCCGTGGCGTTCATGGCTCCCCCGACCGCGACATACACGCAAGGTGCCTACGGCCCTGACTCAGCCGTGCCCCACGACGACGGGTCCGGCCCGGACGGCTGGGACATCAAGGGCAACGAGGACTCGATGCTCTATCACGGCACCGACTCCCCCTGGTACGCCCGCACCAGGGCTGAAGTCTGGTTCCGCACCGGCGACGCCGCAGAAGCAGCCGGCTTCACCAACGTCATGAACCGCCGCGACACCGACGAAGCCACGGCACCTGCGGCATTCGCCGCACCGACATACACGCAAGGTGCCTACGGCCCCGACTCAGCCGTGCCCAACGACGACGGGTCCGGCCCGGACGGCTGGGACATCAAGGGCAACGAGGACTCGATGCTCTATCACGGCACCGACTCCCCCTGGTACGCCCGCACCAGGGCCGAAGTCTGGTTCCGCACCGGCGACGCCGCAGAAGCAGCCGGCTTCACCAACGTCATGAACCGCCGCGACACCGACTGACACCAACTGACACCAACTGACACCAACGGCACAGGGTGGGGGACCAGACCGGTCTCCCACCCTGTGTCGTGGTCGGCGCCCCGGGCCGGGCTGGCCGAGCGCACGGGTGCTACAGCGCCAGGGACCCCTGGACGACGGTAGCCAGCCGCTGCGCGACGGTGTGTGCCTGCCCCTGGGTGGGAGCTTCCACCATGACTCGGACGAGTGGTTCGGTCCCGGACTTGCGCAGGAGCACCCGGCCAGTGCCGCGCAACTCGGCCTCGGCCTGCGCCACCGCCTCTTGAACAGGCTGACAGTCTTCGACGGCGTCCTTGTCGACGCCCTTGACGTTGACCAGCACCTGCGGCAGACGGGTCATGACCGAGGCGAGGTCGGCCAGTGAGCGTCCGGTTTGGGCGACCCGCGAGGCAAGCAGCAGTCCGGTCAACAGACCGTCGCCGGTGGTGCCGTGCTGCGGCAGGATGACGTGCCCGGATTGCTCACCGCCGAGCGAGAAGTTGCCGGCCCGCAGTTCCTCGAGCACATATCGGTCCCCGACAGCGGTCTGTCGCACCCTGATGCCAGCCCGGTCCATCGCCTGGATGAGGCCGAGGTTGCTCATCACGGTTGCCACCAGGGTGTCCTCGGCCAGCTCACCGCGTTCTTTCATAGCGAGGGCCAGGATCGCCATGATCTGGTCCCCGTCGACGACGACCCCCTCCGCATTCACCGCCAGACACCGATCGGCGTCACCGTCGTGGGCGATCCCTAGGTCGGCGCGGCGGTCGACCACGGCCAGGCGGAGGTTCTCCAGATGCGTAGACCCATATCCGTCGTTGATGTTCAGCCCGTCGGGGTGCGCCCCGATCACCGCAACCTCGGCGCCCGCACGGCGGAACAGCTCCGGTGCCACGCTCGACGCCGCGCCGTGCGCTGCGTCCACGACCACCTTGAGCCCGTCGAGCCGGGCAGGCAGCACGGACAGCAGATGAGACAGGTAGCGCTCTTCGCCGTCGGTCAACCGACGGACTCGACCCACCGCCGCGCCGACTGGCCGTTCCCAGTCCTCGCCCATGCGCTCCTCGATGGCGTCCTCGACCTCATCGGGCAGCTTGTGCCCGCCGCGGGCGAAGAACTTGATGCCGTTGTCCGGCATCGGGTTGTGCGACGCCGAGAGCATGACGCCGAGGTCAGCACCGGTGTTTGCGGTGAGGAACGCCACGGCCGGCGTGGGCAGGACGCCGACGACATAGACGTCGACGCCAGCGGAGGCAAGGCCCGCGATGACGGCCGCCGAGAGGAACTCGCCGGAGGCTCGCCCATCCGTGCCGACTACTGCGCGAGGGCGGTGTCCGGCGAACTCGCCGATGTCACCGAGCACGTGTGCAGCGGCAACCGAAACGTCGAGGGCGAGTTCGGCGGTGATGTCCCGGTTGGCGAGTCCGCGGACGCCATCGGTCCCGAAGAGGCGGGCCATGAGTTTCCTTCCGGTAGGCCACGCCGCTGAGGCACAGCAGCGCGACCGAATCTACTCCGCATCGCCCGCGATGCTGACAGACGCCAGTGGCCCCGCCGTCGAGGACGCGCGGGGCCACTGCAGGTGCGCTTCTACCGCTTGCTGTACTGAGGTGCCTTGCGGGCCTTCTTGAGCCCTGCCTTCTTGCGCTCGGGCACCCGCGCGTCACGCGTGAGCAGACCGGCCTTCTTCAGCGCCGGACGGTTCAGCTCCTCGTCGACGCCGTTGAGGGCGCGAGCCACGCCGAGCCGAACCGCACCGGCCTGGCCGGAAGGGCCGCCGCCGTGCACTCGGGCCAGGACGTCATAGGCGCCGTCCAGCTCCAGGACGCGGAACGGCTCGCTGACGATCTGCTGGTGGACCTTGTTCGGGAAGTACGAGTCGAGCGGGCGACCGTTGATCGTCCACTCGCCCGTGCCCGGAACGATACGGACCCGGGCGACGGCCTGCTTGCGGCGGCCAGTCGCAGCACCCGGGGCGGAGGCAGACGGCTTGCGCGTCTGCGTCGCCGGGGTCACCGGGGTCTCAGAGGTGTACTCGGTGAGCTCGACGTCCTCGTCGAGTTCCACCGCGGTGTCGATGGTGTCAGCCACGATTCTCCTTGGAAGCGTTCTGTCGCTCAGCACCCGTGCGGGTTACTGGGCGACCTGCGAGATCTCGAAGGGCACGGGCTTCTGCGCCGCGTGGGGATGGGTGTCGCCGGCATACACCTTGAGCTTCGACAGCTGCTGGCGGGCCAGGGAGTTCTTGGGGAGCATGCCGCGCACGGCCTTCTCGATCGCCTTGCGCGAGTCCTTCTCGAGAAGCTCGGCGTAGGACGTGGCGCGCAGGCCGCCCGGGAAGCCCGAGTGGCGGTACGCCATCTTGGTCTGGGCCTTCTTGCCGGTCAGCGCCACCTTGTCGGCGTTGATGATGATGACGAAGTCGCCGGTGTCGACGTGCGGGGCGAAGGTCGCCTTGTGCTTGCCGCGCAGGAGGACGGCCGTCTGCGACGCGAGCCGGCCGAGGACGACGTCGGTCGCGTCGATGACGTACCAGGCGCGGGAGACCTCGCCCGGCTTCGGGGTGTACGTGCGCACTGTGGGTCCGCTTTCGTTGGGTGATTCGGGTGTATGCCGGCCGGCCACGAGGGGGCGGCACAACGACTCACCAGTCTAGTGCCGAACCGGGCCCCTCCAAAATCACCTCAGTCGCCCGGAATCAGCCTGTTGACCTGCGACGATGCAACGCCAAACAGCACCGCACGCTTCTTGTGCAAAGAAACTATGCATAGGTATTGTGCGATTCATGCCCAGTTCCCACGACTCGGTCCACCTCGACACGACGTCGGTCCGGGTCCTTGCTCACCCGTTGCGCTCGCGGATCGTCAGTGCCCTGCGGCGCCTCGGTCCTTCGACGGCCACCGACTTGGCGCGCGAGCTGGCCACCAACTCCGGTGCGACGAGCTACCACCTCCGCCGGCTCGCGGAGGTCGGCCTGGTCACCGACACCGGCGCCGGAGACGGTCGGACGCGCGTGTGGGCGGCCAGCGCCCCGACGACGGCCTTCCTCCCCAGCGACGTCGCGGACGACGCGGACGCCGACACCGCGTTGGGCTGGCTGTCGCGCGACTGGCTGCGTCACTTCGCCGAGAAGTTTGGCCGCTGGCTCGACGTTCAGGGCACCTGGCCGGTGCGTTGGCGCGACGCCGCCGGGATGGACGACTATGCCGTGATCGTGACCGCCGAGCAGCTAGGTCACCTGCGCTCGGAGCTGGCGGCGGTCATCGAGCGATACGCCCGGGTGGGTCAGGGCAACCCGCAGGCCAAGCGGGTTGCGGTCTACACGGCCGCCTACCTCATCGACATGGACAAGGTGCCGGTGCGGTGAACGCCGTGCTCAGCGCGGCGCAAGCCAGACGGGTCTACTACGTCCTCACGGTGACCCGATGGTTCCCGGTGGGGCTGGTCGTCGGCATCCTCGTCCTGCTCGCGACGTCACGGGGGCTGAGCGCAGCACAGGCGCTCTCGTATGCCGCCGTCACGGGACTGGTGACCTTCGCCCTGGAACTGCCGACGGCCGGACTGGCCGATGTCCTGGGCCGACGTCCGGTGTACCTCGCCGCAGCAGTGGTCAACGTCGCTGCCGCGCTCGCCTACGTCCTGGCCCGTTCGTTCTGGGCGTTCGTGGCCGCAGCGACCCTCATGGGCGTCTTCCGCGCACTCGACTCCGGGCCGCTGGAGGCATGGTTCGTCGACGTGGCCCACTCGTGGGATCCCGGAGCTGACGTCGACCAAGAGTTGTCCCGGTCTGGGACCTTGACGGGCCTGGCGATGGCGGCCGGTGCCGTGGCCAGTGGCGCCCTGATCTGGTGGCACCCGCTGGCGTCCTGGCCACCCCTGGACCTGGTGATGTGGCTCTTCCTCGCCGGAAACCTCGCGCACCTCGCCGCCGCAGTGATTTTGCTCGACGAACCTCGCCGCATCCACGCGTCGACCTCGCTCCGCTCCGCGGTGCTGGCCTCGATGCAGGAGGTGCCGCTGGTCATCCGCAGCGGACTGCTCCTGGCCCGACACAGCCGAGCGCTGGCCGGCATCCTCCTCGCGGAGGTGTGCTGGTCGGTAGCCATGCTGGCCTTCGAGTCCCTCCTGCCGCTTCGGCTGGAGGAGCTCCTCGGCTCGGCACAGCTCGCGGGCGCGGTGGTCGGGCCGGTCGCGGCACTCGGCTGGGCCATGTTCGCCGTCGGCACATGGCTGGCCGGCCTGCTCTCCCTGCGCAGCGTGGCGCGAGCGGCCATGCTCGGCCGTGGACTCAACGGCGCCGGTGTCCTGCTCATGGCGGCGGCGACCGGTCCGGGCGGGCTGGTCGCCGCCTACCTCTTCACCTACTCGATGCACGGGCTCAACGGTCCCCCGCACGGCGCCCTGCTCCATCGCGAGGCGTCTTCGAGCAACCGGACCACCGTCTTGTCGATGAACTCCATGGTCGCCTTCCTCGCCTTCGGGGTGGCTTCACCGATCGTCGGACTGCTTGCCGAACGCACCTCGATCGCGACCGCTATGGCGATCGTCGGCGTGGTCGGCATCGCGGGCGTGGTGGGCTACCTGCCCGGTCGAGGGGCCGAGCGGCGCCGATAGTCCGCGTGCGCACCGCCGCTTCCTGCGGGCGCCGCCAGCGGGACGGTGCTGGCGGGACGATGCTGGCGGCACCACGGAGACTGGCGCACCAAAGGGTGACGACTGCACGACCTCACACCGGCGGTTCCGCTTCGCGGGGCCAGTGCCGTCCGGCTCGAACACGAGCAACCGCACGGGAGGTCCCGATGTCTCGCCCGTCCGCTTCCGCGCGGCGTTGATCGCATCCGCGATCATGCGCGGCGCGGCATGCACGAGCCCGGCCAGCGGTCGACCACTGCCCGATCATCCCGTGGTGAGTTTGTTCAGCAACTGTCCTGGCGGCTGGCGACCTCGCCGAACCCGGCGCAGCCATCGTCGCGACGGGCACGCGTGCCATCGCCCTCAAGCCGGACCGGGTGTTCCTCCTCGGGAACAACCACTACCGCAGGGACTCTGACCGACTATCGCGCCGTCTTCGGCACGACGCCTTGGGCGTCGCTGCTGTGGGCTATTCGTCCCGTGTGGCTGCGGGTGGCGCGCCTACGCGCTCAACTCGGAGGAAAGCCTGGCCCCCCAGGTGCAGTGGATCCAGCAGGACCTCGCTGCCCACCCGAAGGCCCACGTCCTGGCTTACTGGCACCAGCCGGTGTGGCCCATCGGGGAACACGACGACAACCCCTCGATGGCCCCCGTTGATCAATGCCGTCCATGGGCGCATGGAGGTCGTCCTGCGGCGCTATGACCATGATGCCGAACGAGGCGCCTCGGGATCGCTCGATGGGTCGGACGGCCACGTTCATCGACGTAACCGGGAGGGTCCTCGACAGCGCGTCGGGCTGAGCCCACCAGTCGCGCGCGATGCGGTGGTCCTCCCCCTGCGCAGGACCACCCCACCGGCGAGTCCGGTGCGCTACTGACCCGGTTCGACGAACACCGCCACCGTCCGTGCCGGAACGGTGAAGGTCGCCGCGGCGGTGTCCCACACCGATGCCTTGACCACCGGGTCGGCTCCGGAGGCCTGGACCGGCGAAAGGTCAAAGTCCGCACCGGCCAGCTCCGGCACAACTTGTTCGACTGCCGACGGGGTGGCGTTGAAGACCACGACCAGACCACGAAGGGCTGGGTCCACGTCGGTGCCTACGGTGTCGTCGATCCGCATGACGATCACCCCTGGCCGGGCCGCCGCCGTCCCGGAGACAGGGAAGGAGACCTTGTCCCGGATGGCGGCAGCCGACCCCAGGCGGAACAGCGGGGTCGAGAACCGCAGCCGGAGCAGGTCCTGGGCCAGGCCGGACGCCGCGGCCACGTCGGAGGCCGTCGGTTTCAGCGCCGGGTTGGCCAGCAGCGCAGCCATGTATGACCACTTGGCCTCGTTGTCCCCCCGCGGGGGCAGCCCATGCCCGAACCCGTTGTCCGCCCCCGTGGGGTCGAAGGTGTTGAACCAGTCACCGCTGTCATAGGAGTTGCGATCCAGGCTCTTGCTACGCAGCAGGTCGGCGCCGGCATGCCAGAACGACGGCGTCTGCGACAACGCTGTGGTGGCCAGCGACAGGGTGTTCATCCGCACCCGGTCGGCCATCGAGGTGGCGACGGGCAACTTGTAGGTCAGCGCGTCGAACAGCGTCTCGTTGTCGTGGGCGTCGACATACGTCACGACCTCCTCGGGCTGGTCGGCGTAGCCGGCCGGCTGTCCGTTGTAGTCCACTTCCGTGCCGGTGACGGGCGACCCCGAGGCGGCCGAGACAAAGGAGAAGTCGCGCAGGTTGCCAGCCAGGCCGAGTTGGACCAGGTCGGTCGCATGAGCCAGCGCCGCGGCGGCAGAAGCCGCATCCCCGTTGACCGGGTCGCCGTTGGGATCTGTCCCCAGTCCGGTGCCGAAACCCTGGATCCGTGGGTTGGCGTCGAACGGGCCGCCACCGCGGACCGCGTCCCGGAGCCGATCGGAGAACGCACCGATGCCCGTGCCGCCGAGCTGGCCCTGGGTGGCCTGGGTGAACAGGGCGTTGTCGGCCACCTCGCCGAAGTTCCAGCCCTCCCCATAGAGGTAGACAGAGCGGCCGTCGACACCGTCCTTCGCGACGGTCAAGGAGTCTAGGGCGGACCGCACGGCCAGCAGGTTCTCCCGCGAGTGGTGGCCCATGAGGTCGAACCGGAATCCGTCGACCTTGTAGTGCTTCGCCCACGTGAGCACCGAGTCGACCATGAGCTTCTGCGCCATGGCGTGCTCGGTGGCGACATTCTGGCAACACGTCGACGTGTAGATGGCACCCGTGCCACTCAACCGGTGGTAGTAGCCGGGCACGACCCGGTCCAGGACCGACGTGGGATCCTGCCCGGACGCGGCGGTGTGGTTGAACACCTCGTCGAGCACGACGCGCAGCCCGGCGCCATGGAAGGCCCCGACCATGGTGCGGAACTCGGCGACCCGCGCCCCGCCGTCGGCGGCCGCCGCGGTTGACGCATAGGAGCCTTCCGGCGCGCTCCAGTGCCACGGGTCGTAGCCCCAGTTGAACGCATCCGTGGCCGATTGGGCCGTGACGCACGCCTGCTGCTCGGTGCTGTCTGCCGGGTAGGCGCTCAGATCGCAGTCCGGGCTGGTCTGGGCGTTCGGGTCCTCGGCTATCGACGCGATGTCGAAGGTCGGCAGCAGGTGCACCGTGTTCAATCCGGCCGCCGCGAGCGCCTTCAGGTGCCGCATGCCGGCCCCATCGACGCCGAACGCGAGGTAGGACCCGCGCAGTTCGGCGGGCACGCTCTGGTCCGTGATCGAGAAGTCCCGGACGTGCAACTCGTAGATCGTCGAGTCGACAGCCTGGGCGAGCCGCGGTGCCGCGGTCGTGCGCCACTGTTCCGGCCGGTATGCCG
>JBPOIZ010000026.1:0-38099 GCA_052034115.1 Actinomycetota bacterium
TGTCCCCGCGACACGGTGACCTGTGGTCACGATCCGCGCTCCCCAAGGCGCTGACCTGACGACCAGGACTTCCGTGTCGCACGGTCTGACACCCACACAGAGCGGTGCCAGGACGTCTAGATACGCCCACCGTAGAGAAAGTTTGGCCAGTCCGAAATACCCCATTTTGCGGAGGGGGTCCTAGATGAAGAGGGCGGGCTCCCGGAAGAGTGCGTCATACGGGTCCTCGCCGGGCTTGGACGGCATCCGGACAACCGCCGGTATGCCGGTCGCCACCGCCCCCGCAGGCACGTCCTTGACGACGACCGAGTTGGCACCGATCTGCACATCGTCGCCGATCAGGACCGGTCCGAGCACCCGCGCACCGGCACCGATGGTGACCCGGGAGCCGACGGTGGGATGTCGTTTCACCCGTGCCAGCGAGCGCCCCCCAAGGGTGACACCGTGGTAAAGCAGCACGTCGTCGCCGACTTCGGCGGTCTCACCGATCACCACGCCCATGCCATGGTCGATGAAGAAGCGTCGGCCGATGGTGGCCCCGGGGTGGATCTCGACGCCCGTCAGGGCCCGCGCCACCTGAGACAGGATCCGCCCCACTGGACGCCATACCCCGCCCCGCAGCCACATCCGGTGCGCCACCCGGTAAGCCCAGATGGCATGCAGACCCGGCGAGGCGACAAACATTTCGGCTCGCGTGTCGACAGCGGGATCGCGCTCGATCGCCGCGTCGAGATCCTCGGCCACGGTGGCCCAGACCCGACGAAGGCTCGCCACGGCGGTCATTCAGTCCACGAGCCCCTCGAAGAGAACCGTCGAGAGGTAGCGCTCGCCGAAGGACGGTATGACGACGACGATGGTCTTGCCGGCGTTCTCCGGGCGGCGGGCCACCAGGTCGGCGGCCGCGAGCGCGGCGCCGGAGGACAGCCCCACGAGCAGGCCCTCTTGGGTCGCGGCCTTGCGGGCCCACTCCACCGCAGTGCCCGCGTCGATGTCGACGACCTCGTCATACACGTTCGTGTCGAGGATCTCGGGCACGAAGTTCGCGCCGATCCCCTGGATCTTGTGCGGCGCCGGCGAGCCGCCGTTGAGGATCGGGGACTCGGCCGGCTCCACGGCGATGATCTGCACGCCGGACTTGCGAGCCTTGAGGACCTGGCCGACGCCGGTGATGGTGCCGCCCGTACCGATCCCGGCGATGACGATGTCGACCGCACCGTCGGTGTCTCGCCAGATCTCCTCGGCGGTCGTGCGCCGGTGGATCTCCGGGTTGGCGGCGTTGGCGAACTGGCGGGCCAGGACGGCGCCGCGCTCCGCGGCGATCTGGTCGGCCCGCTCGACCGCACCGCGCATGCCGGTCGCGGGGTCGGTCAGGACGAGCTCGGCACCGAACGCCCGCAGCAGGGCGCGACGTTCCTTCGACATCGACTCGGGCATCGTCAGCACGACGGTGTAACCCCGGGCGGCGCCAACCATCGCCAAGGCAATGCCCGTGTTGCCCGAGGTCGCCTCGACGATGGTCCCGCCGGGCTTGAGCTCGCCGGACGCCTCCGCTGCGTCGATGATCGAGACACCGATGCGGTCCTTGACGGAGTTGGCCGGGTTGTAGAACTCGAGTTTGGCCGCCACCGTGGCCCGCGCGTCGATGATCCGGTTGATCCGCACCAGCGGGGTGTTGCCGATGAGCTGGGTGACGTCGTCGTAGATGGGCACGTCGGGCCTTTCCGGTTCGCTGAGCTCTTGACGGCACGGGACCGCACCTCACTGTCCCGGCCAACGATGCAGTGCTTATGCCTATTCCAATGCCACGTTATATGTCTTGGTGGCCGCTGCCCAACTTCGCGTCGAGTGGAGGGTTACCAGGGGGTTCACGGGGGTTCGGGCCCCCAGATCGCGTCGAGTGGACGGTTGCCACGGGGTGGGGGTTCAGGTGTTTCCAGGCGTCGAGGGGGACGATGGGTCCTTCCACCCGATCGGAGGCACCACGATGACGACCTATCCGGTGAAGACCTGCCTGTGGTTCGACAGCGATGCGGCCGCAGCGGCCGAGCTCTACACCGAGCTCATCCCCGACAGCGAGATCCTCCGCACGAGCCACTACGGGCCGGAGAACGAGCACGGGGCGACGGGATCGGTCCTCGAGGTCGAGTTCCGCCTCGGCAGTCAGGTCTACGTCGCTCTCAACGGCGGACCGCACTTCCGTCATACCCCGGCGGCCTCGATCCAGGTCTACTGCCCCGACCAGGCCGAGGTCGACCGGCTCTGGGCTGGGCTCATCGACGGCGGCGGCGAGGAATCCATGTGCGGCTGGCTGGTCGACCGGTTCGGCCTGTCCTGGCAGATCATCCCAACCCGGCTGGCCGAGCTCGCCTCGGACCCCGACCCGGACAGGGCCTCTCGGGTCGTCGCGGCCATGCTGACGATGCGCAAGATCGTCATCGCCGAGCTCGAGGCGGCAGCAGACGCCTGATCGGTGGGGTCCCCTCGTGCCTGGCGACCTGCGTCACACCGCGACCCGGTTGGCCGTCCCGGCCCTGCTGCCACGCTCGAAGCGCCTCTAGGATCGCGGTATGTCGGCACTGCAGATCACCACGATCGCCTTGTGCTTCACCATCCCATTGCTCGGCTGGGCGCTGCTGTTCCGGCAGGTGGGACGGTTCGCCAAGGTGTTCCGGATGGGCCAACCGGACTCGAGCCGGACGGACAACCCCACGGCGCGCACCTGGACGGTGGTCAAGGAGTTCCTGGGACACACCCGGATGGCGCGGCTCCCGCTCGTCGCCATCGCCCACTGGTTCACCGCACTGGGCTTCTTCCTGCTCTTCGCGACGCTGGTCAACGCGTTCTTCCAGCTCATCTGGGCCGACTTCCGCCTCCCGGTCGTGGGTCACTTCCCCCCGTTCGAGTGGCTCATCGAGGTCTTTGCGGTCTTCGGCTTCATCGGCATCGTGGTGCTCATCCTGGTCCGCCAGCTGAACCACCCGCGTTCGGCGGACGGCGAGAAGGGTCGGCGCAGCCGGTTCTTCGGTTCCACCTGGTGGCAGGCCTACTACGTCGAGTTCACCATCTTCGTGGTCATGCTGTGCATCATCTCCTTGCGCACCCAAGAGGCCGCCCTCATCGAGAAGATCGAGCCCGGCACCAACATCGCCCTCCACTTCCCGCTCACCGGGTGGGCCCGCGGCATCTGGGGCGGGCTGAGCGAGCAGTGGCTCCGCGAGTCGATCTACGTCGTGGCCGCCGTGAAGATCCTCGTCTCGTTCGCCTGGATGATCACCGTCTCCCTGCAGCCGACGATGGGTGTGGCCTGGCACCGCTTCCTCGCCTTCGTCAACATCTGGTTCAAGCGCAACGCCGACGGCCGCACCGCGTTGGGCGCACTGAAGCCCATGACGGTCAACGGCGAGCCGCTGGACTTCGAGAAGATCGACGAGCTCGACGAGGACGCCGCGTTGGGTGTCGGCAAGATCGAGGACTACACCTGGAAGGACCTCCTCGACGTCACGTCGTGCACCGAGTGCGGGCGGTGCCAGTCGCAGTGTCCGGCCTGGAACACCGACAAGCCGCTCTCGCCCAAGCTGCTCATGATGACCCTGCGGGATCACGCGCACGCCAAGGCGCCATACCTGCTCGCCTCCGAGGAGGCCCGGGCCGACCTGCCCACCCACGTGACCAAGCTGGCCGACGTGCCGCTCATCGGGGCCACCGGCTACGAGCCGGACCATCCCCTGCGTGCGTATGACGCCCTCGGCCCGGACGCGGTCGTCGACGCCGACGTCCTGTGGTCCTGCACGACCTGCGGTGCCTGCGTGGAGCAGTGCCCGGTCGACATCGAGCACGTCGACCACATCGTCGATCTGCGCCGCTACCAGGTGCTGATCGAATCCGCGTTCCCCAGCGAGCTCAACGGCCTGTTCCGCAACCTCGAGCAGAAGCAGAACCCGTGGGGTATGGCGCCGCGGGCCCGGATGGACTGGGCCAAGGGATTGCCCTTCGAGGTGCCCGTCTTCGGCGCCGACGTCGAGGATCTCAACGAGGTGGACTACCTCTTCTGGGTCGGGTGCGCCGGAGCCTTCGAGGACCGCGCGAAGAAGACCACCCGGGCCGTCGCCGAGCTGCTGCACACCGCCGGTGTCACGTATGCCGTGCTGGGCGACTCCGAGGCATGCACCGGTGACTCGGCCCGTCGGGCCGGCAACGAGATGCTCTTCCAGATGCTCGCCATGGGCAACGTCGAGATGCTCAACGAGATCGGCGCGACGAAGATCGTCGTCACCTGCGCGCACTGCTTCAACACGTTGCGCAATGAATACCCCCAGTTGGGCGGCACCTACGAGGTCGTGCACCACACCGAGCTGCTCAATGACTTGGTCAAGGCCGGGCGCCTGACCCCGGTCACCCGCCCCGGCGACACCGCCATGGTCTCGACGACCAAGGACGTCGCGTCGCTGGCCGGCACGGTCACTTATCACGACCCGTGCTATCTGGGCCGACACAACCACGTCTACGCTCCGCCGCGCGAGCTGCTCGGGGCCCTGCCCGGAGTGCAGTTCACCGAGCTTCCCCGACACGGCATGCGGTCGTTCTGCTGCGGCGCCGGTGGCGCCCGGATGTGGATGGAGGAGAAGCTCGGGACCCGGATCAACATGAACCGCACCGAGGAGGCATTGGGCACCAAGGCGGAGCGGATTGCCGTCGGTTGCCCGTTCTGCAAGGTCATGCTCACCGACGGGGTGAACGCCAAGGTCCAGACCGGCGACGTCGCCGAGGGCACCGTCGAAGTCGTCGACATCGCCCAGATGCTCCTGGCCGCCGTCCGCCCCGAGCGAACCCCCGAGCCACCGGCACAGGCCGTCCCCACACCGACGTCCTAGCCTTCGCTCGACTGCGGCCCGTCCACACCCCAGGGACGGGCCGCAGCTGCGTCCACAGCCGGGTCGGCGACCACCTGCGGACCGGCCCGGTTTGCCTACCGTCGGGCCATGCTCGGTGGAGACCCGAATCACGTGCATCAGCTCGCCTACCTGGTGCGACAGGCCGCCGACCTCGGCGAGTCCGCTGCGTCGGTCCTGCGGCACACGTCGTCGGTGCAGTGGTCCGGGGCCGCCGCCGACCAGTTCCGCCAGCGCATCGCCGACCAGGCAGCCGGCCTGGCCCGCTGCGTCGAGACGGTCCGGGCCGCGGCAGACCGGCTCACCGACCTGGCCCACACCCTGCGCACCCGCCAGCTCGCGCTGCACGTGGCGCAGGAGGCGGCCGGCTGGGGCGACCATGGGTGACGAGCTCTCGATCTATGGCGGCGCCGACTCCCTCGACGCACACCTGGACGACTTGGTGGCGGCCGCGCACCTGCTCGATGCGGCCGGCGACGATCTGCGCCAGGCAGCCGCACTGGTGGGCATGGTGGCCGCCGACCCGGCTCTGCTCGCCGCCGGCCTGCTCTGCCCGGTGGAGGCGGTCGCCACCGAGCTGGCGCTGCTCAGCGCCATCGGCGGGCCGGAGGGCGTCGGCGTGTGGGGGCTGGCGTTCGAGACGGTCGCGGTGGGGCTGCGGGCGTCGGTGGCGACGTATCGCGCCGCCGAGGAGGTCAGCTCGGCCGCCTTCGAGCGCCTCCGTTGGACCGGCGGGGAGCTCGTCGGAGGCCTGATCGCTGGGCAGATCGGCTCTGCGGCCTGGTGGGGCGGCGCCTCAGCCGTGGCGGCCGCGGACGCAGTCAGCGATGGCGGTGTGCGCAGGGCCCTCGGGTCGGCGCTCTATGACCGGCCCGAGGTCACCGAGCACGTCCTCGCCGTCGGCCCGGCGGTCGTCGACGGCATCGGTGTCCCGGGGCTGGCCGGCGGGGCGATCCGCGGTCTGCCGACGCTGCCGGATCTGCTCGAGCTGAGGCCGCTGCCCGACGGGTATGCCGACCTCCTGCACCGAGTGCTCGGGCTCGGCGGTGTCCTGGGCGCGTTCCTGGACGGTGGCCCGTTCCGAGTGCGGGCGGTGCCACGCGCCGGCCCGACCGACCAGATCCCGCCGGCCACCGGCGTCGCCGATCTGCTGCGCGAGCAGTCCGTGCTCGGCGACGGGGAACACGACGGCATGCTCACGGTCCGGCGCGTCATAGGCGTCGACGGCACGCTCGCCTGGGTCGTCCAGATCCCGGGCACTCAGGACTGGTCACTCGCGCGCAGCAACACCCCCGTCGATCTCACCTCGGATGTCCGCCTGATGGCCGGCGAGCAGTCCGAGCTCGGCGGATGCGTCGCTGAGGCACTCCGCCAGGCCGGAGTCCGGGCCGGCGAGCCGGTGCTGCTGACCGGACACAGCCTGGGCGGCATCGCGGCCGCGGCGCTCGCGAGCGATCCCGGCTTCACCGGGGAGTTCCAGGTCACGGCGGTGCTGACGGCCGGTGCCCCCGCGGCCAGGTTCGCCATCCCCGACGGAGTGGCGGTGCTGTCCCTCGAACACGCTGAGGATCTGGTGCCGATGCTCGACGGGGGGCGCAACCCGGCCGCCGACGACTGGGTGACGGTGCGCCGCCGCCTCGGCGCCTCGACCGGGGACCCGGCCGCCGACTTCGCGGCCGCGCACGACACCGCCGCCTACACCCAGACAGCGGCGCTGGTCGATCAGGCCACCGATGCCAGCATCCTGGCCTGGCGGGAGCGGATGCGCGGGTTCTTCACCGGCGCCCAGTCCGCGGCCCGTTATCAGATCACGAGAGAGCCGGGATGAGGCGCTACACGTCGGTGCGATGGAAGCTCTGCCACGACCGGCTGGCCGTCGGTCCCCGCTGACCCTGGTAGTGCGAGCCGTAGGCGGCGCTGCCATACGGGTTCTCGGCTGGTGAGGAGAGGCGGAAGAAGCACAACTGGCCGATCTTCATGCCCGGGTAGAGCATGATCGGCAGGGTCGCGACGTTGGACAGCTCCAGCGTGACGTGCCCGGAGAACCCCGGGTCGACGAACCCGGCCGTGGCGTGGGTGAGCAGCCCCAACCGCCCCAGCGAAGACTTGCCCTCCACCCGAGCCGCCAGGTCGTCCGGGAGGCTGACCGCCTCCAAGGTCGAGCCGAGGACGAACTCCCCCGGGTGCAGGACGAAGGCCTCGGTCGGCTCCACCTCGACGAGCCTGGTCAGCTCGGGCTGCTCGGCCGACGGGTCGATGACGGGATATTTGTGGTTGTCGAAGAGCCGGAAGTAACGGTCGAGGCGCACGTCGACGCTCGACGGCTGCACCATGGCCGGATCCCAGGGGTCGAGGTTGATTCGGCCGGCAGCGACTTCGGCCCGGATATCCCTATCTGAGAGCAGCACACGCACAGGCTAGCGGGCAGGTCGGCCCGGCAGCGCGCCGCTCACCGGGACGGTAGGTGACGTCATGGCGACGGTTGACATGACGCCATGCTGACGTCATGGTGATGTCTATGGATGTCACCCCCTATGTCGAGCGGGTCCGGGCCGAGTTGGGCGCAGTCGCCGAGGCCGGCGGCCCCGACGTTCGCGCTGCCGCTGACCGCATCGCCACGGCTTTGGACCCGGCCCTCCGGCTGACCCTGCTGGAGGCCTTGAGCCAGGCGGCGGCCGAGATCACCACGTTGGTGCCCAGCGGCAATGTGGATGTCCGCCTGCGCGGTCGAGACGTCGACTTCGTCGTCGACGTGCCACCACCGCCGGCCGCGACCTTCACCGCAGGCCCTCCGGGTGCCACCACCCGCGATGGCGTGAGCAGCGACGCCGAGGCCGCCGACCAGGACGGCCTGGACGAGGACGACGATGTCGTCCGGATCACCGTGCGCATCCCCGAGTCGGTCAAGCTGAAGGCCGAGGACCTCGCGGCGAAGAGCGGGCGATCGCTCAACGCCTGGATCGTCACCGCGCTTCGGGCCGCGGTCCGGGACCGGCCCGCCGGCCGATCCGGCCCCCGCGTCGAGTTCGACATCGACCTCGGGCCGCTCGGCCGCTGGAACGAGAGCCGCGGCCGGCACGGCAAGCACATGTCCGGCTGGGTGTAGCCCGCCGCAACGCCATACCTCTGTCAGCACCATCGGGCGCGCGCCCGATCGATTCGACCTACCCCGGGAGGGGCCATGCGCCACACCTTCGACGTCACCGAACCCATCGAGTTGTCCCTTGAGATCCAAGCCGGCACCCTGACCGTGCACGCCGGCCCGACGGCCGAGGTCGTCATCGACATCACCGCCAGGAACGGCGAGGATGACGCGATCACGGTGGATCGCGCCGGGCGCCAGATTCGCGTCATCGGCCCCCGGGGCGTCGGCTTGTTCCGCCGGATCTCCCACGTCGAGGTGGTGGCCACCATCCCCGAGGGCAGCGACCTGGCGGTCCGCACCGGGAGTGGAGACCTGCAGGTCAGCGGCACGCTCGCCAACGCCGACATTCGCACCGGGTCCGGGGACGTGACCATCGCGACTCTGTCCGGTTCGGTCCAGGCCACCGCCGGATCCGGCGACATTGCCCTCGGCACGGTTCACGCCGAGGCGACGATCAACGCCGGATCCGGTGACATCGTCATCGACCGCGCGGGCGGCCCGGCGCTGCTCAAGTCCGGCTCCGGGGACGTCGCGGTGCGCGCCTGCGCCACCGACGTCCAGGCGACCACGGGCAGTGGCGACATCCACCTCGGTCGGTTCACCACCGGCACCGCCACGGTGCGCACCGGCACCGGCGACGTCCTGGTGGCCATCGCCGACGGCGTGCCCGTCTGGACCGACCTCATGGCCGGCGGGGGCGTCTCGTCCCGGCTGACCCCACGAGGCGAACCCGGTCCGGGCCAGGCCTACGTCACCGTGCGTGGCCAGCTGGGCACGGGGTCGGTGCGCCTCGTCGATGCGGGGACAGCAGATGCGTAGGGCGTTCCAGCAGGCCGGTTTCCCCGCACTGTATGCCGGCATCAGCACCTCGGCCGCCGGCGACTCGATCATGCTGCTCGTGCTGAGCATGTGGGTCAAGACGCTCACCGGCTCGAACAGCGCGGCCGGTTTGACCTTCCTGTTCATGATGCTGCCCACCCTGGCGGCCCCGCTGCTCGGGGTGTGGATCGACCGGGTCCCGCGCAAGCCGATGATCATCTGGGCCAACGTGGCCTCGGCGATTGCCCTGCTACCGCTGCTGCTCGTGCGCGACTCCTCGCAGATCTGGATCATCTGGGTCGTCGCCTTCCTCTACGGCGTCTCGTTCATCGTCATCCCGGCCGCGCTCAACGGGCTGCTCAAGGAGCTGATCGCCGACGACGTGCTCGTCGATGCCAACGCCGCGCTGATGACGACCCGCGAGGGTTTCCGGCTGTTCGGCCCACTCCTGGGCGCCGCAGTCTTCGCGACGTCCGGGCCGACCCCGGTCATCCTCATCGATGTCGCGTCCTTCATCATCGGCGCCGCGTGCGTCTGGCTCGTCACCGTCCGCGAGCAGATGCCGGAGCGCGCGCAGACCCGTGCGTGGCACGAGATGACGGCCGGTGTGCGCTTCCTCGGCACCGACCCGGTGCTCAAGCACGTCCTGATCGGCTTCGGGATGATGCTGCTCGTCCTGGGCTTCACCGAGTCGGCGATCTACGCGATCCTCGACGACTTCGGCAAGTCGGCGAGCTTCGCCGGCGTCGTGGTGACCATCCAAGGGCTCGGCGCGGTGATCGGCGGCGTCATGTCGAACCGACTCGTCCGCCGACTCGGGGAGACGGCTGCGACAGCGGCCGGTATGGCGTGGCTCGGCCTGTGCCTGGCGCTGATGACGACGACGCACTCCCTGGAAGTGCTGCTCGTGGCGACCGGGGTCCTCGGGCTCGCGCTGCCCATCATCTTCGTGGCCTTCACCACCTTGCAGCAGCGCCGGACGCCGCAGGTCGTCATGGGCCGGGTGTCGATGGCCACGGAGGTCGTCATGGGGGTGCCGCAGGCCATGTCACTCGGTGTCGGCGCACTGCTGGTCGCGGTCGTCAGCTGGCGCTCGACCTTCCTCGGCATCGCGGCCATGACCCTCGCCGGAGCGGCATACATCGCCGTGGCGCTGCGGGGACACATCCGCACCGACCTGGGTCACGTGCCGTCGGCCGAGGTCACGGGCCGTCCGGAGCCGGTGCCGGAAGCCGGATGAGGGCAGGCAGCGAACCGTCGGTCAGGGCCATGAGGGTTGCGATGGTGAGCATGACCCGCGCGTGGATGAACCGTTGCCGGTCGACGTCCTGGGACGGCAACGGAAACAGCGCCCCGACCAGTTGGCGGGATCGCCACAGGTCGTAGCCGAAGGCCTGTAGCCCTTCGTGCTGGGCCGCGAACCGATTCGATGCCAGCGTCGTGCCCGGCACGAGATTGACCACGACGAGCGCCTCGCGGTGATGTCCTTCGAGCATCGAGACGCTCCCCGGAGCAGTCCGTTCCAGGAGGTCGAGGATCTCGCTTCGGCCATGAAAGTAGCCCGTTGAGCGACTCTGCAGGACCAGGGCGGCCCCCATGACCCGCAGATAGTGGTCCCGGTTGAAGTGCTCGTCGAGGATCGACTTGACGAGCCGCTTGTGATCCTCGACCAGGCGCGGGTTGGTCATGCAGTCGAGCACCGACTGCAGACCGTCGATGGCGCCGCACCCGACCCCGTCCCCCGCAGCGTCGTCGCGGTGGCCACCGGGAGCCAGGCCGAGCCGCAGATATGCCTCGATCATCATCTCGGCGTCCCCGGTGAAGGTGCCCCTGGTCAGGTCGTCCTTGTCCACGCCGAGGCGGTAGGCCAGGGCCGACCCGGGCGCACCCCCGGGCACTTGGGGACCGAGGTTCGCTTCGTCAAGAGCCGGGTCGTGCCGGCCGTCGATACACCTCGTCTTGGCGCGGGGGTCGACCGGCACGTAGAAGCGGTCGAGATCGGCGGCCACGTCGGCTGCTGCCACCCCCAGGGGCTCGGCGGACAGCGCCCCCGGCCAGCTGCGGTCGCTGAGCATGCCCAGGGAGATCGTGGTCGTGGACGGTGGCCGGGGTGCGCCGACGGGATTCACCCGGCGAGGCTACTGCGCCGGAGCCGGCGTGGTCAGCGGCCCGAGCGAGTTCGGCTAGACTCGGCTGCGCGCCGACGGCGCTCGCGGGTGTAGTTCAATGGCAGAACATCAGCTTCCCAAGCTGACAGTGCGAGTTCGATTCTCGTCACCCGCTCGGCACGGCGAAGGGCGCCCCACCAACGTGGTGGGGCGCCCTTCGCATCGGGCCGGGTCGGCCGGGGCTCGGCCGGCGCTCAGCCGGCACGGAGCCCCTCAGTCAGCTTCCGCTCTGGTCATCCAGGGTGGCGTCCCCGGCGTTCTTGCGCACCGACTCGATGCCGTTGAGCGCCGACTTCTTGCTCTCGTAGGCCTGGCTGGCCGCGATGACCTGGCCGTTGGCGGCCTTCAGGCGGAACCGGAACTTGCCGCCGGCGTCCGTGTACAGCTCGAACTTCCCTGCCATGGTTGCTGATCCCCTCCGTGCGGGCCCCGCCATACGTGGCCGCTGCCCACGAGGGTATGCCGCAGCGGCCCGGATGTGGCGACGCGGACGCCGGAAACGCCGGGGCCGGCACCCAGCCGTCGCGCTCCGGGAGGTGAGCGAGGACACGGCGCGACGGTCGCCCGGTCCCGCCGTTTCGCTTGCCCTGGTTACCGACGAGTAGGACCATGTAAGTTACCGGCCAGTAACGCAGGCGCTGGAGCCTGCCCGGGAGCGCAAGAAGGGGCACTCATGGGCCACTACAAGAGCAACGTCCGTGACCTGGAGTTCAACCTCTTCGAGGTGTTCGGGCGCCAGGACATCCTCGGCCAGGGGGTCTACCCCGACGTCGACGAGGAGGCGGCCCGTGACATGCTCCACCAGATCAAGGATCTCGCCGAGGGGCCGCTGGCCGACTCGTTCTTCGACGGCGACCGCACGCCACCGACCTTCGACCCTGAGACGAACACGGTCGTCATACCGGAGTCGTTCAAGAAGTCGTACCGGGCCTTCATCGACTCGGACCTGTGGCGGATCGACATCCCCGAGGCCATCGGCGGCATCGCGGCGCCCCCGTCGCTGCGCTGGGCACTTCTCGAGCTGGTCCTCGGGTCGAACCCGGCGATCCACCTCTACGGCTCGGCGTTCGCGATGGGCCAGGTGCTCTACCGGCTGGGCAACGAGGACCAGAAGACGCTGGCCGGCTATCTCGCCGACAAGGGCTGGGGCGCCACGATGGTGCTCACCGAGCCGGACGCCGGATCCGACGTGGGCTCAGGCCGCACCAAGGCGGTCCAGCAGCCGGACGGCACCTGGCACATCACCGGGGTGAAGCGGTTCATCACCTCCGCCGAGTCGGACATGGTCGACAACGTCGTCCACATGGTCCTGGCCCGCCCAGAAGGCGCCGGCCCAGGCACCAAGGGGCTGTCCCTCTTCGTGGTCCCGAAGTTCCACGTCGACCTGGCCACCGGTGAGCTCGGCGAGCGCAACGGCGTCTACGTCACGAACGTCGAGGACAAGATGGGCATCAAGGTGTCCACGACCTGCGAGGTCCGTTTCGGCGAGAAGCACCCGGCCGTCGGCACCCTGCTCGGCGACGTCCACGACGGCATCGCCCAGATGTTCAACATCATCGAAGGCGCCCGGATGATGGTCGGCACCAAGGCCATGGCGACCCTGTCCACCGGCTACCTCAACGCCTTGGACTACGCCAAGCAGCGGGTCCAGGGCTCCGACATGACCACCCCGGCCAAGGACGCCCCCCGCGTCACCATTACCCACCACCCGGATGTGCGCCGCTCGCTGATGCTCCAGAAGGCGTATGCCGAGGGGCTGCGCGCCCTGGTCTGCTACACCGCGACCCAGCAGGATGCGGTGGCGATGGCGCAGCTCGAGTCCGGCACGAACGTCATCGACAAGAGCTCCCCCGTGCACCTGGCCGAGAAGCTCAACGACCTGCTCCTGCCGATCGTCAAGGGCTTCGGGTCCGAGCGCGCCTGGGTGCTCCTCGGCACCGAGTCGCTGCAGACCTTCGGTGGGTCCGGTTTCCTCAAGGACTACCCGCTGGAGCAGTACGTCCGGGATGCCAAGATCGACACCCTCTATGAGGGGACCACGGCGATCCAGGGCCTGGACTTCTTCTTCCGCAAGATCGTCAAGGACAAGGGTGCCGCCCTGACCTACATCGCGGCGCAGATCGCCGAGGTCGTCAAGGGCGGCGACGGTGGTCCGGACTCGATGGCACGGGAGCGAGAGCTGCTGGGCACCGCCTTGGAGGACATGCAGGGGATGATGGGCTTCATGGTCGGGCAGCTGATGCAGTCCGACCCGCGCATGGGCGGCAACCTGACCAACCTCTACAAGGTCGGCCAGAACACCACCCGGCTGCTGCTGGCCGCCGGCGACCTGATCGTCGGCTGGCTGCTCATGCGCCAGGCCGAGATCGCCCGGGCGGCCCTGGCGGAACGCGGCGACACCATGTCGGCCGCAGATCGCTCCTTCTACACCGGCAAGGTCGCCGTCGCCTCGTTCTTCTGCCGCACCGTGCTGCCCCGCCTGACCGCGGAGCGCGCGATCGCCGAGGCCACCGACAACGCGCTCATGGACGTGCCGGAGGACGCCTTCTAGGCCCGGTCCCATCAGCACGGTCGATGTATGGCGGGTCGTTCGCGGCCCGCCATACGTCTTGACCAACTCTTTGCCTTTCGCCAGGCAACCTTTCGGCGCACGGCGCCGTCTTGTCGGTCAGGAGACCCACACAGGGGGGCCTCTGCGGGTGCGGCACCTGCCGCACTCCTCGCGTGCTGGTCACTGATCCGAAGGGTGTTCACCCGTGCATCGACGAACTGTGATCGTCCTGTCCGCCCTCACGGCCATGGCGACGGCGGGCGCTGTGCCGCCAGCCACCGCCGCCGCCACGGCTGGCGCGCCCGCCAGCACCGCTATCGCCGCCGCGCCGACAGCCGCGGCGAGCTCGGCAAGCCCGATGGTCGAGGCCACCACGGCCGTCCTGCTCGGTGGCGACCGGGTCACCCTGCGTCGGGGTGCCGATGGCCACACGGCGACCTCACTCACCGCGGGCCCAGCCGCCGGGGGGCCGCGCACGGTCGCGATCTACCGCACACCGAAGGGCAGTTACGCCATCCCGTCGGTGCTCCGGGGCGCTGCCGGCCAGGTGCTCGATGTGTCCCTCTTCGACGTGGATCGGATCGCCAACGCCGGCTCGCAGGGCGTGCGCGTCACCATCACATACGCCAGCACGAGCTCGCCGACGGCGGTTCCGGGAGTCGATGTCGACTCCCGATCCGGCACGACGGGGATCGGACGGATCACCCCGGCGTCGAGCGCGGCCATCGCCGGGCGGCTCGCCCGCACCCCCGCCGGCGACCTGTATGCCGGCGTCACGAGGATCACCGCGGTCGCCTCGCCGGGAGTGACGCCGCAGTTCCCGATGCACACGCTGACGATCAAGGCCACCGACTCGACGGGCGCACCGATGGAGTTCGGCTCGGCCATGGTCATGAACGTCGAGGACCCCGCCCGGTACGTCGGCATAGCGTGGATCTACCGCGGCCAGGCCAAGGTCAGCGTCCCGGCCGGGACCTACTCGATGCTCGCCCAACTGGACGATCCCTACAGCCCGGATACCCGATTCACAGCCCGGCTGGTGCTCAAGGACGGGTTCACCGTCACCGGCCCGCAGACGGTCACCGTCGACGCGCGCTCGGCGACCTCGAAGCTGGGCTTCGCCGTCCCCCGAGCCATCGAGGCAGACGCCGGCGGCTGGTCGTTCTCGCTCTTCCGGCAGGCTCCTGAGGGTCGGGGCGGGGTTGGCGTGGGCCTCTTCTCGTTCGGATCGGCCGACCTCTACGTCTCCCCGACGGCGGCGCCGTCGCTCGGGACGCTCACCTACACCGCGACTACCCTGCTTCTGTCTCCGGCCAACGCCTCCCCGGCATACACCTACGACCTCGGGTATGACGGTGCCGGTTCGATTCCTTCGAGCCTGCGGTTCGTGGCGCGCTCGACCGACCTGACCACGGTTGCCGCCTCGTACTACGCACCGGTGGCCGGGTCCGGGCTCCCGTCGCGGATACTGTTCAGCCCCAGCGGGGACGGAGCCGGTCTGGGAGTCAGCATCGCCGTCCCCCAGAGCCGTCTCGAATACGTCCGCGCCGCGCCCGGCTGGCAGGTTGCCGAGGACTACACGCAATCCGTCGAGGACGTCGGCGGTTTCGGCTACCTCGCGTCCGGCCTGTGGAGTCCCACGCCCGGCACCCGAGTGACCGCGCGTTGGGGCCAGCCCCCGCTGCACCCGCGCCTGTTCGAGGGCGGGTCACCCTTCTCTGGCAGGACCTGCCCGGCCTGCCTGGTCGGATCCCAGGTGAGCCTCCTGGCGATGCCCTTCAGCGACAGCGATCCCAACCACTTCGGGACGATGGACTGGATGACCGAGGAACCCAGGACCACCGCATCGTGGCGCCTGTCGGCCGACGGCACCGTCCTCGCCGAAGGCACGGGGCCGCTCGACGTCGTGGCCGACCTACCCGCAGACGCTCGGCGGGTCTCAGCGGACCTCACCACCGGTGGCCGCACCGGCGGCGCGGCCACCGCATCGACGACGCGGACACACTGGGAGACACCCGTTGCGGCCGCCACCGCATTGGCCCCGGCCGAGTGGGCCTGCCGGATCGCCAAACCCGCCGAGGACCCGTGTCGGATCGTGCCGTTCATGTCGGTCAACTACTCCCTGCCGACCGACCTGGCTGACACCGTGGCACCGGGCCCTACCCGGATGCGGATTTCGGTCGGCCACGTCAACGCCGCCCGACCCATCGCGGTGCGCAGCGTCTCCGCCGTGGTGTCCTTCGACGCCGGCGCCACCTGGCAGCCGGCACGCATCACGGACGACGGGGCGGGCAACTACGTCGCGACGTTCACCACGCCGACGGCCTCCTCGGCGACGCGACCGGCCCGGCTCAAGGTGACCGCCACCGACGAGGTCGGGGGTCGCTTCAGCGAGACCATCACCGCCGCCTTCATGATCCGCCGGTGACTCCGGTGCCGACGAAAGGGAACCAGACCATGAGCACCTCGTTGCGCCGGCTCGCGCTGTCCGGCATCGCCGTCACCAGCCTGCTCACCATGGCCCTGGCCGGGGGCGGGGCCGCCACCGCGGCCGGATCCGGCGCGGTGTCGAAGAACGCCTGCGACTCAGCGGACGTCGGATACGCGCGCTGCCTGGCCAAGGTCCGCGTCGACGCGGCCGCCACGGCCCGCCGAGTGAGCACCGCGGCGGGCGTCACCGAGATCCCGGCCGGGTATGGCGCACCTGCGCTGCGAGCGGCATACAAGGTTCCCCAGCAGGCCGCGACCTCGTTGGTGGCCGTCGTCATCGCCTTCGACGTCCCGCACGCCGAAGCGGACCTCGGCGTCTACCGAGCCATGTACGGTCTGCGCGCCTGCACGACCGCCAACGGTTGCTTCCGCAAGGTCAACCAGGAGGGGGTGGCGGCGCCGCTGCCAGATCCGGACGGGGGCTGGGCGATCGAGGGCTCGATGGACATCCAGATGGTCTCGGCCGCCTGCCCGACCTGCCGGATCCTTCTCGTGGAGGCGAACTCGAACTCGTTCGAGGACCTGTCGGCGGCCACGGCCCGCGCGGTGGCCATGGGCGCCACGGTCATCTCGCACAGCTATGGCGGGGACGAGTGGGGCGGGATGTGGGCCACCGCGGCCCCCTACCGGCAACCCGGCGTGATCTCGGTGGCCTCCTCCGGCGACTGGGGCTTCACGACGGCCTCGGCACCGGCGGTGCTCCCTGGCGTGCTCGCCGTCGGCGGCACCTCGCTCTACCCCAGCTCCAACGCCCGCGGCTGGACCGAGGACGCCTGGAGTGGAGCCGGTAGCGGGTGCTCGGCCTACGTCAAGAAGCCGACCTACCAGAAGGACCCGAACTGTTCGATGCGCACCGTCGCAGACGTCTCGGCCGTCGCCGACCCGAACACCGGCGTCGCGGTCTACGACAGCTACGAGAATCCGTTCATCCCCGCCGGCTGGATGGTGCTCGGGGGGACCAGCGCGTCGGCTCCCTTCGTGGCTGGGCTCATCGGGGCCAAGGGCGACGGGGCGACCTTCCGGGTCAACCAGATCTACAACCGGAAGTCCTCGTTCTTCGACGTCGTCGGTGGCAGCAACGGGTTCTGCGGCGGCGACTACCTCTGCACCGGCCTGAAGGGGTATGACGCGCCGACCGGCATCGGCTCCCCGAAGGGCCTCGCCGGGCTGTAGCGCCTCACCTGTCCTGGGTATGGGCTTTGTCCGGCGCCCGCGGTCCTCATCAGGGGGAGGACCGCGGGGCCGGATCGGGGTCCTCCCCGGGTGATCGGCGGGCGGCGCCCCGAGGGCGCTGACCGGCCAGGCGGCTCGCGGTGCTGACCGGGCCGACAGCCTGGCCATCGGCGAGCATGGAATCACCGCACGCGGATGACCGTCATCCCGACGCCGGCGGACGAGGTGGACATGGCGGCCAGCGCCGAACCTGCCTGGTCGAGCCCGATCACCCTCCCGACGAGCACCGTCGGATCGACTCGGCCGTCGGCGACCAGAGCCATGAGCCCGGGATAGTCAGCGGCCGCCAGACCGTGCGCGCCGAGGATCTGCAGCTCCTTGGCGATGACCGGCCCCATGGGCAGGGGCAGCACTGCCTGGTCCGCCAGCAGGAGCCCCACCTGGACGTGCCGGCCCCGGACCCGCAGTCCGGCGACTGACGCCAGGGCACTACGGGTGTCGCCGACCGCATCGATCGACAGGTGAGCGCCCCCGTCGGTGCGCTCGACGACCTCCGCTCCGACGCCGGCCCCGTCCTCGGCACCGGCGCCGACCCGAACCGTCTGCTCGGCACCCAGCCGCGCTGCGCTGGTCAGCGCGTCGGAGTTGACGTCGACGGCCACCACCCGAAGACCCAGCGCGACCCCGATCATCACCGCCGATAGACCCACACCGCCGCACCCATGCACCGCAAGCCACTCCCCGGCGCGGGCCTGTCCGACCAATGCCACGGCGCGGTATGCCGTCGCGAACCGGCAGCCCAGCGACGCCGCCGCGACGTCGCTGATCTGCGTGCCGATGCCCTCGGGCAGCGCGACGAGATTGTGGTCGGCCGCATGGACCACCACCAGGTCGGCAAACGATCCCCCATGGGTGAAGCCGGGCTGCGTCTGGTGAGGGCAGACCTGCGACGCACCGGCCCGACATACCGGGCACGCCCCACACCCACACGCGAACGGCACCACCACGCGGTCCCCCACGCGCCAGCGCCGCACGCCGGAGCCCACCTGAGCGATATGGCCGGTCAGTTCATGGCCCGGAACATGCGGCAAGGTGACAGGGTCGTGGCCCATCCAGGCGTGCCAGTCGCTGCGGCAGACTCCGGTCGCGGCGACCTCGACGACGACCCCGCCATCGGGCGCCTGCGGCGCGGGCACCTCGGCGAGGAACGGGGTCTGCTGATACGCGTGGTAGACGACCGCTCTCATGCCGGGTCCTTTGCGGTATGGCGCACCGGAAGAAGCCCGAGGACAGCGGCCCCGAGAATGGTGACCGCCAGCGCGACCCCCGGGGTGACCTGGAAGAACAGCACCGTCTGCGGGCGGTTGCCGAGCACATCGACACCGGTTAGCGAGATGCAGATGACGCCGGCGACCACGAGCGCGATGCCGACCGCCGCGCGGGCGTCGGCCGGGCCGCCACCGGCCAGGCCGCTGCCGGCCAGGTCAACGCGTGGGGCCGAGGCTCCCCGGTCGAAGCGGACGAAGACCGTCACCAAGCCGGCGGTGAGGACCCCCAGCGCGGCGAACCACAACGGGCGGGTCAGCCACCACATACCGGTTCCCGGTTCTGGAAGACGAAGGTGCAGCGACCGGGCTCCCATCAACCCGACCATGAGAGCCGTCAGGTGCCAGAGGAACGCGGTCATGGCGAAGGGTGCGGCGAGCAGGACGACCCGCCATACCCGCGGCCGGGCGAGCGCCCGGGCGGCGGGCCCGCGGAGCAGCGACGTGGCTCCGATGATCGCCAGCCCTTGGGCGAGCAGCGCCAGCGTCGGCGGCGACATGTTGGAGATCGGCTCGCCCGGCAGGCCAACCATGCTCACCGGGTAGGGGCCGAGGGTCACGCACGCAACGAGCCCGAGCGTGCCGAGAGCGAGGAGGGCACCGGCGAGGCGCGACGTGAGGGCGCCGTCGTGCCAGGCGAATCCGAGCTGGTGCAGCGCGAGCCAGACGAGCAGGAAGTTCAGCGGGCCGATCGCCTCGTGTCCCTGGGCGAACCGGAGCCAGTCGACGATCACCACCGCGGCGACCAGCGCCCAGGCGACGGCCACGCCATACCGGTGGTGCAGCCGACGCATGAGGGGAGCCAGCGCCGCGACGCCCAGGTAGATGCCGACGAACCACAGCAGCTGGGGCACCAGGACCAGGACAGTGCGGACCAGCGGGCCGTCGCCCCCGCTCGTCCACCCGAGCAGGTGGGCGACCACGGCGATGACGATCCAGACCGCGAGGAAGGCTGATGTGGGACGCATGAGCCGCAGGGTCCGCGACCGGGCGAAGGTGGCGTATGCGCCCGGACCCGCGGTCGCGTCCAACCGCGCGAGGGTGTGCGCGTGGGCAACCCCACCGACGAGGAAGAACAGCGGCATCACCTGGAGCACCCAGGTGATCGGCTGTAGCCAGGTCATCGTGGCCAGCGTGTTGGTGACCTGACCGTCGGCGGTCAAGGCCCCCATGAGCCAGTGGCCGATGATGACGACGAACAGCGAACCAACCCGGATCGCATCCGCCCAACGGTCGCGGCCGGGCGGGGTGTTGGCGACGGCCGCGTCGAGGTCACTGTTGCGGGGCACGAGCGCCAGTGTGCCCTGTCCCGCTCGGGAGTTCCGGCCCGACTCGGCGTCGAGAGGAGGAATGCAGGGGAGTGACCGCGACATCGCGGCCACAGACTGCGTCGAGTGGAGGACTACTGCGTCACAGGTGGCGGCGGCGTGACTGGTTGAGCCACGGGCGGCGGTCCGGCAGGACGGGGAAGGTCTGGCGCCAGCGGGACACGGCTGCCGGGTCGAGCTCGACCGAGAGCACCTCCTCGTCGTCCCCTGCCTCGGCGAGCACCGTCCCGTCGGGACCGACGACCTGCGAGCGGCCACCCATGGCCACCCCGGACTGGGTCCCGGCGGTGTTGCAGGCGATGAGGAAGCACTGGTTCTCCACCGCCCGCGCCCGCCCGAGCAGCGACCAATGACCCACCCGGGCCGCCGGCCAGCAGGAGCACATCAGGAACGCCTCTGCTCCGGCGTCGAGCTGGGCTCGGAACAGCTCGGGGAAGCGCAGGTCATAGCAGGTGGACACGCCCGCCCGAAGCGTCTTCCCCGTGGCCGCGTCCGGCAGGTCCACCGAGACGAGCTCGGTGCCGGCATCCATCAACCGGGGCTCGCCGTCGCCGAAACCGAAGCGGTGGATCTTCCGGTAGGTCGCGACCTCGGCACCGGAGGCATCGAAGACGACCGCCGTGTTCCACAGCCCCCTGCCGTCCTCGCCGACCTCACCCGACGGGGGCCGCTCGACGATCGATCCGGCATGGAGCATGACCCCGGCCGCAGCCGCCGCCGCCGCCATGGCGGTCATCGTCGGGCCGTCGACCGGCTCGGCGCGGTGGTCCCACTCCTGGTAGAGGAAGCCACCGGGCGCCCACAGCTCCGGGAGGACGACCAGGTCGTGACCGGCCTGGGCGCGGACCAAGGAGGCTGCTCGCTCGACGCGCTCGATGACCGGTTCGCGCTCGTCATACCCGAGCTGGATGAGGGCGACCCTCACGGTGCATCCCCGGTCGTGTCGTCAGCGCCGGTCGAGCTCTGGCCCCGGTGGCCGTGCTTGGCGGCGCGGGCGGCGGCGGCGCGTTCGGCCCCGGCCCGTTCCCGAGCCTCCTCGCGACGGTCTGCCGCGGCCAGTCGGGCGAGCTGCTCGTTGTAGGCGACGAGGTCGGCATCACCGTCGCGAGCGGCCTGACGGTCGTGGCGGCGCGCTTCGGCGTCGTCGGACCGCATCCAGGAGACCGCGACGAGCAAGGCCAGCAGCAGGCTGGGTGCCTCACCGACCCCCCACGCGATCGCGCCGCCGGTGTGCTGGTCGACCAGCGGGTCGGGGATCCATGGGATGTCGAGCGCCCCGTAGAACGTCGGCGCGAGCAGCGACTCGGCCGAGGTCAAGGCGACGCCGAAGAACGCGTGGAAGCCGATCGTGGCAAAGAGCATCAAGAGCCGGTATGCCGCGGGCCATTTCCGTGGCCCGGGGTCATCCCCGATGAGCACCCACGCGAAGAGGTAACCCGAAGCCACGAAGTGGATGATCATGACGATGTGCCCGACGTGGCTGCGCAACGCCAGCTCGAACAGCGGTGTGTAGTAGAAGACGACCATGCTGAAGAAGAACAGGGCGCTCGCCACGATCGGGTTGGCCATGACGTTCATGTAGCGCGAGTGGACCAGCCCCAACAGCAACTCCCGGGGGCCGAGCGAGCCGTCGGTGCGCGGCGCGACCGCGCGGATGACGAGCAGGATTGGCGTCGCGACGACGAGCAGGATCGGCGTGACCATGGCCATGAACATGTGCTCCAACATGTGCCAGGCGAACGAGACCCGCCCATACACCCCTGGCGCACCGCTGCTGGCCCAGATGAAGAAGGCACAGCCGATCAGCCACGAAACCAACCGCCAGATCGGCCACCGGTCACCACGGCGCCACAGCCGGACCACCGCACCGAGATACAGCAGGGCCGCGATGACCCCGGCCGTGCCCCAGAGCCAATCCCAGCGCCATACCGTCAGCCAGGACCAGGCGTCCGGCTCCGGGGGCGGCGGGAAGCCGGTGTAGGCCTCGGCGACCGTGGCCACCGAGGCCGGCGGGACATCCGGCACCGGGGCGGCCGAACGGGTCAGCGCCACGGCAGCGCCGGTCGCCACCCCCATGAGGGCGATCTCGAGCACGACGAGCCGGGCGAACAGCGCTTTGGCCTGCGGCATGGTGGCCAGGGCCGCGACGATCCGGCGCCGCATGACGAACCCGATCGCGCCGAGCACCATGAAGGCGAAGACTTTGGCGAGCAGCACCGCGCCGTATGACGACCGCAGACCGGCCACGCCGCCCAGGCGGATCGCGCTGCTGACCAGGCCGGAGAGCAGGACCGCGACGAAGCACCAGCCCGCGATGGCCGAATAGCGCCGCAGGACCGTCGCCAGCTGCCGACCGATGACCGGCCGCAGGACCACGATGGCCAGCAGCCCACCGACCCAGACCACGACGGCGACGATGTGGAAGCCGATGGAGTTGACGGCGGTCTCGTGGTCGGTCGCCCCCGAGGCGTGCCCGGCCAGCGCCAGCGTCGCCACGGCGAGCACCGCGAAGACGCCGGCCCACGTCAGACCCACCCGCGAGGTGGCGATCGACGTCAAACTCACGGCTACTAGGACGACCACGGCAGAGATCAGCGGGATGCGGGTGGCCTCCACCGTCCACACGAAGGTCTGGAACTGCGCCAGATAGCCCGGGTCGGTCAGCGGGGTCCCGGCGATGTCGGCAAACTGGAGCACCACCCCGACGAAGCCGGCCAGTGCCCACACCACACCGCACCAGAGCCCCAGCGATCGCATCCTGAAGAACCAGGATGCCGCGGTGTCCTGGCCGGGCATCAGCCCCACAGCGAGCACGAGCACCCCGATGGTCAACGAGGCGGCGAGGTCGTGGACCACTCGGACGACGGGGATGCCCCACCGCACGATCTCACCGGGGTCGACCAGGCCGGGCGCGGCCGGTGCGGCGGCGCCCGTGGAGCGGGCCGCGACGACGACGGTGAGGATCCCGACGAGGACGGTCAGGCCGGCCGGGGCGAGCTGCAGGGCGGAGGGGGACGCGGTGCGTGCCGACGTCGAGGGCGTTGCCACGTGACACAGCCTAGGTACAGTCGGCCCATGCCAGCGCCGCACCGTGACTCGACAGACGCGACCCCATCGGGTCCGGCCGCACCACAGACCCTCGCCGACCGCGTGGCCGCATGGCACGCCAGCGTCACGGCGATCCTGTCCATCGGCCGGACCTTGACGCCGCAACTGCTCGACACCGCGACGGCGTGCCCGGGGTGGACCGTCCAGGACCAGATCGCGCACGTGGCGGGGTTGGAGTCGCTCCTGGCCGGCGACCCTCCCCTCGACGTGGCCGTCCCGGACTATCCGTGGCTGCGCCACCCCATCGGGCGGATGATCGAGCAGTCGGTCGAAGCCCGGCGGGGACGGTCGAGCACCGAGGTGTTGGACGAGCTCGCCGCTCTGCTGCCCCGGCGACTGGCGGCCCTGGAGCAGGCGACGGACGACACCCCCATGCTCGGGATCATGGGCACCGAGGCGCCCGCCGCCCAGGTGATGCGGATGCGGCTGACCGACGTGTGGTGCCATGAGCAGGACATCCGCGAGGCGGTCGGTCGCCCTGGCGGGCTCGACACGAGCGGCGCCGCCGCGTTCGTCGCCCTGCTCGGGGAGTCACTGCCGCGCATCGTGGCCAAGGAGACGCAGGTGCCGGTCGGGCACACGGTCGTCCTCGAGTCGACCCAGGAGGTCCCGGCCCGCTTCGCGGTGCGGGTGGACCACACCGCAGCTGGAAACCGGTGCGGCAGCACCGTTGAGGTCCCCGAACGCGGCGCCGACCTGACCACCTGGATCACCCTGTCGACTCGTGACCTGACCCGCCGCGGCGCGGGCCGCACCACCGAGGCACAGACGTCATACGACGTCACCGGGGATGTCGCGCTCGCCCGAGAGGTGGTCGAGGCGCTCGCCGTGACCCCGTGAGTTTCCCCGCGCCGCGGAACGTCCCCAAAGCGGTCGCAGATTGATAGCGTGCGATCAGATCCAGTTCGTCCACGACAGCCAGGGGGTATGACGTGACCGATGTGGGTGGCCGCTCGCCTGAAGGCGAGTCGAGCCCCGGCGCCTACCCGCCCCCCGGTAGCTATCCGCCCCCCGGCAGTTACCCACCCCCGGGCGCCTACCCGGCTGCTGGCGCCTACCCGGCTGCTGGCAGCACCCCGGCACCCAGCGCCGGGCCCCCTCCCGTCGCGACACCGGGTGGGCCGGGCACGCCGCCCGCGCCGCAGGATGGCGGGCCGGGCCGTGCGGGGGCCGCGTATCCTCCGGCTCAGTGGGGCGGCCCGAGCGGGTTCACCACTCGCCCAGGCATCATCTGGCTGCGGCCCCTCGGCGTCGGTGACCTCCTCGACGGCGCGTTCAAGGCGTTCCGGCGCAACCAGGGTTCACTCCTGGCGATGTCGCTGGTCGTGAATGTCCTGGCCACCGTCCCCGGTGCCCTCGTGCTGTTCGCCTTCGCCACAGGGTGGCTCCGCTTTCCCACGACCGGGAACGCCGAGGTGGACGAGGTGCTGGACCTGGCCGGACGCACCTACTTCGGCATCATCCCGACGATGTTCATCGTCTCCCTGCTCATGCCGGTGTTCGTCTCGTATGCCGTCGGGGAGGCGATTCTCGGCCGACCGGCGCCGTTGGGCGAGCTCTGGAGCAAGACCAAGGGCAGGCTCTGGCCGGCGATCCGGCTCAACCTGCTCGTGTCGGCGATCGGGCTCGCGGCTGCGGCAGTCCTCATCGGGCCCGGCATGGCCGTGGAGGCGGCCAACGGGGACGGCCTCGGCTGGTTGGTCTTCGGGTTCTTCCTCTTCGGCATCGCCAGCTTGTGGGCCCAGGTGCGCATCACCTTCGCGATGCCTGCCCTCGTGCTGGAGAAGCTCACCGCCCGGGCGGCGCTGCGGCGCTCCTTCGTCCTGACGCGGAACCGGTGGTGGCGCACCTTCGGGATCATCGTGCTCACCGGGATCATCGCGTCGGTCATCGCGCAGGTGCTCCAGGTGCCCATGGGATTCGCCGCGGGACTGGCGCTCCCCGCGCTCGACGACGGTGGAGCCGCCTCGGTGACCTGGGCCGCCCTGGTCAGCATCCTTGCCGCCACCGTGGGGCAGATCTTCACCGCGCCCTTCTCCGCCTCGGTCACGTCATTGCTGTATGTCGATGCCCGCATGCGCAGCGAGGGCTTCGACCAGGTGCTGCTCCGGGCCGCCAACCCCACCTGGCGCTGACATGCTCCGGCGCGTCATCACCGACCTCGACCCCGGTGGCGACGAGGCGCGCCGGTGGCTGAGCGACGAGCTCGCCAAGCCCGAGTACGCCACCCGTGGCAACCCGTTCGCCGACTCCCTGCAGTGGCTCGGCGACCTCATCTCGGACGTCCTGAACCGCCTGGCCGGCGGCACGGTGGGGGTCTCCTCGTGGATCGGCGTCGCCATCGTCGTCGGCCTGGTCGGCGCCGCGCTCGCGCTCACCGCCCGGCTGCGACGCGGTCAGAGCCGCCGCGGGTCGGCCGGGGGCTCGCCCGTCCTCGGGGACCTGCCCGCCACCGCCGAAGAACTGCGGGCGATCGCGACCCGCGCCTTCGCCGCCGGGGACTACCGGCTCGCCGTGCTGGCCTGGTATCGCGCAGTGGCCCGCCATACCGACGAACGGACTCTGCTCGTCGACGCGATGTCCCTGACCGCGCGCGAGGTGGCCGCCCAGCTCGCCGCCGTCTTCCCGGACCACGCGACCGCGTTGCGGGCCGGTGGCGACACATTCGACGCCGTGCTCTACGGCACCGCGACCCCGAGCCGGGGGCAGGCCGAGACGATGCGCGACCTCGAGGCCGCCATCCGCGCCGCATCCCCGCATCGCATCCCGGAGCCGGCCCGGTGAGCGGGCGGTTGGCGGCGATCCCGCGCGGGTTGTGGTGGACGTTGGCCGTGACGACGGTGCTCCTCGTGGGGGTGGTCGCGGTGTCCGTCAGCGTGGCCCGATCCACCGCGGCCCTCGATCCGGAGAACCCCCAACCCGGCGGCGCCCAGGCGTTGGCCCGGGTGCTGTCCAGCCGCGGCGTCGACGTCGTCGTGGCGCGGGGGCTCGGCGCGTTCCTCGGCACCCGCATCGATGCCGACACCACCGTGTTCCTGAGCAACACCAGCGGCGCCGACCCGCTCGTCATCGCCGACGTGTTGGACCACGCCGAGAGCGCGGCCCGAGTCGTGGTGGCCGGCCCGACGAACGAGCAGCTCGCCGCGCTCGGCGTCGACGGCAGCGTGGGCCCTTACCCGGCCGGGGACGAGCCAGCGATCGGCTGCGACACCCCCGACATCCGAGACGGCGAGCGGTTGTCCTGGGTGGACCGCGGCATCGAGTTGTCCGGTCGGTCCGAGCCGACCGGCTGTTACCTGCGCCAGGCCGTTGCGGCCTACGTGCGCACCCCCGCCATCGACGGGCGCACCGAGGTGGTCGTCATCTCCGACGCGGGCCTGTTGACCAACGAGCGCATCGCGACCGGCGACCAGGCGGCCATGACGCTGCGCGCCCTCGGCCACACCGGGACGCTGGTCTGGTATGTCCCCGGTCAGGGCGACGCCGGCGGCATGCTCATCCAGCGAGCCCTGCCGCCGTGGCTGACCCCCGCCTTGTGGCTCACCGCCCTCACGCTCGGAGCCGTGATGGTATGGCGTGGCCGCCGACTCGGGCCGCTGGTGCGCGAACCGCTCCCGGTCCTCGTCCGGGCCGTCGAGACGACCCAGAGCCGCGGCGCGATGTATCGCAAGGCCCGCGCCGTCGACCGCGGCAGCCAGGTGCTGCAGAGCGCCACCGCCCGCCGGCTGCGCGCCCGGGTCGGGCTGGGGCCGGGCGCGCAGACCCGGCTCCTGGCCCTGCGGGTCGCCGAGCTGACCGGGCGCGACGCCTCACGCGTCGAGGCGCTCCTGATGGCCGCCCCACCCCCTGACGAGGCCGGCTTCGCCCGGCTCGCCCAGGACCTCGCCGGACTCGAGCACGATCTTGCCCACCGCACCGACCAGCCGAGAGAGTCTTCGCCGACATGACGATCACCCCGGACCAGCCCGCCGACGGCCAGGTCTCCCCCGCCGACGCCCCCGCCCCTCCCGCTCCGCCCGCTCCCGCACCGGGCGCCCCCACCCGCTCGGCATCGGCGGAGCACGCCCGCGCGGCTCTGCTTGCCGTGCGGCACGAGGTCGCCAAGACCGTCGTGGGACAGGACGCGGCGGTCTCCGGGCTGATCATCGCCCTCCTGGCCCGCGGGCACATCCTCCTCGAGGGCGTCCCCGGGGTGGCCAAGACCCTGCTGGTGCGCACCCTCGCCCAGGCGTTGAGCGTGACGGCCACCCGGGTGCAGTTCACGCCCGACCTGATGCCCGGTGACATCACCGGCTCGCTCGTCTTCGACGCGCGGACCTCGGAGTTCTCCTTCCGCGAGGGCCCGGTCTTCACCAACCTGCTGCTCGCCGACGAGATCAACCGGACCCCGCCGAAGACCCAGGCCGCGCTGCTCGAAGCGATGGAGGAACGCCAGGTCTCGGTGGACGGCCACCCGCGGAAGCTGCCTGTCCCGTTCCTCGTCGCGGCGACCCAGAACCCGGTGGAGTACGAGGGCACCTACCCGCTGCCCGAGGCGCAGCTCGACCGATTCCTCCTCAAGGTCGTGCTCGACGTCCCGCCGCGTGACCAGGAGATCGATGTGGTGCGCCGACACGCCTCCGGCTTCGACCCCAAGGACCTCGACGCCGCCGGGGTCCAGCCGGTGGCCGGGCCGGACGAGCTCGCTGCCGGTGCCGCCGCGGTGCGGGCGGTCACCGTCTCCGACGAGGTCGCGGCATACATCGTGGACCTGGCCCGAGCCACCCGTGTCTCACCGTCGCTGGCGCTGGGCGTCTCCCCGCGTGGGGCGACTGCGCTGCTCGCCACGAGCCGCGCGTGGGCGTGGCTCAGTGGTCGCGACTTCGTCACCCCGGACGACGTCAAGGCCCTGGCCCAGGCGACCCTGGCGCACCGGCTCACCTTGCGGGCCGAGGCCGAGCTGGACGGCGTCAGCACCGCCTCGGTCCTCGCCGCCGCCATCGGCTCGGTCCCGGTCCCCCGCTGACGGAGGTATGCCGTGGCAGTCAGCTGGCGTCTCCCCGCGCTCGTGGCAGCCGGGGTGTTAGCGGTGGTCCTCAGCCCGTCGGTGCGCACCGCGTGGCTGTGGGTGGCGCTGTGCGCCGTCGCCGTCATCGCCGACCTGTGGCTCGCGGCGTCCCCGTCCCGCCTGCAGCTCGCGCGGGGCGTGATCGGCCAGGTGCGGCTCGGGGAGAGCACCGACAGCTCGGTCTACGTGACGAACGCCAACGGGCGGGTGGCCAGCGGCGTGCTGCGCGATGCCTGGCAGCCCTCCGCGGGGGCCCGCGGCGACCGCCATACCCTCCAGATTCCGCCCGGTGAGCGGCGACTCGTGCGCACCACCTTGGCACCGAACCGACGGGGGGACCGACGCGCCGACCGGGTCACCGTGCGGCTGTTCGGGCCGCTTGGCCTGGCCGCCAGGCAACGGTCGATCCCGCTGGCCGGCACGGTGCGCGTGGTGCCGCCGTTCCACTCCCGCAAGCATCTGCCGTCCCGGCTCGCCGTCCTGCGCCAGCTCGACGGACGCTCCGCCGTGCGGATCCGAGGCGCCGGCACCGAGTTCGACTCGCTGCGCGACTACGTCGAAGGTGACGACGTGCGCTCGATCGACTGGCGGGCCACCGCTCGACGCCGCAGCCCCGTGGTGCGGACCTGGCAGCCGGAGCGGGACCGCCGGGTGATCCTCGTCCTGGACACCTCGCGGCTCTCGGCGGGGCGGGTGCTCGACATCCCCCGGCTCGATGCCTCGATGGACGCGGCGCTGCTGCTGGCCGCGCTGGCCTCCCGCGCCGGTGACCGCGTCGATCTGCTGGCTGCGGACCGCACCGTCCAGGCCGAGGTCGTCGGGTCCCCGCGGACCACGGTGCTGGCCGATGTCGTGCGAGCCATGGCCACCCTCGAGCCCGCACTGGTCGAGGCCGACTGGTCGGCCATGGCCGCGGCCATCGCCCGGCTGAGCCGTCGCCGGGCTCTCGTCGTCCTGCTCACGACGTTGGAGCCGGTGGTCGTCGAGGAATCGTTGCTGCCCACGCTGACGACCCTCGTGCAGCATCACCGGGTCGTCGTCGCCTCGGTCGCCGACCCGGCAGTGGCCGCCCTGGCCGCCGACCGGGGCTCGGTGCGGGCGGCCTACGACGCGGCCGCTGCGGAACGGACCCAACAGATGAAGGACGAGGTGGTCGAGGCCCTCGGCCGGCTCGGGGTGACCGTCGTCGACGCGCCACCGGATGAGCTGCCACCGGCGTTGGCCGACCACTACCTCATGCTGAAGAGCCGCGGCCTGCTCTGAGCCGCGCGGTCAGGCCACGGTCGGCAGGTCCGCGCCCCGGTCGGCCTCGTCCAGATCCCCGCTCACACCCTCCCGCGCGGCCTGTCGGCCGTAGCCGAAGACGTAGCTGAGGAAGGCGATCTCGGCGAGCACCCCGATGCCGATCCGCGCCCAGGTGGGCAGCGGCGACGGGGTGACGAAGGCCTCGATGAGCCCGCTGACGAACAAGACGACGATGAGGCCGAGGGCCACCGAGACGGCCGAGCGGAACTGCGCCGCCACCGCGGCGGGGCGGGACAACGGCCCGGGGTCGATCCAGGCCCAGAAGACCCGCAGCCCGACCCCCCCGGCCACGAAGACCGCCGTCAGCTCGAGGATCCCGTGCGGCAGGATCAGGCCGAAGAAGACGTCGGCGCGGCCGTGGTGCACCATGATCGCCCCGATCGCCGCGACGTTGAGCACGTTGGTCCACAACAACTGGATGACCGGGAAACCGAGCACGCCGAGAGCGATGCACAGGGCCGCGACCCACGCGTTGTTGGTCCAGACCCGCAAGGCGAAGTTGCCGGCGGCGTTCTCCGAGTAGTAGGACGCGAAGTCTGAGTTGACGAGCTGGTCGACCTCGTCCGGCGTCATCAGCGAGGACTCGATCTGCGGGTTGCCGATGAACCACCAGCCGACGGCCAAGGCGACCAGGACGTTGACGGCCATGACCGCGAGCCACCAGCGCCGGGTTAGATAGAGGGTGGCCGGGAAGGTGCGGGTGAAGAACGTCCGTAGATCGGCCCACGACCCCGAGCGGGCGCTGGCCGAGCGGGCCCGCGCCTGGGCCAGGAGCACCGAGAGGTGGGCCACCAGGCTGGGGTCGGGAGCCGCCGAGCGGAGCCGCGACAGGTGGGTGGACACCCGCTGATACAGGTCGAGCACCTCGTCGGCCTCCGCACCGCTGAGCCGGCGCCGACCGACGAGCTCCTCCAGGCGCGTCCACTGGTGCTGGTGGGCCGCGACATACGCATCGACATCCACGGGGCCAACCATACGGACGCGCAGACGCCGCTGCAGGGTTACGCTGCCGACCATGGCGGACCAGGGGTGGCAGTCCGAGGACACGCTCGTCACCGGCGAGGCGGTCACTCTCGACCTGCCGGCGGCCTCCATCGGCCCGCGCGTCGTCTCGGGGCTGATCGACCTGCTCTCGGCGTTCGTCAGCCTGTTCCTCCTCGGCTGGTTCTTGCTCAACGCCCTGGATCTGGCCAGCCGGTTCGCCGACGAGGCGCTGTTCTCCGCCGTCGTCCTGGTCACGATCGTGCTCGTCGTGCTGGGCATCCCGGTCGCGACGGAGACCCTGACCCGCGGCAAGACCCTCGGGAAACGGATCATGGGGCTGCGCACCGTGCGCGACGACGCCGGTCCGATCACCTTCCGCCACGCCCTGGCCCGGGGCCTCGTCGGGGTCGTCGAGATCTACCTCTTCCAGGGGGCGCCCGCCCTCATCACCGCCCTGGTCTCGCCGAAAGGCAAACGGCTCGGTGACCTCGCGGCGGGCACCTACGTCATCCGGGAGCGCGTCAAGGTCACCGTGCCGCCTCCCGCGCAGATGCCGGCGCCCCTGGCCCGGTGGGCCGCGACGGCAGACATCGCCACGCTCCCCGACGGCCTGGCCGCAGCGATGCGCCGATACCTCACCGCCGGGGCCGAAATCACCCCCCAGGCCCGCGCGGCGCTCGGTCAGGGGTTGGTTACGGACACGCTGCGTTATGTCGCACCGCCTCCGCCGGCGGGAAGCACCGTCGACCAGGTCCTCGCCGCGGTGCTCGCCGAGCGACGTCATCGCGACAGCCTGCGCCTCGAGCGCGACGAAGCGGCGCGCCGCCGGGTGCTGCCGAGGGTCACCGCTCGCTGACTGACGCCGGCGCCCGATGCGCCGGTTGGTCTCGCCTGTCCTCGGCGTTATAGTTGCCTGTCGCAAGCAACTATCTGGAGGGTCCATGCTCACCGAGCGCGCGGCCGGGGATCTCGGTCACGTCGCGATCCACACCGCCAAGGCGCTGGGGTCGCTGCGCCAGGCCATGCCCTCGATCGTCCCTGGTCTGGAGGCCGCCAGCTACTCGGTCCTCTTCGCGGCGGCACATGGCGATGCCCGGGTCACCACCATCGCCGAACGCACCCAGTCCGACGTCTCGGTCACCAGTCGGCACGTCGCGCACCTGGCCACCCTCGGGTATGTCGACAAGGTCACCGATCCTGCGGACGGCCGGGCTCAGGTGGTGCACCTGACGGCGGCCGGCCGCGACCTCATGGGCACCTTGGTGGCTCACCGGACCGCTGTCTTCCAACAGGTGCTCGCCGGCTGGAGCGACGCCGACGCCGAGGCGCTGACGGCATACCTGAGCCGGCTCTGCGACGACATCGACCTGTTCCGCGCGACGCTGACCCAGCGTCGCATCGACCCGATCAACCACCCGATCCAAGGACACTGACATGAGTTCTTCGACGGCCGCCGAGCCGACCCCCGTCGCCGGCGCCCTGACCCATCGACAGATCGTGACGATCCTCGTCGGCCTGATGATGGGGATGTTCCTCGCCGCGCTCGACCAGACGATCGTCGCCTCGGCGATGCGCGTTATCGCCGACGACCTGCAGGGGCTGTCGTCCCAGGCGTGGGTGACGACGGCATACCTCATCACCTCGACGGTGACGACGCCGCTGTACGGAAAGCTGTCCGACATCTACGGCCGCAAGTCGTTCTTCATCTTCGCGATCTCGATCTTCACCATCGGGTCGATGCTGTGCACCTTGTCGACGTCGATCGGGATGCTGGCCCTGTTCCGGGCCATCCAGGGCATCGGTGCCGGCGGCCTGTTCTCGCTCGCGCTGGCCATCATCGGCGACATCGTCCCGCCGCGGGAGCGGGCCAAGTACCAGGGCTACTTCCTGGCGGTCTTCGGCACCTCCAGCGTGCTCGGCCCGGTCATCGGCGGCTTCTTCGCCGGCGCCGACAGCATTCTCGGCGTCACCGGCTGGCGCTGGGTCTTCCTCGTCAACGTGCCGATCGCCATTGCTGCCCTGTATGTCGTCAGCCGCACCCTGCACCTGCAGCACACCCGGCTCGACCACCGGATCGACTACTGGGGGGCAGTGGCGCTCGTCGTCGCTCTGGTCCCGCTGCTCGTCGTCGCCGAGCAGGGCCGCGAGTGGGGCTGGCTGTCCGGCAAGGCGGTGGCCTGTTACGTCATCGGGGTCGCCGGGTTCGTCGCCGGCTGGTTCATCGAGCGGGCCATGGGCGATGAGGCGCTCATCCCGCTGCGGTTGTTCGCCAACCGCACCGTCTCGGTCGCCTCGACCGCTTCGGTCTTCGTCGGCATGGGGATGTTCGGCGGCCTGGCTGCGCTGCCGCTCTACCTGCAGATCGTCAAGGGCGCCTCAGCCACGCAGGCCGGCCTGCAGCTGGTGCCCATGACCCTCGGCATCATGTTCGGCTCGATCCTGTCCGGCCAGCTCATCTCGCGCACCGGCCGCTACCGGCAATACCCCATCATCGGCGCCGGCCTGCTCGTTGCGTCCCTCTTCGCCTTTCACTACGTCGGCGCGGACACCCCGCTGTGGGTCTCGATGGTCATCATGGTCTTCTTCGGTGTCGGGCTCGGCTTCAACTTCCAGCCGCTGACCCTGGCCGCCCAGAACGCCGTCTCGCCCCGGGACATCGGGGTGGCTACGTCGTCGGCGACCTTCACCCGGCAGATCGGTGGCACCTTGGGCACAGCGGTGTTCCTCTCGATCCTCTTCGGCAAGGCCGCGGAGAACATCCCGGCCCGGTATGCCGAGGCAGCCTCGACCGACGCCTTCCGTGCCGCGGTGCAGGCCCCGACCGGAGACCCGGCCGCGAACCAGGCCTTCCTGCAGCAGCTCCAGACCGCCCAGAGCGGCGGCGGCACGGGAGGGTTCTCCTCAGCCCTGGCCGACTCCTCGTTCGTCCAGCTCATCGACCCGCGGCTGGCGCACCCTTACCTGGAGGGCTTCTCCCAGGCGATGTCGTCGGTGTTCCTCGTGGCCTCGGGCGTGCTGGTGCTGGCGTTCCTCGCGTCGTGGTTCCTGCCGCACGTCGAGTTGCGCAGCAACGAAGCCTTCGCCAAGGCCCGCGCCGAGCACGCCGCCTCCGGCGAGGATGCCGCCCCGACCCTGCCCGCGCACTGACGCCGAGGGCGAGGTGCCACCGCGTCCGCGACAGGGCGGCACCTCGCCCAGCAGGTCAGGCCCGGTCGGCGGCCGCGTCGCGCTCGGCTCGCTCCAGAGCCCGGGCCCGTATGACGGCCAGCGCCGCCGCGATGCCACCGGCCGTGAGAGGCACGACATACGAGGGTTGCGGGCCTAGGTGCTCGACCGCCCAGCCGCCCACGGAAGCCCCGATCGAGATGCCGACAAGGATCCCGGTCGTCACGACGGCGATGGCCTCGGTGACCAAGGCCCGCGGCACCAGGGCCTGCGCCAACCCCATGGCGGTGATGAGCATCGGTGCCGTGGCGAACCCGGCAACGGTCATCACCAGGGCCAGTGGCCCCAACCCCCCGACGAGCAGCGGCGGGATCTGCAGCAGGAACATCCCAGTGGCCGCAAGCGCGAGTCGACGCGGCGCCGGCCAGCCCCACTGACGGGCGCCATAGAGCAGCCCGGCCAGCGTCGACCCGGCCGCATACAGGCCCAGTACGACGCTGGAGAAGCTCTTGTCCCCCCACTGCTCGGCGAGGGCGACGGCGGTGACCTCGTTCGACCCGAAGATCACCCCGGTCATCGTCAGCACCACGGCCACGACGAACAGGCCCGGACGAGAGACCGCCAACCCACCGGGCCGCTGTGCGTGCGGCACCACCGGTGGCTCGGTGGCCCGCGCCGACAGGAAGACGATGATGCCGACGGTGTAGAGGATCTCGGCGACCAAGAGCCCGCCCTCGGGGAACCACGCGGTGCCCAGCACGACGCCGAGCACCGGCCCGAGGACGAAGGCCCCCTCGTCGAGAATCTGCTCGAAGGACAGCGCCGTATGCAGCCGCTGCGGATCGTCGCGGTAGATGTGCACCCAGCGGGCCCGCGACATCGGGCCGAGCTCGGGCAGCAACGCCGACGCGGCATATGTCACGAAGACGGTCCAGACCGGCGCCCCGGCCACCGACAGCGCGACCGTCGCAAACCCGAAGACCGCCGTGATCAGCACGAACGGCGTCGCCACGCGGCGTTGGCCGTGCTTGTCGATGAGCCGCCCAATGACCGGCCCGGCGATCGCCAGGACCAGCACCGCGACAGCGGTGATCGCCCCGGCGAGCGCGTAGGAGCCCCGCCTCGAGGAGATCATGACGACCATCGAGACGCCGAACATCGAGCCGCCCAGGCGCGCGAGCAGCCCCCCGCCAATGAACCGCACGGCGCCGGGAACGGCGAAGAGCGGCCGGTATGCCGACAGCATCGCCTACGGCCCCGTCCTGGTCAGGGCGACACCGGCCCCCAAGCCGCAGATCATCAGGCCGCCGGTCCCGCGCAGCCGAGCGATCCGGCGCGGTGAGCGAGCGAACCAGCCACGCACCGTCGCCGCCGCGATGGCCCAGATGCTGTCGCCGACGAGGGCCAGCAGCACGAAGACGCTGCCGAGGACCAGCAACTGCACCGGCTGCGCCGCAGCCGCGACGCCCCGGTCGGTGAACTGCGGCAGCAGCGCGGCGAAGAAGACGATCGACTTGGGGTTAGTCACGCCGACCAGTGCCCCGGTGCGCAACGCCGACCACGTCGTCTCGACGGTATGCCGGTCAGCCCCAGGCGCCGGCTCCAGGCCCTCATGGCGGTGGCGGAACGCGTCGATGCCGAGCCAGATGAGATAGGCCGCGCCGACATACTTGACCATCGCATAGACCGTGGCGGACGTCGCGACGACCGCCCCGAGCCCGAAGGCCACGAGCACCACCTGGACGAGCAGCCCGAGGCTGTTCCCCGCGACGGTGAGCAGCGCAGCCCGCCGGCCCACCGTCAGCGCCCGCCCGACCGTGAAGAGCACGCTCGGCCCCGGCACCGCGACGATGACCGCCGCGGCAGCGAGGAAGGCCAGCAGATGGGTGGTGGGCACCGGCCAAGTCTGCCCTAACCTCGGCCGGCCGCGCGCATCCGGCAGCGCACATCCGTCCGCGCATCCGCCACGGCAGCGCGCAGCCGCCACCGCGGCCGCGCAGCCCTCAGGCCACGATCAGCCCCAGACCAGGCCGCGGGCCGGGTCGGCCAGAATGGCCGCGACATCGGCCAGGTAACGCGACCCCAGCTCGCCGTCGACGAGCCGGTGGTCGAACGACATCCCCAGGTAGGTCACCTGCCGGATGGCCAGCTCGTCCTCGCCATCCGGCCCGGTGACCACCCAGGGCTGCTTGCGGATCGCGCCGAGGGCCATGATCGCGGCCTCGCCGGGGTTGAGGATCGGCGTGCCGGTGTCGACGCCGAACACCCCGACGTTGGTGATGGTGATCGTCCCGCCGGCCATGTCCGCCGGTTGGGTGCGTCCCTCGCGGGCCGTCGCGGTCAGGTCACCGATCGCCGCGGCCAGCTCGCGCATCGTCATGAGGTCGGCGTCCTTGACGTTCGGGACGATGAGCCCACGCGGAGTCGCCGCGGCGATCCCGAGGTTGACGTAGTCCTTGACGACGATCTCCTGCGCCGCCTCGTCCCAGGACGCGTTGATGTCCGGGTAGCGCCGGATCGCCAGGCACATGGCTTTGGCGAGCACGGTCAGCGGGGTCACCTTGACATCGGCGAACTCACGGTCGCCGCGCAGCCGCTCCACCAGCTCCATGGTCGCCGTGACATCCACGGTGATCCACTCGGTGACGTGCGGGGCAGTGAAGGCCGACGCCACCATCGCCTGCGCCGTCATCTTGCGCACGCCCTTGATCGGCACCCGGCGCTCGCCACGCGTCCCGGCCGCCATACGGTATGCCGAGCCGGACATCGCGGGCGAGGTGGCACCGCTGTCCGTCGCGGCGCCACGGGCGAGGAAGGCGTCGATGTCCGCGCGGGTCACCGTGCCGCCCGGGCCGGTGGCCGCGACGGCGGTCAGATCCACGCCACGGTCCTTGGCATACTTGCGCACCGGGGGCTTGGCCAGCGTGTGGGCGTGCTCGGCGGCCACCTCGGGAGCGGCGGCGAGCTCCTCCAGCGTGCGGTTGTCACGGCGCAACTCCGGGGCGTGGGCGGCCACCAGCGTCGGCACCCGGGCGTCACCAGGGGTGTCGATGTGCTCGCCGGGAGGCGCTGCGATGTCGCGCAGGATGGCGTCCTTGCGCCGCGGACGGCGCTTGGCCTCGGTGTGCTTCACGCCGTAGCCGACGAGCACTGCGGTGCGCCCGGTCGAGGTGAGCCCGCCGATCTTGCCCTCCTCGATCTGCTCCCCGTCGGACCCGGCGGACGGGTCGGATCCGGCGGACCCCGCGGATCCGTCGCCGGCCGCCGCCGGCGGTGGTTCGGGCGCGGCGGCACCTGTCCCGGGAGTCGCCTGCGCGCCCGGGGCCGCGGTCGACGGCGAGGCTGCCGAGCCGCCGGTGTCGACCGCGATGATCGGCGTGCCGACCTCGACCGTGGCGCCCTCGGCCACCAACAGCCCGCTGACCACCCCGGCGAACGGCACCGGCAGCTCGACAAGCGACTTGGCGGTCTCGATCTCGACGACGATGTCGTTGACCTTGACGGTGTCGCCGACCTTGACCTTCCAGGTGACGATCTCGGCCTCGGTCAGACCCTCACCGGGGTCGGGAAGCCGGAACTCCTCGATGGGCACGTCGGTCAGTCCTTCCGTGGTCAGTGGGCCAGCGAGCGGTCGACGGCGTCGAGCACCCGGTCCAAGTCGGGGAGGAAGTCCTCTTCGATGCGGCTCGGCGGATAGGGCACGTCATACCCCGCGACCCGCAGGATCGGTGCCTCCAACTGATAGAAGCAGCGCTGCTGGATCTGCGCGGCGATCTCGGCGCCGAGCCCGAGGAACTGGGGTGCCTCGTGCACGGTCACCAGTCGGCCGGTCGTGGCGACTGAGGCCGCCAGGGTGTCGATGTCCAGCGGGGAGAGCGAGCGCAGGTCGACGACCTCGATGCTGGTGCCCTCCTCGGCGGCCGCCTGGGCGGCCTGCAGGCAGGTCTTGACCATCGGCCCGTAGGCCGCGACCGTCACATCGGTGCCGGGCCGGCGCACGACCGCCTGCGACATCGGCGGCACCGTCCGGGTCGACTCGTCGAGATCGCCCTTGTCCCAGTAGCGCCGCTTCGGCTCGTAGAAGATGACCGGGTCGTCCGAGGCGATCGCCTCCTGCACCAACCAGTAGGCGTCGGCCGGGTTGGCGATCGCCACGACCCGCAGCCCTGCGGTGTGCGCGAAGTAGGCCTCATTCGACTCGCTGTGGTGCTCGACCGCCCCGATCCCGCCGCCGACCGGGATGCGGATGACCATGGGCAGGGCGACCTGCCCCAGCGCCCGGGAGCGCATCTTGGCGACCTGGCTGACGATGTGGTCGAAGGCCGGGTAGACGAACCCGTCGAACTGGATCTCCACGACCGGCCGGTAGCCGCGCAACGCCATACCGATCGCGGTGCCGACGATGCCGGCCTCGGCGAGCGGGGAGTCCATCACGCGGTCCTCACCGAAGTCCTTCTGCAGGCCCTCGGTGATCCGGAAGACGCCGCCGAGCTTGCCGATGTCCTCCCCGAGGAGGATGACCTTGGGGTCGCGCTCCATGGCCGCGCGCAGGCCGCTGGTGATGCCCTTGGCCATCGTCGTCGTCTCGCCCATCTCAGTGCA
>JBPOIZ010000039.1:0-64562 GCA_052034115.1 Actinomycetota bacterium
GACGATCGCATCCAGCGCGCCACCCAGGGACGAGTCACGCCCGAGTCGTGGACCCACGGTTCCAGTGCGCAGCGACAGAAGTGGTTCATGGCCGGCTACGAGTCCGGCGACATCAACCAGTGCAACACCCTCTCGCCGAACGTCGACCTCGGCTGAGCCTGACGACGGACGAGGGCCCTGGGCGGTGCGCCCGGGGCCCTCGCTGGTGGTGTGGTTGCAGCTCAGTCCGCGGTCAGGTCCCGGAAGAAGCGGCGCCCGGACATCTCGCGGACGGAAATGACGACATAGATCGGCTTCTCCTCCGGCAACCAGGTCTGCAGGTGCTCCTCGTCGAGCTGGTAGGTCTCGGAGAGGGCCTCCACCATCCGAGCGGTGCCCTTGGCGATGACCGACCAGGCCGTGTCCCCGTCGACGGCATCCGCCTCGACGGCGACCGGCGGGCTGATCACCAGTTCGGCGAGCTTGGTGCCCGGCGCGGTCCGGATGACGATCTGGCCCTCGTGGACGAGGAAATTGACCGGGAAGATGTCCGGCTCCCCCGCGACCGCAGTGGCCAGACGCCCGAATCGGGTCGCATCGAGCAGGTCCCAGCACTGGGTGTCGGTGAGGTCCTCGTAGCGGCTCTTCGTCATGGATCCCATCGTTGAGGTCGGGCCTGCGGTTGTCGAGCAGACGCGCCCGATCCGTTCCTCACAGCATGCTGGTCCGGACTGCCCCCGTCGGCGGGGCGGACGACCGCTGGGATCAGTCACCGGTGCCCACAAGGGCTGCGGCGCTCTCCCGACGGTGTGCCAGCGCCGCCAGCAAGAAGCTGAGAACTAGGGATCACCGTCAAGCGGTTCTCAGGAATCCGCTCCGGTCAGCCCGAGGGCGCGTCGGTGACGACCACTCGGACCGAACGACCTCGTCGAACGCTCTGCTCGAGCACTTTCCGGGACGGATCCGGTATGTCGAAGAGCTCTCGCCTGGGCAGCTCGGCGATCGCGCGGAGCCGGGGGTCCAGGAGAACGCTGTGCACCAGGGCCTTGTCCCCACCGACGACCAAGGCGGCGGGGGCCGCAGTCTTGTCCAGGACGGCGACGAAGTGGTCGGCGACCGCGCCGACCAGGGCGTCGGCCTGGTTGGCGCGCCGTCGGGCGAAGCGCTGTTGGGACCAGCCGCCGGCGGCCGTGCGGGACTGCACGTGCCGCGTTCCGAGTTTGTGGGCGTCAAGGACCCCTCCCGCGGCCACGGCCACGGCATACCCGCCCCGGCGGATGAGCAGAACCGCGATCGGATCGTAGGAGAAGGCCCGCAGTTCGGCGGTTGCCCCGTCGGCGCCGACGACCCGAAGGACGGCCTCCGCGGCCGAGTCCAGCGTGCCCTCCACGGCGCCGCCGCCGTGACCGGCGAGGAATCGGTGGATCCACCCAGGCACCCGGTCGGGGACGATCTCGACCCGCCGGACGGAGGCGCCCACCGGAGTCAGATGTTGAAGCCCAGGGCGCGCAGCTGCTCCCGCCCGTCGTCGGTGATCTTGTCCGGGCCCCACGGGGGCATCCACACCCAGTTGATGCGGTGCGTTGGCACCAGATCACTCAGGGCGTCCGCGGTCTGATTCTCGATGACGTCGGTCAACGGGCAGGCGGCCGAGGTGAGGGTCATGTCGATGACCGCGTGTGCTGTCGAGTCGACGGTGATGCCATAGACCAGACCGAGGTCGACGACGTTGATGCCGAGCTCGGGGTCGACGACGTCACGCATCGCCTCCTCGATGTCGGCGACGGTCGGAGGGGTGGGTGCTGCGGCCTGGTCGACGGTCATGATGACGCTCCTGTCGTCGCGGGGGCGATATCGATGCCGGCGCGGGCCAGCGCATCGGTGAAGGCAGTCCAGCCGAGCAGCGCACACTTCACCCGCGCCGGATACTGCGCGACTCCGGCCAGGGCCACGCCGTCGCCGAGCACCGCTTCGTCGCCCGGATCGGTGCCCCGGCTGGTCACCATCGCATGCATGGCCCGGTAGGTCGCCAGGGCCTCGTCGAGCGGATGGCCGGTGCACTCCTGGGCGAGGACCGAGGTCGACGCGACCGAGATCGAGCATCCCATCGCGTCATACGAGATGTCGTCGACGACGACCCGGCCGTCGCCGGCGGACAGGCGCACCCGCAAGGTGACTTCGTCACCGCACGTCGGGTTGACGTGGTGCACCTCGGCGTCGAAGGGCTCTCGGAGCCCCGCACCCTGCGGGTGCTTGCTGTGGTCGAGGATGAGCTCTTGGTACAGATCCACGTCAGCGTCCTTCCAGGCCGAAGATCCTCGGCACGGCATCGAGGGCGGCCAGCATCGTCTCGACCTCGGCGAGGGTCGAGTACACACCGAAGGATGCCCGCGTCGAGGCGGTGACCTGCAGGGCACGGTGCAGCGGCCAGGCGCAGTGGTGGCCTACGCGCACTTCGACTCCCGCGTCGTCGAGGACCTGGCCGACGTCATGGGCGTGAACACCCTCGACGACGAAGGACACCGAGCCGGACCGGTGGGCCGGGTCGGTGGGGCCGAGCACCCGCACCCAGGGCCGCGCGCGCAGGCCGTCCAGCGCAGCCCGGACCAGGCTCTCCTCGTGCGCGTGCACACGCTCCATGCCGATGGCGTCGAGATAGTCGCACGCGGCCGCCAGACCCACCGCCTGCGCGGTCATCGGGACCCCGGCCTCGAACCGCTGCGGCGGCGCGGCATACGTGGATGCCTCCATCCGCACCAACTCGATCATCGAGCCACCGGTGAGGAACGGAGGCATCTCGTCCAGCAGGTCGGTGCGACCCCACAGGACCCCGATGCCGGTCGGGCCGAGCATCTTGTGACCACTGAACGTCGCCAGGTCGACACCCAGCGCGGGCAGATCCACGGGCAGGTGCGGCACCGACTGACAGGCGTCGAGCACGACGATGGCATCGACGGCGTGCGCAGCTGCCGCCAGGCGCTGGACCGGGTTGACGGTCCCCAGGACGTTGCTCACGTGGGTCAAGGCGACGACCCGGGTGCGCCGCGTCAGGAGCTGATCCACACCGGACAGATCCAACGTGCCGTCCGGCGCCAACGGGATCCACCGCAGGGTCGCCCCGGTGCGGCGGGCGAGCTCTTGCCACGGAACGAGGTTGGCGTGGTGCTCCATCTCGGTGACGAGGATCTCGTCACCGGCCCCCAGGCCGAACCGTCCCACCGTGGCGTTGGAGAACGCGTAGGCGACGAGGTTCAGCCCTTCGGTGGCGTTCTTGGTGAAGACGACCTCGTGCGCCGGGACCCCGACGAACCGGCCGATCCGCTCGCGGGCGTGCTCGTAGGCCGCGGTCGCCTCCTCCGAGAGCAGGTGGGCACCTCGGTGGGGTGCCGCGTTGGACGTCTCGTAGAAGCGGCGCTCGGCGTCCAGAACCGCGGTCGGCTTCTGCGAGGTAGCGCCCGAGTCGAGGTACACCAGGGGTCGACCGTTGCGGACGGTCCGCCGCAGGATCGGGAAGTCCGCCCGGATCGCGGCCGACTCGGCCTCGGTGATCGGCCGCCTGGCGGCGACGGTAGTGGTCGTCATACCGGTATGACGATCAGACCGTCGGGGCCAGGTAGCGGTCGTAGCCCTCGGCTTCGAGGCGGTCGGCGAGCTCGGGGCCGGAACTGTCGACGATCCGTCCGTCGACGAAGACGTGGACGAACTGCGGCGTGATGTAGCTGAGGATGCGCGTGTAATGGGTGATGAGCAGCACGCCGGTCTCACCGCCGGCGATGACCCGGTTGACGCCCTCGGAGACGATCCGCAGCGCGTCGACATCCAGACCGGAGTCGGTCTCATCGAGGATGGCCATCCGCGGGCGCAGGAGTTCCATCTGCAGGACCTCGTGACGCTTCTTTTCGCCGCCGGAGAAGCCTTCGTTGACATTGCGTTCGGCGAACGCCGGGTCCATCCGCAGCCCGGCCATGGCCTCGCGGACCTCCTTGACCCAGGTCCGCAGCTTCGGCGGGGTGCCGTCGATCGCGGTCTTGGCGCTGCGCAGGAAGCTCGACACAGTGACGCCGGGGACCTCGACGGGGTACTGCATCGCCAGGAAGAGCCCGGCCCGCGCGCGCTCGTCCACACTCATGGCCAACAGGTCCTCACCGTCGAGGGTCACCGAACCGCCACTGACGGTGTACTTCGGGTGACCCGCCACGGCATACGCGAGGGTGGACTTACCGGAGCCGTTCGGTCCCATGATGGCGTGGGTCTCGCCGGCCCGGATGGTCAGGTCGACCCCCTTGAGGATCTCCTTGGTCCCGGTCTCGGCCTCCACGGTGACGTGGAGGTCGCGGATCTCGAGGGTGGCCATCAGTGCTCCTTCGCGGCAGTGACGTCGACGTAGACGGCGCCGTCGATGATGTGGGCGGGATAGACGGCGACGGGTCGGGTCGCCGGGAGGCCGGTCGGTGCGCCGGTGCGCAGGTCGAAGCGTGACCCGTGCAGCCAGCACTCGATGGTGCAGTCGTCGACGTCGCCTTCGGACAGGGGGACGTTCGCGTGGCTGCACAGGTCGTGCACGGCGTGGACCTCGTCGGCCGAGGTGCGCACGAGGGCCACGAGCACGCCGTCCACGTCGGCCCGGGCTGCTGTTCCTGGGGTGAGCTCGTCGAGGCGGCACACCAGTGTGCCGGTAGCCGTGTTCATCGCTGCGCTCCCTCGATCGCCTCGGGCGCGGTGGCTTCGGGGTGGGCGAGCTCAGCCTCGATGGCCGCCATGAGCTCGGTCTGCACCGACTCGACGCCGATCCGCCCCACGACATCGGCGAAGAAGCCTCGCACGACGAGCCGGGTGGCCTCGGGCAGCGGGATGCCCCGAGCCATGAGGTAGAACAGCTGCTCGTCGTCGAATCGCCCGGTGGCCGAGGCGTGTCCGGCGCCCTGGATCTGGCCGGTCTCGATCTCCAGGTTCGGCACCGAGTCGGCCCGGGCGCCTTCGGTGAGGACGAGGTTGCGGTTCAGCTCATAGGTGTCGGTGCCCTGCGCACTGGCCCGGATCAGGACGTCACCGATCCACACCGCATGGGCCGAGTCGCCCTGCAGGGCCCCCTTGTAGAGCACGTCGGAGCTGCAGTGCGGAGCCTCGTGGTCCACGAAGAGGCGGTGCTCGAGGTGCTGCCCGGCATCAGCGAAGTAGACCCCGAGCCCCTCGAACCGGCCGCCCGGCCCGGCATACGTCGCGTTTGTGCTCATCCGCACGATGGACCCACCGAGGGTGACCGCGATATGGCGCACGGTGGCGTCCCGGCCCACGACGACGTCGTGCTGGCCGAGGTGGACCGAGCCCTCATCCCAGCCCTGGATCGTCACCAGGGTCAGGTGCGCCCGTTCCCCCGCGGTGATCGTCAGGACCTCGCTGTATGCCGCCCGGCCGGCGTGGCTCAGCACCACGGTGGCCGCGGCGCCGTCACCGACCCGCACCTTCAGATGGCCGTGCACGGTCTCACCCCTGGTGCCGGACAGGGTGACTCGCACCGGCTCGGCCAGCGCAGCGCCGGTGGGGATGTCGATGACCGCCACACCGCCGCTGTGCGCGGCGGCGACGGCTGCTGCCCGGTCCGCGGGAGCTGGTGCCCCGCCGTCACGCCAGGTGGCGATCGGCTCGGTCGAGACCGTCGCACCGTCGGGCAGCGACTCGTCCCAGTCCAGAGCGGCGCCCGTGGCCTCGTTGGTGAACAGCACCCCGAGTCGGTCCACCGGAGTGAACCGCCACTCCTCCTCGCGGCCGGTGGGTATGCCGAATGCCTCCGGGTCGAACGAACGCAGTCGCTCGGCGCGCGAGGCGTCGGGGGCCTTTGCCGTGGCGCCGTGGGTATGCGGTGTCGTCTGCAGCAGCGGCATCAGCCGACCGCTCCTTCCATCTGCAGCTCGATGAGCCGGTTGAGCTCGAGGGCGTACTCCATAGGCAGCTCGCGCGCGATGGGCTCGACGAAACCGCGGACGATCATCGCCATCGCCTCCTCCTCGGTCATACCCCGGGACATGAGGTAGAAGAGCTGGTCGTCGCTGACCTTCGAGACGGTCGCTTCGTGCCCCATCGTCACGTCGTCCTCGCGGACGTCGACATACGGGTAGGTGTCCGAACGGCTCACGTCGTCGACCAGGAGCGCGTCGCAGCGCACTGTGGAGCGGCTGTGGTGCGCACCCTCCTGGACCTGGACCAGGCCCCGGTATGACGTGCGGCCGCCGCCGCGGGCCACCGACTTGCTGATGATGTTGCTGCTGGTGCGGGGCGCGGCGTGGACCATCTTGGCACCGGCATCCTGGTGCTGGCCCTCGCCGGCAAAGGCGATCGAGAGGGTCTCGCCGTTGGCGTGCTCGCCGAGGAGGTACACCGCCGGGTACTTCATCGTCACCTTCGAGCCGATGTTCCCATCGACCCACTCCATAGTGGCTCCGGCGTGCGCGACGGCCCGCTTCGTGACCAGGTTGTAGACGTTGTTCGACCAGTTCTGGATCGTCGTGTAACGGACCCGGGCGTCCTTCTTGACGATGATCTCGACGACCGCGCTGTGCAGGCTGTCCGAGCTGTAGATCGGCGCAGTACACCCCTCGACGTAGTGCACGTAGGAGCCCTCGTCGGCGATGATCAAGGTCCGCTCGAACTGACCCATGTTCTCGGTGTTGATCCGGAAGTAGGCCTGCAGCGGGATGTCGACGTGGACGCCCTTGGGCACGTAGATGAACGAGCCGCCGGACCAGACCGCCGTGTTGAGGGAGGCGAACTTGTTGTCGCCCACCGGGATGACCGAGCCGAAGTACTCCTTGAAGACGTCTTCGTGCTCGCGCAGCCCGGTGTCGGTGTCGAGGAAGATGACGCCCTTCTCCTCGAGGTCCTCACGGATCTGGTGGTAGACGACTTCGGACTCGTACTGCGCGGCCACGCCGGCAACCAAGCGCTGCTTCTCGGCCTCGGGGATGCCGAGCCGGTCGTAGGTGCGCTTGATGTCCTCGGGCAGGTCGTCCCAGGACGCGGCCTGCTTCTCGGTCGAGCGAACGAAATACTTGATGTTCTGGAAGTCGATGCCGGTCAGGTCACTGCCCCACGTCGGCATCGGCTTGCGATCGAACAGCTTCAGGCCCTTGAGGCGCAGGTCGAGCATCCACTGCGGCTCGTTCTTGCGCGCCGAGATGTCGCGCACCACGGCTTCGCTCAGCCCACGCGCTGCGGCCGCACCGGCTGCGTCGGGGTCGGCCCAGCCGTACTCATATCGACCCAGCCCGACAAGCGACGGGTTGAGATCCTCGATGCTCGATGTCACGGCCGTGGCCTTTCTGTCGGGCCGGCGACGGTGACGTCGCGGCGCGGGTCGGAGCCGGTCGGGGCCGGCGTCGCCGGCGTAGGGACGAAGGTCGTGCACACGTGGCTTCCGCCGGCGAGAGTGGCCAGCCGTTGGACATGGACCCCGAGCAGGTCGGAGAACGCCTGTGCTTCGGCCTCGCACAGCTGCGGGAACTGCTCCGCGACGTCGTGCACCGGGCAGTGCCCCTGGCAGATCTGGACACCGGCCAGGGTGCCCGCGCCCACCGGACGGGCCGAGGCAGCGTAGCCGTCCTCGGACAACGCGGAGACCAGCGCCCGAGCCCGGTCGGCGGGGTCGGCACCGGCTGCGTCGACGCGCGCACGGTAGCGGTCCTGCACGCGGATCGCGCGGGCCGCCGCGAAGGCCTCCAGTGCCGCGGACCCCGGGCCGTCGAGAAAGCCGAGCACCTCGGCGGCAAGATCGGCGTACCCCGACGGCAGAGCCGCATGCCCAGCGTCGGAGACGACATACGACCGAGCCGGCCGACCCGGACCGCGACCGGCCGAGGGCCGGGCATGCTCGACGATGGCCCCGGCGTCGGCCAGGGCATCGAGGTGGCGACGGACACCCGTGGCGGTCAGGCCGAGTGCCGCACCGATCTCGCCAGCGGTGATCGGCCCCTGGGCGGAGACCAGCGACAGGATGCGCTCGCGGGTGCGATGCTCCTGACTGGTCAGCGGGGTCGAATTCACAACACTTATGTTACGTAATGGGCGGGCCGAGGTCGAACCCGGGTCACCCTAGACTCGTCGACGTGTCTGACGCCGTGGTGCTCGTAGGTCTGGAACGCCGGTTCGGCTCGGTCCGTGCGTGCGCCGGTATGTCGTGGTCCGCCCCCCGTGGCGCGGTCACGGCCGTCCTTGGGCCCAACGGTGCGGGCAAGACCACCGCGGTCGACTGCGCGGTCGGGTTGCAGCGCCCGGACGCAGGCACGGTGCGGGTCCTCGGGACCGATCCGTGGCTCAGCGCTGCGGAGCACCGGGCCCGCGTCGGGGTGATGCTGCAAAGCGGCGGCCTGCCCAACGGCGCGAGCGCGGCCCGGCTGCTGCCACATCTGGCTCGGCTCTATGCGGCACCGGCCGATCTCGGCCCGCTCATGGACCGCCTCGGCATCGGATCGTTCGCCACGACGCCGGTCCGGCGACTCTCCGGTGGCCAGAAGCAGCGGGTCGGCCTGGCGGCGGCCCTGGTCGGGCGCCCGGACGTCGTGTTCCTCGACGAGCCGACCGCCGGCCTCGATCCACACGGCCGCCTCGAGGTGTGGCGGTTGCTCGAGGAGGTCCGCGCGGAGGGAACCACCCTCATCGTCACCACGCACTCCTTCGAGGAGGCCGAGCGCCTCGCCGACCATCTCGTCGTGGTGCACCACGGGAAGACTCTGGCCGACGGTGCGGTGAGCGAGATCGCCGGGACGCGGCCGCTGCGGGACGTCTACTTCGCCCTGACCGACGCCGAGGGGGCCGCGTGAGCGCCGACCCGTCCCGCCCGGCACCGACCGCGCCGGCACCGGCCCTGGCCCGGGTGCGGGCTCAGGGGGGTTTCGAGCTCGGACTGCTGCTGCGCAACGGCGAGCAGCTCCTCGTCTCGCTCATCCTTCCGCTCGGCGCCCTCGTCGGGCTGGCCCTGTCCTCGGTCCCGTCACTCGGCGCGGGCCGGCGCATCGATGTCGCGACGCCGGGGGTCCTCGCGCTGTGCGTCATCTCGTCTGCCTTCACTGCCCAGGCCATTGCCACCGGGTTCGACCGGCGGTATGCCGTCCTGCGCTACCTCGGCGTCACCCCGTTGGGGCGCAACGGGCTGCTCGCGGGCAAGGTGCTCGCCACGCTGGCGATGGTGGTCCTTCAGACCGTTGTCGTCGGTGGGGTCGGCGTCCTGCTCGGCTGGCGGCCAGCGCCGTGGGGGTGGGTCATCGCCCCGGTCTTCCTCGCCCTGGGTGTGTGGGTCTTCGTCGCCCTCGCCCTCGTCCTGGCCGGATTGCTCCGGGCCGAGGGTGTCCTGGCCGTCGCCAACCTGCTCTGGGTCCTCTTTCTGGTCCTCGGCGGCGTCGTCATACCACGCGGTGAGTCGGGGTGGGGGGCGCTCGCCGGCTGGCTGCCGTCCGCCGCGCTCGCTGATGGGCTGCGGTCGGCCTTCATCGATGGGCGAGTGCTCGGCGGCGCCGCTGCGGTCCTGGTCGGCTGGGGTCTGGTGTCGACCGCTGTGGCCTCCCGCACGTTCCGCTGGTCGGACTGAGCGCCGAAACCGGAACGCCTCGCATCGGTCGTAGAGTCGACCTCGTGACCACGCCCACGGACGCCGCCCTCACCTCCCCCACGGCGACCTCCTCCCCCGACCTGCTCGACCGCCTCTATGTCGCCAACCTCGTCATGCAGATGGTCATCATCGTCACCGGCGGGCTCGTCCGCCTCACCGGCTCCGGCCTGGGCTGTCCGACCTGGCCGCAGTGCGTCCCAGGTTCGTTCACCCCGACGGTGCAGCAGGAGCAGGGCGCCCACAAACTCGTCGAGTTCGGCAACCGACTGCTGACCTTCGTCCTCATCGCCGTGGCGGCGGCGCTGCTCGTCGTGGCATGGAAACGCCTGCGCGCCACCCGACCGAGGCTGCTCGCCTGGACCTGGGCCCCGCTGCTCGGCATCGTGGCGCAGGCCATCGTCGGCGGTGTGGTCGTCCTGGCCAAGCTCGACCCGCGGACCGTGTCACCGCACTTTCTGCTCTCGATCATCCTCGTGGGGATCTCCGCCTGGCTGCTCTATCGCTACCGCGAGGGCGACGACGAGGAGCACCTCACCGTGCCCCCGGCCGCCCATCGGCTCGCCCATGCGACGGCAGCGGTCGGCGGGGTGGTCATCATCCTCGGGACAGCAGTCACCGGCTCCGGGCCGCACTCCGGGGACAAGGCCTCCGATGTGCGCTTCGGCTTCGACCCCCGCGCGACCGCATGGCTGCACGCCGACGCGGTCATGCTCTTCACCGGCCTGGTCGTCGCCTGCGTGGTGGTGGGCGCCGTCGCGACGACCACCACGGCATACCGACAGGCCTGGCGTTGGGTGCTGCTCATCTGCATCGCGCAGGGTCTGATCGGCTACACCCAGTTCTTCGCCAAGCTGCCGATCGCTTTGGTGACGGTGCACCTTGCTGGCTCGGCGCTGCTCACCGCGGCGCTTGCCTGGGCGGTCATGACGACGCGGAGCCGTTCGTCGGTGCGCTGACGGGCGGATCGGGCCCGATGCTCCCGTCGCCGCTCAGCGCTCGCCGGATGCTGCGACACCGCGTCGGGCACGCCTCAGCGCAGCGGCAGGTAGATCAGCGGGTCGACGGCCACGGCGACGAAGAGGACCGCCAAGTAGCTGATGGAGTAGTGGAACAGCCGCATCGGTTTGAGCTCGGACTCGGGTAGGGCCCGGGCCGCCCCCCGCTGCAGACGGTGCGCCTCGACCAGGAAGAGCCCGCCAGCCCCGGCGGCCACGACGAGGTAGATCCAGCCCATCGGCGCCACTGGGACCAGCGCCAACGACACCAGGACCATGACCCAGGCGTAGCCGACGATCTGACGGGCCACGACCTGCATCGGCGCGACCACCGGCAGCATCGGCACCCGGGCCGCTGCGTAGTCGTCGCGGAACCGCATCGACAGCGGCCAGTAGTGCGGCGGGGTCCAGAAGAAGATGACCAGGAAGAGGATCACCGCGGGCCACGCGACCGTCCCGGTGGCTGCGGCCCAGCCGATGAGCACCGGCATGCACCCCGCTGCGCCACCCCAGACGATGTTCTGGGCGGTTCGCCGCTTGAGCAGCATCGTGTAGATGGCGACGTAGAAGACCAGCGCCGCCAACGACAGCGCGGCGGAGAGCCAGTTGACGAGCAGCCCGAACCACACCACCGAGACCGCCCCGAGGACGAGCCCGAAGACGGTGCCGGCCCGCGGGCTGATCGTCCCGGTGACCAGCGGCCGGGTGCTTGTCCGATGCATGAGGGCATCGATGTCGCGGTCGATGACACAGTTCAGCGCATTGGCTGCGCCCGCCGACATCGTGCCGCCCACGACCGTGGCCACGACCAGCCAGAACGGGGGGATGCCACGCTGGGCCAGCACCATCACCGGAATCGTGGTGATGAGCAGCGTCTCGATGATCCGCGGCTTGGTCAACGCGACGTACTGGCCCACGGTGAACCAGACGCCGGCACCGGTGGGCCGAGGGTGCGTCGCGAGTTCGTCACGCGCAGGCAGGGCAGACACGGTGCCTCTCGTCGGGAGGTTTCGGGGGCCGGTCGGCGACCGGACGGACCAGGGAAGTCTACCGCCGCGACATCCCGTGACCTGGCCAACCGCAACGCGATCCACGGCACTAGGCTCGGAACCGTTGACCTGCCCTGAAGGAGCCGATCCGTGAGCCCAAAGAAGCGCACCCCCACGTCGGACCGCCGGATGCCCATCGCCAAGAAGGCGGGCTGGGGCCGGCTCGACGTCTTGGCCGTGGACACCGCCAGACTGTTGGCGGCCGACGCCGTGCAGAAGGTCGGCAACGGCCACCCGGGGACGGCCATGAGTCTGGCCCCGGTGGCCTATCTGCTCTACCAGCAGGTCATGCGGCACGACCCCAGCGACCCGCACTGGCTGGGTCGGGACCGGTTCGTCCTGTCCGCCGGCCACTCCAGCCTGACCCAGTACGTCCAGCTCTACCTCAGCGGCTACGGTCTGGAGCTGGACGACCTCAAGGCCTTGCGCACGTGGGGCAGCCTGACGCCCGGCCACCCCGAGGTGCATCACACCGCCGGCGTGGAGATCACCACCGGACCGCTCGGCTCCGGGCTGGCCAGCGCGGTCGGTATGGCGATGGCGCAGCGGCGCCAGCGAGGCCTGTTCGACGCCGACGCCAAACCGGGTAAGAGCCCCTTCGACCACCGGGTCTACGCCATCGCCTCGGACGGCGACCTCATGGAGGGCGTGTCGCACGAGGCGTGCTCATTGGCCGGCCACCAGGAACTCGGCAACCTCACCGTCGTCTACGACCAGAACCAGATCTCCATCGAGGACGACACCGACATCAGCTTCTCCGAGGATGTCCCCCGCAGGTTCCGGGCCTACGGCTGGGACGTGCGCGTCGTCGACTGGCGGCACTCGGGCAAGGGCCGCAAGTACGTCGAGGACGTCGACGCGCTGCTCGGCGCCATCGAGGCCGGTCACAAGGTCACCGACAAGCCGACGCTCGTCGTGCTCCGCACCGTCATCGCGTGGCCTGCGCCGACCAAGCAGGACACCGGCGGTTCGCACGGATCGGCCTTGGGCGATGCGGAGATCGCTGCCACCAAGACGATCCTGGGCTTCGACCCCGAGCAGTCCTTCCACGTCGACGAGGACGTCCTCGAGCACGCCCGCAAGGTCGTCGCCCGCGGCGCCAAGCTGCGCAAGGAGTGGGAGCGAGGCTACGAGTTGTGGCGCTACGCCCAGCCCGAGAAGGCCGACCTGCTCGATCGGCTCCTGGCCGGTCGGCTCCCGGCCGGGTTCCGCCGCGCCATACCGACGTTCCCTGCCGACGAGGTGGGCCTGGCCACCCGCGCGGCCTCCGGCAAGGTGCTGACGGCGCTCGCGCCGGTCATGCCCGAGCTTTGGGGCGGCTCGGCCGACCTCGCCGAGTCGAACAACACCACGATGGCCGGTGAGCCCTCGTTCGTCCCGAAACGCCGCCAGACCAGGGCCTGGTCCGGTGGGCCGTACGGGCGCACGCTGCATTTCGGCATCCGCGAGTTCGGCATGGGGCAGATCCTCAACGGCATCGCCCTGGAGGGCCTGACCCGCCCGTACGGCGGCACCTTCTTGGTGTTCAGCGACTACATGCGCGCCGCCGCACGCCTCGCGGCCTTGCAGAAGCTGCCGGTCACCTTCGTGTGGACCCACGACTCCATCGGGCTCGGCGAGGACGGCCCGACGCATCAGCCGGTCGAGCAGCTGTCCTCGCTGCGGCTCATCCCCGGTCTTGATGTCGTGCGCCCCGCAGACGCCAACGAGACGGCCGCGGCCTGGGCGGCGATCCTGTCCCGCCGCGACCGCCCGGCCGGCCTGTGCCTCAGTCGGCAGAACCTGCCGGTTCTCGACCGGACCACGTATGCCGCCGCCTCCGGCACCGCCAAGGGCGGTTATGTCCTGGCCGAGGCCTCCACGGGGACCCCGGACGTCATCCTCGTGGCCACCGGGTCCGAGGTGCACATCGCCCTGGCCGCACGCGAGCGGCTCGAACGCGGACGCATCCGCACCCGCGTGGTCTCCATGCCGTGCACCGAGTGGTTCGACGCGCAACCGCGGGCCTACCGAGAGCGCGTCCTGCCCTCCGCGGTCCGGGCCCGAGTGGCCGTCGAGGCCGGTGCCACGGCGCTGTGGCACCGGTATGTCGGCGACGCCGGCCGGGTCGTGGGCCTCGACCACTTCGGGGCCTCGGCTGCCGGTGCGAGACTGTACGAGGAGTTCGGCATCACCTCCGCGGCCGTCGTGGCCGCGGCCAAGGCATCGATGCGAGCGTCCAAGGAGGGCTGACCATTGGCCGACCACCTTTCCGACCTGGCCGCGCACGGCGTCTCGATCTGGCTCGACGACCTGTCTCGGCAGCGCCTCGACAGCGGTAACCTCGGCGAACTCGTGGCGACCCGGCACATCGTCGGGGTGACCACCAACCCGTCGATCTTCGCGGCCGCCGTTGCAGGGTCGGACGCCTACACCGCGGGCCTCAGCGCGCTGGCCCGCTCCGGGGCGAGCGTCGAGGAAGCCGTCTTCACGCTGACGACCGAGGACGTACGCGCCGCCTGCGACGTGCTGCGGCCCGTCTACGACGCCACCGACGGAGTCGACGGCCGCGTTTCCATCGAGGTCGACCCGCGCCTGGCCCGCCAGACCCAGGCCACCATCGACCAGGCGGTGGCGCTGCATCGCACCGTCGCGCGGCCGAACGTCATGATCAAGATCCCGGCCACCCTCGAGGGCCTCCCGGCGATCACCGCCGCGCTCGGCCAAGGCATCAGTGTCAACGTCACCCTGATCTTCTCGCGGAGCCGGTATCGGGCCGTGATGAACGCCTTCCTGGCCGGGCTGGAGCAGGCCAGGAGCGCCGGCCTGGACATCTCCACCATCCAGTCGGTCGCCTCGTTCTTCGTCTCGCGGGTCGACACCGAGATCGACAAGCGCCTCGACGCGCTCGGCACCGCGCCGGCTGCCCAGCTCAAGGGCAAGGCCGCCGTCGCCAACGCCAGGCTGGCCTACCAGGCCTACGAGGAGGTCTTCGCCACACCGCGCTGGCGCTCCTTGGCCGATGACGGGGCGCGCCCACAGCGCCCGCTGTGGGCGTCCACGGGCGTGAAGGACCCGGCCTACCCGGACACGATGTATGTCACCGAGCTGGTGGCCCCTGGGACGGTCAACACCATGCCCGAGAAAACCCTCGACGCCGTGGCAGATCACGGTCAGGTCACCGGCGACACGGTCACCGGCCATTACCACCAGGCCGAGGCGACCATGGAGGCTCTCGAGGCCCTGGGCATCTCCTACACCGATGTCGTGGACCTGCTCGAACGCGACGGGGTCTCGAAGTTCGAGGTCTCGTGGGGCGAGCTGCTCGACACCGTCGCCACCGAGCTCGGGCGCCTCGACTAGGGTGCGCTGCATGCGCATCCACCCCGGCGTCGGACTTTGCCCGTGAGATCGGCCCGCATCGCTCGCGGTGTCAACCCGCTGCGGGACCCCCGCGACAAGCGGCTCCCCCGCATCGCGGGGCCCTGTGGGATGGTCATGTTCGGGGTCACCGGAGACCTGGCCCGCAAGAAGCTCATGCCGGCGATCGACGACCTGGCCAACCGTGGATTGCTCCCACCGGGTTTCAGCCTGGTGGGCTTCGCCCGCCGCGACTGGGCGGACCAGGACTTCGGCCAGATCGTTCATGACTCGGTGCGCCAGCACGCGCGCACGCCGTTTCGCGAGGAGGTATGGCGCAACCTCGCCGAGGGGATCCGCTTCGTGCCGGGGACCTTTGACGACGACTCGGCGTTCGACGTGCTCGCCGAGACGGTGCACGGGCTCGAGGCGGCCCGCGGCACCGGGGGCAACTTGGCCTTCTATCTGAGCATCCCGCCCGCCTTCTTCGCCCAGGTCTGCCGACAACTGGATCGGTCCGGACTGGCTCGCACCGATGGTTCGAGCTGGCGCAGGGTCATCATCGAAAAGCCCTTCGGCCGGGATCTGGCATCGGCCCGCGAGCTCAACGACGTCGTGGAGTCGGTCTTCCCGCCCGATGCGGTGTTCCGGATCGACCACTACCTCGGCAAGGAGACGGTCCAGAACCTCCTGGCGCTGCGTTTCGCCAACCAGTTGTTCGAGCCGGTATGGAATGCCAACTTCGTCGACCATGTGCAGATCACCATGGCCGAGGACATCGGGATCGCGGGACGGGCCGGCTACTACGACGGGATCGGGGCGGCCCGCGACGTCATCCAGAACCACCTCCTGCAACTGCTCGCGCTGGTCGCGATGGAAGAGCCCGTCTCGTTCGCCCACAACCACCTGCGCGCCGAGAAGGAGAAGGTCCTCTCCGCGGTCCGGCTGCCCGCCGACCTGAGGTCCGGCTCGGCGCGCGGCCAGTACGCCGCCGGCTGGCAGGGCGGCGAGCCGGTCGTCGGATATCTCGAGGAGGACGGGGTGGACGACCGCTCCGCCACCGAAACCTTCGCCGCCGTGCGTCTCGACGTGCAGACCAGACGGTGGGCAGGTGTGCCGTTCTATCTGCGGACCGGCAAGCGGCTCGGTAAGCGCGTCACCGAGGTCGCGGTGGTCTTCAAACGGGCACCGCATCTGCCGTTCGACGACACCGCGACCGAGGAACTGGGGCAGAACGCGATCGTTATCCGGATTCAGCCCGACGAAGGCGTGACGATCCGCTTCGGAGCCAAGGTCCCGGGCGCGACGATGGAGGTGCGAGACGTCACGATGGACTTTGGCTACGGCACTGCGTTCACCGAGTCCTCCCCCGAGGCCTATGAGCGGCTGATCCTCGACGTCCTTCTCGGCGACCCACCGCTGTTCCCTCGCCACGAGGAGGTCGAGTTGTCGTGGGCCATCCTCGATCCGCTGATCGCCTCCTGGGCCCGGCGAGGTGCCCCAGAGGGCTACCCGGCCGGCACCTGGGGGCCGGCATCGGCGGATGCCATGATGTCCCGCGACGGTCGTCGGTGGAGGATCCCGTGATCATCGACCTGCCGGCCACGACCTCGGCCGCCATCACCCGCAAGCTCGTCGAGCTGCGCAACGACGTCGGGGCCATGGCGCTGGGCCGGGTCCTGACCTTGGTCGTCGTCGTGGACGACGTCCACGCCGACGAGGCGGTGCGGGTGGCCACCGAGGCCAGCCGGCAGCACCCCAGCCGGATCGTCGCGGTGGTCAAGGGCACCCGACGCGGGTCGAGCCGGATCGACGCCCAGATCCGTCTCGGTGGGGATGCCGGGGCCAGCGAGATCGTTGTCCTGCGCCTGTTCGGGCCGCTGGTCGACCACAGCCGCAGCGTCGTCCTCCCGCTGCTGCTCCCCGACTCGCCGGTCGTCGCGTGGTGGCCTGGCGAGGCCCCCGACGATGTCCGCGCTGATCCCATCGGGTCCATGGCCCAACGCCGGATCACCGACTCGGCAGCCTGCGCACGCCCCCGGGCCGCCCTGCGCCGACGTGCAGCGACCTACGCAGATGGCGACACCGACCTGGCGTGGACCCGGGTCACCCGCTGGCGTGGCCTGCTCGCCGCCGCCCTCGAACAGCCACCCTTCGAGCCGATCACGTCCGCGGTCGTCAGCGGAGCCCCCGATTCTCCCTCGACGGAGCTGTTGGCCGGCTGGTTGGCGTGGGCGTTGCGCTGCCCGGTCCGCATCGTGCACACCGACCCAGGCACCGGGATGAGCAGCGTCCGGCTGGTGCGCCAGAGCGGGCCGATCGACCTGGTCCGGCCCGGCGGCGTGGTCGCGACACTGTCTCAGACCGGGCAGCCGGATCGCCGAGTTGCCCTGGCCCGGCGGCAGACGCCCGAGTGTCTGGCCGACGAACTGCGCCGACTGGACTCCGATGAGATCTACGAAGCCGCCCTTCGCACCGGCATCGGCCTGGTGAGTCGGTCCCGCGAGTCGGCCCGGGCGGCGATCAGTGCCGGTGCGGCGCCCTCGCCCCGTCGCTCCCGTGCGCTGGCCGGTCGGCTGGCCAAGCAAGCCTCGAGCGGTCACCCACTCGGCATGATGGCGCGCACGGACGAGGCATAGACCGATGGGCCCATCCCCCGTTGTCGTCGTCCACCGGGACGCCACCTTGCTCGCCGACGCCGCATCGTCGCGATTCGTCACGACGGTCGTCGATGCGCAGGCCGCCCGCGGGATCGCCCACGTCGTGCTCACCGGTGGAACGATCGGCGTCGCCGTGCTTGCGTCGGTGGCCACCAGCCGGATCCGCGATGCCGTGGACTGGTCGAGGATCACCCTGTGGTGGGGCGATGAGCGTTTCCTGCCGACCGGGCATCCCGACCGCAACGAGACGCAGGCGCGCGCCGCCCTGCTCGACCTGGTCCCCGTCGATCCGGCCCGCGTGCACGCCATACCCGGACCGGACGACGCCGATGACGTGGACGACGCGGCGCGCCGGTATGCCGCCACGTTGGAGCGCGAGGCGGGGCCCGGCGAGGACCTGCCCCCCTTCGACATCGTCATGCTGGGCATCGGCCCGGACGCGCACGTCGCCTCGCTGTTTCCGGGACAGGCTGCCCTGCACGAGCACGAGCGGGCCGTCATCGGGGTCCGGGGCGCCCCCAAGGCGCCGCCGCTGCGGGTGAGCCTCACCCTGCCGGCGCTGAACTCCGCCCGCGACGTGTGGTTCCTCGCCGCAGGCGTCGAGAAGGCCCAGGCGGTCGGCCTGACCCTCTCGGGCGCGGGGCATCTTCAGGCACCCGCCGCGGGCGTTCACGGCACCCGCTCGACCACCTGGCTGCTGGACCGGGCAGCGGCCGCGGCCGCACCCAAGGCCTTCATCAGGATCGGCTCACCGTGAAGGCCACGGGCAACCGCCCGGAGTGAGCACCGATCGCTACTGGATGAGCCCACGCTCGCGAAGCGCGGAGAGTGCCTCATCGAGGATCGCCTCACCGTCGGCCTCGCTGCGCCGCTCCTTCACGTAGGCAAGGTGCGTCTTGTACGGCTCCACCTTGGGCGGCGCTGGCGGGGCCTGCTGGTCCTGCCCAGCGGGCAGGCCGCAACGCGGGCAGTCCCACAGCTCGGGGATCACCAGCCCGGGCTCCTCGGCGAAACTGGGCCGCACCTCGTGGCCGTTGGCGCACCAGTACGACACGAACACTCGAGGAGCGCTGTCGCCGCGTTCGGCCTCGCCCATGGGACCCGCACCGACGCGACTCCCGCGGATCGCATTCCCGCTGGCCATCGTCCCCCCTCAGGCCGCGAAGCGTTCGAGCAGCCCAAGGCCGACGACGGCGGTGAACCACACCACGGCCACGGCAATGGTGAACCGGTCGAGGTTCCGCTCGGCGATCGAGGACCCCCCGAGATTGCTGCTCACGCCGCCACCGAACATGTCGGACAGGCCACCGCCGCGCCCCTTGTGCAGCAAGATGAGCAAGGTGAGGAACAGACCGGCGATGACCAGGAGGACCTGAAGGCCGATACGCACAGCGGTCACGGAGTAAACCTCGTTGTCGATCAAGGGGACCCGTCGCGTCTGACGGCTCCCCAACCATACCTGGTGCGGGGCCGAGAAGCCTCAGCCCCGCACCAGATGACTCTCGTTCGGGTCAGCCCACGATGTGGTCGCGGAACCGACAGATCGCGGCGAACTCACCCGGGTCCAGGGAGGCCCCGCCCACGAGCGCGCCGTCGACATCAGGCTCGGCCATGATCGCCGCCACGTTGCTCGACTTCACCGATCCGCCGTAGAGGATGCGGATGCCGTCGGCGATCTCGGCGCCATACCGGTCGGTGAGCAGGACGCGGATCGCGGAGCACACCTCCTGCGCATCGGCCGGAGTGGCGACCTCACCGGTGCCGATCGCCCAAATGGGCTCGTAGGCGATGACGATCGAGGCGGCCTGCTCGGCGGGGATGCCGTCGAGGTCCTGGGTGAGCTGGTCGACCACGTGCTGGACCTGGGCGCCGGCCTTGCGGACGTCCAGCCCCTCGCCGCAGCACAGGATGGGCGTCAGACCGTGCCGGTATGCCGCCTTGACCTTGGCGTTGAGCTGCTCATCGGTCTCGCCGTGGTATTCCCGACGCTCGCTGTGCCCGACGACCGCGTACGTGCAGCCGAGCTTGGCGAGGAAGGCTCCGGAGATCTCGCCCGTGTAGGCGCCGGAGTCGTGGACCGACAGGTCCTGTGCGCCATACCGCAGCGCCAGCCCGTCGCCGTCGACGAGGGTCTGCACAGAGCGCAGATCGGTGAACGGGGGCAGGACGACCACTTCGACCGCGGCGAAGTCATGCCGCGCATCCCGCAGCGTCCAGTCGAGCTTCTGCACCAGCAGCGTCGCCTGGAGGTGGTCCTGGTTCATCTTCCAGTTGCCCGCCATGAGCGGGATCCGAGAGGTCATGCGCCTGTCTCCTCGTCGAGCACGGTGATTCCGGGCAGGTCCTTGCCCTCCAAGTACTCCAGGCTGGCTCCACCGCCGGTGGAGATGTGCCCGAAGTCCGAGTCGGCGAAGCCGAGTTGCCGCACCGCGGCGGCGGAGTCGCCGCCGCCGACCACGGTGAGCGCGCCCTGCGATGTGGCCTGGACCAAGGCCTGCGCGACCGCCGTGGTGCCGCCCGCGTAGGGCGCCATCTCGAAGGCGCCAATCGGCCCGTTCCAGAAGACCGTCCGGCAGTCGGCGAGCTTGTCGGCATACAACCGAGCCGACCGCGGGCCGATGTCCAGACCCATCCGATCTGCCGGTATGGCGGCCGCGTCGACGACGATCGGGTCAGCATCCGCGGCGAACGCCGTCGCGGCGACGACGTCGACGGGCAGGACGATCTCCACGCCGCGCGCAGCAGCCTCGTCGAGGTAGCCCTTGACCGCGTCGAGCTTCTCGGTGTCGAGCAGGCTGGTGCCGACCTCGTGCCCTTGGGCCTTGAGGAAGGTGAACGCCATACCGCCGCCGATGACCAGTCGGTCGGCCGTCTTGAGCAGGTTGTCGATGACCGCCAGCTTGTCGGCGACCTTGGCCCCGCCGAGGACGACGGCGTAGGGCCGCGCCGGCTCCACGGTCAGTCGGCGCAGGACGTCGACCTCCGCGGCAACCAGGCCGCCCACGGCGCTCGGCAGCAGCTTGGCCACGTCGTAGACCGATGCCTGGGCACGGTGGACGACTCCGAAGCCATCGGAGACGAAGACCTCCGCCAGGCCGGCCAGGGCGGCCGCGAACTCGGCGCGTCCCTCGTCGGTCTTGGCGGTCTCCCCCGCGTTGAACCGCAGGTTCTCCAGGAGGACGACGTCACCGTCGGCCATGTCACCCGTCGCGGCCTGGGCCGATGGACCAACGGTGTCGTGGGCGAAGGCCACCGGCCGACCGAGCAGCTCGGCGAGCCGGGCTGCCACCGGGGCCAGGGAGTACTTCGGGTCGGGCTCCCCCTTGGGGCGCCCGAGGTGGGCGCACACGACGACGCGTGCGCCCGCCTCGGACAGAGCCTTGATCGTGGGGACCGATGCCCGGATGCGACCGTCGTCGGTGATCCGTTCGCCGTCCAACGGGACGTTGAGGTCGGACCGGACGAGGACGCGCTTGCCGGACAGGTCGCCGAGATCGGCGATCGTCTTCACGACGGCTCCTTCGAGCTCAGAGCTTCGACCCGACGAGCACGCACAGGTCGATGAGGCGGTTGCTGTAGCCCCACTCGTTGTCGTACCAGCCGACGACCTTGACCTGGTTGCCGATGACCTTGGTCAGGCCCGCGTCGAAGATGCACGAGGCCGGGTCGGTCTCGATGTCCTTGGACACGATGTCCGCCTCGGTGTAGACCAGCTTGCCCTTCATCGGGCCCTCGGCCGCGGCCTTGACGATGGCGTTGACTTCCGCGACGGTCGTCTCACGACCGGCCTCGAAGGTGAGGTCCGTGGCCGAGCCGGTCGGTGTGGGCACGCGCAGGGCATAGCCGTCCAGCTTGCCCTTAAGCTCGGGCAGCACCAGCGAGACGGCTTTGGCCGCACCCGTCGACGTGGGGACGATGTTCAACGCGGCGGCGCGAGCCCGACGCAGGTCCTTGTGCGGCGCGTCCTGGAGGTTCTGGTCCTGCGTGTAGGCGTGGATCGTCGTCATCAGGCCCTTGACGATGCCCAGACCGTCGTTGAGTGCCTTGGCCATCGGGGCCAGACAGTTGGTCGTGCACGAGGCGTTGGAGATGACGTGGTGTGCGGCCGGGTCGTAAAGGTGGTCGTTGACCCCCATGACGAAGGTTGCGTCCTCGTTCTTCGCCGGGGCGGAGATGATGACCTTCTTCGCACCGCCGTCGATGTGTGCCTTCGCCTTGGTCGCGTCGGTGAAGAAGCCGGTGGACTCCACGACGATGTCGGCGCCGACACTGGCCCAGTCGAGCTGAGCCGGGTCCCGCTCGGCCCACGCCGCGAAGGTCTTGCCGCCAGCCGTGATGGAGGTCTCGTCGAAGCTCACGTCGCCGGGGAAACGGCCGAGGATCGAGTCGTACTTGAGCAGGTGCGCCAGCGTCTTGTTGTCGGTGAGGTCGTTGACGGCCACGACCTCGATGTCGGCGCCCGACTCGACGATCGCGCGGTAGAAGTTGCGTCCGATACGTCCGAAGCCATTGATGCCTACGCGAACAGTCACTTTTCTCTTGCCTTCCAGCGGTGAGGTGTATGCCGACGGCGATGGCGGCATGGTGCCGCGTCCAACTTACTTGATGGCCCGCGGACCGCATCGGGCCGGAGGGCCCGACTTCCCTCGATCAGGCGTCGAGCATGTCCGGCGTGAGATTCGCGTCGGTGCCGGGGATGCCGAGGTCGCCGGCTCGCTTGTCGGCCATCGCCAGCAGTCGCCGGATCCGCCCCGCGACGGCGTCCTTGGTCATCGGCGGCACCGCGAGCTGGCCGAGCTCCTCCAAGCTGGCCTGCTTGTGCTGCAGGCGCAGCTCACCGGCCTCCCTGAGGTGGTCAGGCACCTCGTCTCCGAGCAGTTCCAGGGCTCGCTCGACCCTGGCGCCGGCCGCGACGGCCGCCCGAGCAGAGCGCCTCAAGTTCGCGTCGTCGAAGTTCGCCAAGCGGTTCGCCGTGGCCCGCACCTCGCGGCGCATCCGGCGCTCCTCCCACGCCAGCACCGCGTCATGGGCGCCCATCCGGGTCAACATCGCCGCGATGGCATCTCCGTCACGGATCACCACGCGGTCCACGCCACGGACCTCCCTGGCCTTGGCCTGGATCTGGCGGCGGCGGGCCGAACCGACCAGCGCCAAGGCCGCCTCGGGGCCGGGACAGGTCACCTCGAGCGAGGACGATCGACCTGGCTCGGTCAACGATCCGTGGGCCAGGAAAGCGCCCCGCCACGCCGCCTCAGCATCACAGGCCGCGGCACTGACCACCTTGGCGGGCAGACCTCGTACCGGACGGCCGCGGCCGTCGATGAGTCCGGTCTGCCGGGCCAGCGTGGCCCCCTCGTCGATGACTCGCACGACATACCGGTTGCCCTTGCGCAGGCCGCCACCAGAGAGCACGAGCAGGTCGCTGGTGTGGCCGTAGACCTCATGGATGAACCGGCGGAGTCGGCGCGCCGCGGCTGCTGTGTCGAGCTCCGCCTCGATGACGATCCGGCCTCCGACGATGTGCAGGCCACCGGCGAACCGCAGCGTGGCGGCCACCTCCGCCTTGCGGCAGCAGGGCTTGGTCACGTCGAGTCGAGCGAGCTCGTCCTTGACCTTGGCCGTCATCGCCATCGTGCGCACCATCCTGCCTCCGGGTCCGAGTGTCCCCCATGAGCCGCCCCCCGGCGACAGCAGACCATGGGGATGGTAGTTGGACAGCGCCGAGAACGCACGTTCACCCGGGCCACTGAGTGGATCAGCGATTGAGGAGATCCCGGTAGGCGGCGGCGAGGCGGAGCGGATCGTGCTGGCCAGGCGTCTGGCGCGCAGCGATCGGCTGGACGACCAACTCCGCACCGAGGGCTGCAGCGGCCTCCGTCAGGTCACCGGTCTGCTCCACGACCGACGGGTCGGCCAGGACGACGTCCAGCCGCAGATCGGGGGCGTGTTCGGCGAAGCTGCGCAGGTGGTCGACCGCGCGGAATCCCAGTGTCTCGTCGGAGCCGATGTCGAGGTTGAGATTGAGGACGACCGTCGCGGTGGTGCGGGCCAGGGCCCTGCGCAGCTCGGGCACCAACAGGTTCGGCAGGACCGAGGTGAACCATGACCCTGGTCCGACGAAGACCCACTCGGCCGCGGCCACCGCCTCCACCGCTTCCGGGCACGGTGCCGGGTTCTCCGGGACGAGCCACACCGACTGCACCCGGCCCGGCGATGAGGCCACGTTGTGCTGACCGCACACCGTGGCCAGCGCGTGCGGCTCGGCCGGATCGTGGCCGACGATGTCAGCGCGGATCTCCAAGGGCTCGGCCGCCATCGGCAGGACCCGCCCGCGCGCGTTGAGTAGTCGCCCGACCAGGTCCAGCCCGACCACCGTGTCGCCCAGCAGATCCCAGAGCGAGACGATGAGCAGGTTGCCCAGGGCATGGCCACCGATCGGCCCGTCACCGTGGAACCGATGCTGTAGGACGTCACGCCACGTGTAGCCCCAGTCGGTCTCGTCACACAGTGCGGCGACCGCCATCCGCAGGTCCCCGGGCGGCAGGACGTCGAACTCCTCGCGCAGCCGGCCCGATGAGCCCCCGTCGTCGGCGACGGTGACCACTGCCGTGATCCGGTCGGTCACCAGTTTCAGGGCCGCCAACGAAGCCGCCAGTCCGTGTCCCCCACCGAGCGCGACAACCCGATCGTGCCTCATGCCGCGCAGTCACTCCCTGCCCAGGTCCCGATGGACGACGAAGGTGGCGACCTGGCCGGTTCCCAACCGGGCGCCCAGCTGTTCGGCCACCGCGACCGATCGATGCTTACCCCCGGTGCAGCCCACCGCCACCGTGACGTAGCGCCGGCCCTCGGCGAGATACCCGGCCAGCACCGGGGCCATCCAGGCCTCGACCCCGTCCAGGAACTCCACTGCGCCGGGCTGGCCGAGGACGAAATCGGACACCGCCTCGTCGCGACCGGTCAGGGAGCGCAGCTCGGGCACCCAGAACGGGTTGGGCAGGAAGCGCATGTCGAGGACGTAGTCGGCGTCGAGGGGCAGGCCGTACTTGAAGCCGAAGGACATGACCGCCATACGCAACGACGGGCCGTGCGATGTCGAGAACAGCGAACCGACCTTCGCCGCCAACGTGTGGACGTTCAACCCGGAGGTGTCGACGACGACGTCGGCGCTGGACCGCAGATCGCGCAGGATCTCGCGCTCGCGCATGATGCCGTCCAGGAGCCGACCGTCGCCCTGCAAGGGGTGCGGCCGTCGGACGCTCTCGAACCGTCGCACCAGCGCCTCGTCGGTCGCGTCGAGGAAGACGATGCTGGGCCGTTGCCCCCGGGTCGCCATCTCGTCCAGGGCGGCGCTGAGCCGGTCGAACCACCACCGGCTGCGGACGTCCACCACGGCGGCCAGGCGCGGGACCGGGTCGGGGCTGCGCCGCACCACCTCCCCCCGGAGCTCGTCGAGCTGGTCGAGCATCTGCGGCGGGAGGTTGTCGACGACATACCAGCCGAGGTCCTCCAGGACGTTGGCCGTGGTGGACCGACCGGCCCCACTCATCCCGGTGAGCAAGACCATCGGTTCCTCGTGACTCGGGTCCTGTGCCTGAGCCTCGGCCATGTCGCCCCTCTCCTCAGTCGATCAACTCGCCCGTCGTGACGTTGACGGCGGGCACGCCTGGTGCGGCCAGTCTTTCAGCAACGGTTTTGGCCAGCGACAGCCCCACGCCGGGCACCTCGGCCAACTGCTCCGGGCTGGCCGCCCGGATGCGCTTGACCGAGCCGAACGCGGCCAGCAGCGCGGCCTGGCGCACCGGTCCCAGACCGGGTATGTCGTCCAGCGCCGAGCGGGTCATGGCTGCTGAGCGGCGAGATCTGTGGAAGGTGATGGCGAACCGGTGCGCCTCGTCGCGCAGCCGCTGGAGAAGGTAGAGGCCTTCGCTCGATCTCGGCAGGACAACCGGATAATCGGCACTGGGGAGCCAAACCTCTTCGAGTCGTTTTGCCAGCCCGACCACGGTGACACCCTCGACGCCCATCTCGTCGACGACCCGCTGGGCCGCGTTGACCTGTGGCAGCCCTCCGTCGACGACAACGAGGTTCGGCGGGTACGCGAACCGGCGGCGGCCCGGATCCGCCTCCTCGACGGGGTCGTCGGCCCCGCTGAGTCGAGCGAAGCGGCGCCCGAGGACCTCGCGCATCGCGGCGGTGTCGTCGGTGGCCGTCCCGTCGACCGCGCCGCGGACGATGAACCTGCGGTATTCACTCTTGCGGGGGAGGCCGTCCTCGACGACGACCATCGAGGCCACCACCTCGGTGCCCTGGACATGGCTGACGTCGAAACACTCGATCCGTAGCGGCGCCTCGTCGAGGCCGAGTCCGTCCTGGAGCTCCTGGATGGCCTGGCTGCGTGCCGTGAGGTCGCCGGCCCGGGCCACCTTATGACGTGCCAGGGCCTGAGCGGCGTTGCGCTCGACGGTGGCCATGAGGCTCCGCTTGTCACCGCGCTTCGGCACGCGGACCTGCACCGCTGCGCCCCGCCGGGTGCCGAGCCAGCCGGCCACCGTCGCAGCGTCCGGTGGCAACACCGGCACGAGGACCTCCCGGGGGATGTCCTCGGATGCTCGGTCGCCATACACCTGCTGAAGCAGGTGCTCCACGAGGGCCTCGACGGATTCGTCCTCGCGCTCGACGACCCACCCCCGCTGCCCACGCACCCGGCCGCCGCGAACGTGGAACACCTGAACGGCCGCCTCGAGCTCGTCCTGGGCCAGGGCGAAGACGTCTGCATCCGTGCTGTCCCCCAGGACGATCGCGGACTTCTCCAGCGCCTTGTGCACGGCTGCCAGGTCGTCGCGCAATCGGGCGGCCCGTTCGTACTCGAGCTCCTGGGCTGCCGCCTTCATGTCTCGCTCCAGCCTGCGGACGAACGGGTCAGTGTCGCCGGCCATGAAGGTGCAGAAGTCGAGGGCGATGGCCCGGTGCTCGGCGGCGTCGACGCGGCCCACACAGGGGGCCGAGCACTTGTCGATGTAGCCGAGCAGGCAGGGACGGCCGCTCGCCGCCGCGCGACGGAACACCCCGGTGCTGCACGTGCGCATCGGAAAGACCCGCAGGAGCAGGTCAAGGGTCTCCCTGATGGCCCAGGCATGCGAGTAGGGCCCGAAGTAGCGGGTGCCCTTCCGCTTTGCGCCGCGCAGGACCTGCGCCCGGGGGAACTCCTCACCCAGCGTCACCGCCAAGAACGGGTAGGACTTGTCGTCGCGGTACTTGACGTTGAACCGGGGGTCGAACTCCTTGATCCACGAGTATTCCAGCTGGAGCGCCTCGACCTCGGTGGCCACCACGGTCCATTCGACGCTGGCCGCGGTGCGGACCATCGTCGCCGTGCGCGGGTGCAGCCCGGAGACGTCCTGGAAGTAGGACGACAGCCGCTGTCGCAGCGACTTGGCCTTCCCGACATAGATGACCCGGCCGTGCGGGTCGCGAAAGCGATAGACCCCGGGCTCGGTGGGGATCGACCCGGGGGCCGGTCGGTATTTGGCGGGGTCGGCCACACGCACACCCTAGGCGTCCCCGGCGACAACCTCGATCCCGAGGGCCGCGAGCACCCCGAAGGCACCGTCGACGGAGAGCCGAGCTCCCGTCAGCCGGGTGCTCAACGGGTCGATCACGGCGCCGACTGCCCCGACGAGCACAGCGCCTCGAAGGTCGGCATCGGTGAACCGGGCACCGGTCAGGTTGGCACCGCTGAGGTCCACGCCCCGCAGGTCGGCACCGGAGAAGTCAGCCTCCACGAGTGAGCACTCGGTGAACCGGGACCCACCCAGCTGGGCCCCGGCGAACGAACCGTAGTCGAGCCGGCACCGCTGCATGTCGAACGGGCGTGAGGAGACCGCGGACCCGGTGACGCCGGACCAGGCCACGCCGAGCGCCTTGCACCGCACGAATCGGGTGTCGACGATCCGCACGTCGACCAGACGCAGTGAGCTCAGGTCGCACGACTCGACGACGCACTCGCGCATCGTGACGCGAGTGAGCACGCTGCCGCCCAGCTGAGACCCCGTGATGGTGCAGCCGTCGAGCTCGACATCGGTGAGGTCACCCGGCCGCAGATCGGCCCAGGACTGCGCCACGACCAGGCCCTGGGAGCCGACGGCATCGGCCCAGGACTCGGGCTGCGGTGGACGCGGCATGTGAGGTCAGCTGATGGTCAGCGAGTCGCCATTCACGGTGACGGTCTTGGCGTCGAGTCCCTGGGTCGCCGGCCCTTGGGTCACCGCTCCGGTCGTGGCGTCGAAGGCCGATCCGTGGCAGGTGCACAGGATGGATCCGGACTCGACCTTGGCGACCGCGCACTTCTGGTGTGGGCAGACCGAGGTGAACGCCTTGAACACCCCCTCGGTGGGCTGGGTGACCACGGTCGAGGAGTCGGCCAGGATCTTCCCCCCGCCGACCGGGACGTCGGCCTTGGGCACCGTGGCACCGGCCGACCCGGAGCTGGAGCAGCCCGCGACGGAGCCGATGCCGGCCAGGCCCAGACCGGCGACGGTTGCCCCCTGGAGCACATCGCGGCGGCTGGGCGGCAGCGAGCCGGCAGGCTGGATAGGGACGCTGTGCTGCGTCGAGGTAGTGCGGTGCGTCGACATGCTGGGCTGCGTCATTCCCGTTCCTCTCGGTGGAAGCGGCCGGCCGATAGTGGCTAGGCCCTACGATTCAGCCCCGGCTGCCCGACGGCAATGCGACCTTGGTCTTAGTGCGACGTCGACCAACGGACACTGGCGCCGCCGGCTGGGGTGTGACGATGCGCTGCAGGAACTGGCCGGTGTGACTCTGCGGTATGGCGGCCACCGCCTCGGGCGTGCCCTGCGCCACCACCGTGCCGCCGCCGCTGCCACCCTCGGGGCCCAGGTCGATGACCCAGTCGGCGTTCTTGATGACGTCCAGGTTGTGCTCGATGACGATGACGGTGTTGCCCTTGTCGACCAGACCCTGCAGCACGCCGAGCAGCTTGCGGATGTCCTCGAAGTGCAGACCGGTCGTGGGCTCGTCGAGGACGTAGATGGTGCGCCCGGTCGACCGCTTCTGCAGTTCGCTGGCCAGTTTGACCCGCTGGGCCTCCCCGCCGGAGAGGGTGGGCGCGGGCTGCCCGAGCCGCACGTATCCCAGACCGACCTGCACCAGCGTCGTCAGGTGCCTGGCGATCGCCGGCACGGCGGCGAAGAACTCGGCGGCTTCCTCGATGGGCATGTCCAGGACGTCGGCGATCGTCTTGCCTTTGAAGTGGACCTCGAGGGTCTCGCGGTTGTAGCGGGCGCCGTGACAGACCTCGCACGGAACATAGACGTCGGGGAGGAAGTTCATCTCGATCTTGATCGTGCCGTCGCCGGAGCACGCATCGCAGCGGCCCACCTTGACGTTGAAGGAGAACCGGCCGGGCTGATAGCCGCGCATCTTCGCCTCGGTGGTCTGGGCGAACAGTTTGCGCATGTGGTCGAACACGCCGGTGTAGGTGGCCGGGTTGCTCCGGGGAGTGCGCCCGATCGGGCTCTGGTCGACGTGGACCACCTTGTCGAGGTGTTCCAGACCCGTCACGCTCTTGTGCCGACCGGGCACCTGGCGAGCCCCGTTGAGCCGGTTGGCCAGGACGGTGTAGAGGATGTCATTGACCAGCGTCGACTTGCCCGACCCGGAGACCCCGGTGACCGCGACGAGGTTGCTCAGCGGGAAGGACACGTCGACATCGGCGAGGTTGTGTTCACGCGCCCCGACGACGGTGACGACCCGGCCGTCCTGGGGCCGACGGACCGCCGGCGTGGGGATCGACAGTCGACCAGAGAGGTACTTCCCGGTGACCGAGGTGGGGTGGGCGAGCAACCCGGCCACCGGACCGCAATGGACCACCTCTCCCCCGTGCTCCCCTGCGCCCGGGCCGATGTCGACCACCCAGTCGGCGGTGGCGATGGTGTCCTCGTCGTGCTCCACGACGATGAGGGTGTTGCCCAGATCGCGCAGGCGCGTCAACGTCGAGATGAGCCGGTGGTTGTCCCGTTGGTGCAAACCGATGCTCGGCTCGTCGAGCACGTAGAGGACACCGACGAGCCCCGAACCGATCTGGGTGGCCAGCCGGATCCGCTGGGCCTCACCACCGGACAGCGTGCCGGCGGCGCGGTCCAGCGAGAGGTAGTCGAGCCCGACATCGAGGAGGAAGCCCAACCGCGCCTGGACCTCCTTGAGCACCCGCTCGGCAATCTGCCGCTCGCGCTCGGTGAGCTCGAGATTGCCCAGGAAGGCGGCGCACTCGGTGATCGGCAGCGCGCACACCGCGGCGATGCTGCGACCCCCGATGTGGACCGACAGCGACTCCGGCTTCAGGCGTGCGCCACCGCATGCGGGGCACGGCACTTCACGCATGAACCCCTCGTAGCGCTCCCGGCTCCAGTCCGAGTCGGTCTCCGAATGGCGCCGCTTGATGAACGGCACCGCCCCCTCGAACCCGGTTGTGTAGGAGCGCTCCCGGCCGTAGCGGTTCCGGTAACTGACGTGGACCTTGTAGTTCTGCCCGAAGAGGATGGCCTCCTTGGCGCGCTCGGGCAGCGCCCGCCAGGGCGTGTCCAGGGAGAACTTCAGGTCGGTGGCCAGCCCGCCCAGGACCCTCTGGAAGTAGTCCTGCATCCCCGAGCCCTGCGCCCACGGAGCCACCGCTCCCTGCGCGAGGCTGAGGTCCTCGTTGGGCACGACGAGCTCGGCATCGACCTCGAGCTCGGTGCCGAGCCCGTGGCATGCGGGGCACGCTCCGAACGGCGAGTTGAACGAGAACGAGCGCGGCTCGATCTCGTCCATGGTCAGTGGGTGGTCGTTCGGGCAGGCCATCCGCTCGGAGAAGCGCCGCTCGCGATCGGCATCGTCGGCGTCGAGGTCGACGAAGTCCACCACGAGCGTGCCCCCGGTCAACGCCAACGCCGTCTCCACCGAGTCGGTCAGGCGCCGTTTCGCGCCGGGGTCCGCACCCTTGGCAACCAACCGGTCGACGACCACCTCGATGGTGTGCTTGATCTGCTTCTCCAGCTTGGGCACGTCGGCCAGCGCCAGCACCTCACCGTCGACCCGAGCCCGGGCGAAGCCCTTGGTCTGCAACTCGGCGAACAGGTCGACATACTCGCCCTTCCTCGCCCGGACCACCGGCGCGAGGATCTGGAAGCGGGTGCGCTCGGGCAGCTCGAGGAGGCGGTCGACGATCTGCTGGGGACTCTGCCGGGTGATCGGCTCGCCGCACGTGGGGCAATGCGGGCGTCCGGCCCGGGCGAAGAGCAACCGCAGGTAGTCGTAGACCTCGGTGATCGTGCCCACTGTCGAGCGCGGGTTGCGGTTGGTCGACTTCTGGTCGATCGAGACCGCCGGCGAGAGACCCTCGATGAAGTCGACGTCGGGCTTGTCCATCTGCCCGAGGAACTGGCGAGCGTAGGCCGACAACGACTCGACATAGCGCCGTTGCCCCTCGGCGAAAATCGTGTCGAAGGCCAGTGAGGACTTGCCCGAACCGGACAGCCCGGTGAAGACGACCAGGCTGTCGCGCGGGAGCTCGACCGAGATGTTCTTGAGGTTGTGCTCGCGGGCGCCACGGACCAACAAGGTGTCATGGGTCGGGCGGTGAGCATGGGGCAGACCTGGCACGGTGGACAGCCTAGGTGCCCGCACCGACAGCGTCGCCCCCTGCCCAGGCCCAGGTGGCGGCGGTACCGTGCCGGTATGTCGCCGACCTCCCCCGCCGACGCGAGCGAGCCCCTGCTCGGCATCCTCGCGGCCCAGACCGACCAGCTCCTGGCTACCGCGCACACCCTGACCGACTGCGCCAGTGACAGCCTGTGCGTCGGGTGGACCCGGGCCCACGTCCTGGCCCATCTCAGCCTCAACGCCGAGGGTCTCATGCGCCTCGTGCGGGCGGCCGTCGATGGGTCCGGCGAGACGATGTATGCCGGTGCGGCCGAACGCGATGCCGACATCGAAACCAGGGCGATGATCCCGCAGAGCGAGTTGACCCGACTCCTGGCGGAGAGCGCCGCCGCGCTGGCGTTGCAGTTGGCGCGGCTGGGACCGCAGCACGCCGAGGTGCGGGTGGAGCGGGTGCCCGGTGGGATGACGTTCACGGCCGGCTCGCTGGCCCGGCGCCGCCTCGTCGAGGTGGTCTATCACCACGTGGACCTCGACGCGGGCTTCGGTTTCGCGGATCTCGACGACGCCCTACTCGACCGGCTTCTGGGCCAGGAGATCGAGCTGGCGGCCGCGGCCGACCATGCCGGCCGGGCCCGGGCCCTGTTGCGCCTCGCGCGGGCCCGCGATCCCCGCTGACCGCGGCCTCCCGCCACCAGCACGACCCCAGCACGAACCCAGCACCTCGACCCGGACGGAGACCCATGGGCACCACGAACGGCTACCCCGATCCGCGCTATGCCGACGACGTGCAGCCAGGCGACCCGACGTCGGTGCGCTACGCCGACGGCCTGACGATCCGCAAGGTGACCGTCTCGGCGATGAACAACTGCGTCTACCTGCTCACCTGCACCGCGACCGGTGCCCAGCTGCTCATCGACGCCGCCGACGACGCCGAGCGGCTCGGTGGTCTCGTCGCTGAAGGCACCGGCCGCCTCGACTGGGTCGTGACGACGCACCGGCACTGGGATCACACTCGGGCCCTCGCCGGCGTGCTGCAGGCCACCGGCGCGTCGAGCGCCGTCGGAGCTGACGACGCTGACGCCGTGCCGGTGCCGCCGGACCTGCGGCTGGTCCACGGCGACCGGCTGGGCTTCGGTGCCGTCCACCTCGACATCGTGGCCCTGCGGGGCCACACCGCCGGCGCGATCGCCCTGGCCTACCGGGAACCGGAGGGGCGCACCCACCTGTTCACCGGAGACTCACTGTTCCCTGGTGGTGTGGGCAACACGACCAACCCGGGCCAGTCCTTCGACGCGCTGTATGCCGACGTCGTGTCCCGCGTCTTCGACGTCTACCCGGACGACACGTGGATCTACCCGGGGCACGGGCGGGACACCGTGCTGGGGCTGGAACGCCCTCACCTGGGGGAATGGCGCGAGCGCGGGTGGTGAGCCGACGGTCCGGCGTCACGCACCCTGCCGCTTGGCAGGCCGAAGATCGATGAGGTTGATGATCGCCTGGGCGATCACCGCGGGCGCCTCGTAAGTCGTCATGTGCCCGATGCCGTGCAGTTCGGTCATCGTCGCGTGCGGGATCCGTTCGAGCAGCGCCTTCGCGTGGGCCACGGGGATGAGCCGGTCGTCGTCACCGGCGATGACGTGGGTGGGCACGTCGACGAAGTGCCCGAGGGCATCGATCTCGTCGTGCTTGGAGATGGCGTAGAAGAACCGGCCGATCGTCGGCATCTTGGTGTTCTGGATCTGATGCACGGCATGACGCACATCCTCGCCAGCGGCGCCGGCCCCGAAGATGAGGCGTCCCTGGACCAGTCGGGGGACCAGGAGCCGCGGCGGGATTCCCGGCGCGCGCGACGCCAGCGCCATGATGAGTCGCTCGGCCGGCACCGGATGGCGCCCCTCGATCGAGGCGGCCGTCGAAGCCAGCACGGTGCCGCGAACTCGCGCGGTGAAGTCGTCGTAGTGCAGACCGGCATACGCCATGATCGACATGCCACCCATGGAGTGGCCGGCGAGCACGAGCGGGCCGTCAGCGCACATGGCGTGGATGACCTGGAACAGGTCGTCGCCGAGGATCCGTACGCTCGGTTCGTCGATCTCCCCCATCGTCGACTTGCCGTGACCACGCTGGTCGTACATGACGATGCGCAGGTCGCGGCGGTCGTGCAACTCGTCGACGACCCGGTGCCAGCTGGTGTGTTCCAAGCACCACCCGTGAGCCAGCAGGATGGTCGGAGTCCCCCGCTTGGGCGGGCGCGGCGCGGGCACCTCGACGGCGAGGATGTCGGCGCCGTAGGACGCCTTGACGATCGTGTATCGGTCGGGCACGGTCGATCTCCCTCAGCCGGTCAGTTCTGCTGCCCGGTTCGGCCGGTGAAGTCCTCCATCGTGTGGTAGACGCCGATGATGTTGTCGGCGATGAAATCCCGCACGCCGATGGGGACCAGACCCTTGAGCACCTCGCTGAGCACCACGGTCTTCGGCATGATGACGAAGGACCCACCCGCGAGCATCGTCTGCCAGGTCTCCTCGACGACGTCGCTCGGTTCGAGGATCGGGAGCAAGGGTGCGGACTTGGCGCCCTCGAACATCCCCGTGTTGATGTAGTAGGGGCACACCGTGGTCACCTTGACGTGGTCGATCCCGGCCTGCTTGAGCTCGAGGCGCACCGAGTCGGACCACCCGATGACGGCCCACTTCGATGCCGCGTAGGCGGCCATCCGGGGGTTGGGGGTCAGCCCGGCGGCCGAGGCGAGGTTGACCAGCCGGCATTCCTGCGGGCTGGCGATCATGGCCGGCATGAACTCGCGCGCGACATACATCGGCGCCAGGGTGTTGACGTCGACGGTCAGCTTGGTGTCGCGGATCGGGTCGGTCTCCCAGAAGTACTTGTTGCCGCGCACGATCCCGGCGTTGTTGATGACCACGTTGATCTCGCCGAGGTCCGCCAGGACCGCCTTGGCGGTCACCTCGACCTGCTCCTGGTCGCCGAGGTCGAGCACGTAGCCGCTGACCACGCTGGTGCCGGTCGTCATCGACGACAGGGTGTCGTTGAGCGCCTTCTCGTTGACGTCCCACAGGACCACCGAGCGGGCGTGCTCGGCGACGGCGCGCTCGGCGAACAGCCGCCCCATGCCCATCGCTGCGCCCGTCACGAGGACGTTCTTCCCGGCTACCGACTTCACGGTTGCTCCTCCATCTCGGTCCTCATCCCATCCTGGCAGGATCGGACCCTCGTCACGGCCTCAGGCGGACGTGTGCTGCGTCGCGTTCCTTCCCGCGTGGGTGCGGGCGGGTCGTCCGGTGCGCGTGACGCACCGTTGCCCGGCCGGCGCCCCGCACGCCGGGCAGGGCTCGTCGAACTCATCGGCCGGTATGGCGGCCGCGGTGTCGTCGCCCGGCTTCGAGCTCTCTTCGGCCGCGGCCCGGGCAGCCACCGCCGCATCGCGGACTCGGGCGAAGTCCTCGTCGGTGTAGACGCCGCGCACCCCGGAGATCGTCGCGAGCTTCATCCCGTGCTTGAGCCCGAGACGGTAGATCTCCTTGACCTTCGGCCATTCGATGTTGCGGCCCACGGTGAAGGTCTCGTATCGCCCCTCCAGGGCCAGCACGACCGTCTCCGCCAGGCAGGCATACGCCACGCCCTTGGGCAGGCCGATGTCACGCATGTGCACGTCGCCGGGCAGCTCGATCTCGCCGGATTCGATGACGAGCACGTCGGGACGCTTGGCCACGTCCTCGGCCGACATGTCCAGCGGGCGGGCGACGTCGGTGATGACACAGCCCGGCTTGACCTTCATGATGTCGAGCACCTTGTTACCCGCAGCCGATGTCGCCGTGACGATGAGGTCCATCTCGGGGAGCGCGTTGGTCGGGTTGGTCGCGACGTGCAACGTCGCCCGGGCGTTCTCGGCCTCGATCTCCTTCTTGATGGCGAGCAGCTTGGCCGTCTCGGGCGAGACGAGCCACAGCTCGTCGGTTACCTGGGCGAGCAAGCGCGCGCAGACCGAGCCGATCGCCCCGGAGGCGCCGACCACCATGGCCTTGCCGTGGATGACACCGTCGTCGTCGACATCGGCGATCCCCAGCTTCTTCAGCGCCGCGTGGGCGGCCCACAGCGCTCCCGAGGCGCTGTAGCTGTTGCCCGTCGTGACGGGCAGCTTGGCCTGCTTGGCGACCGTGATGCCGGCGTCGCCGACCACCTTGGTGAAGGCACCCAGGCCCATGATCTGCGCACCGAGCTTCCGCCCGAGCTCGGCGGCGTCGAGCAGCCGAGAGTAGGTGAACTCGGGACTGTGCGCGAGCATCTCCCGCGGCGTCCCACCAACCGAGATGAGCCATCCTTCGGCCGTGGCCCCGGTGGGCGATTCGATCCCGGTCACATGGCTGTAGATGAACGGTGGCATGTAGGCGATGGCCTTCTCCATGGCCCGCCCCATCCCCGGGAGGCTGGTCAGCGTGCCCAGCGCCTCGACGTTCTTGAAGTACTGCTGCGAGAGCGGGTGGATGACGAAGGCGAACCGGCTCTTGCGCTTGTCGCCGTTGGGGCGCAGCAACCGTGGCTCCAGCCCGGTCGACTCGATGAGCTCCACGAGGTCGTCCGTGACCAGGGCCGCACCCCGCCCCTTCATCGCAGCCGCCATCGCCTCGAGCATCGCCGTGACGACCATGAAGGGGAAGGGCCGGGGAGTGGCGTCCAGCACGAGGTCGACACCTCGGGACCCGAGCTCGGCGAGTCGACCGTCCGAGATGGCATTGGTGATCACGGTCTTGCCGGCCAATTCCTCCAGGCCGAAGCTCATCAGCTCGCTGTAGGTGCCGACGATGACGTCGGCGTCCCGCGCCGCCCGCTGCGCCAGTTGCTCACTGACCCACTGAGCGGGCGCCTCGGCCCGGTCCTTGACGATGTCGGGGGTCAGCCGCCAGGAGAGCATGCCCAGCTTGGCGGCGCCGGCCAGCACCCGGTTGGTCGCAAAGGCCAGCGGCACCTCGGTGCGGCGCATGGCGTCGAGGAACTCGAGGTTCTCGGTGTATTCGCGCAGGACCTTGGTGGTGCGGTCGTGGTTGCTGCCGCCGAGGATGACGGTGCGGGCGTTGGCGAAATACCCGGGCATCTGGGCCTGGACCTTGCGGATCGCCCATTCCTGAAGGACATCGGCGAGCATCGCCCCGTCCTGCACGGGGACCCGGCGGGTCGTCCGCAGGACCTTGGTGATGTCGTGCACATCGCCGTCGAACACGCCCGCGGCATACGCCTCGCGAATGCCGGTCACCGCGATCGCGTCGGCCTTGAGCGACCACTTCCACACCAGGTCCTCGGCCGCGGCCAGGTCGCCGCCGGTGCCGCGCCGGACGAGCCGGAAGTCGTGGCCGGCGAAGCTGACCTTCTCGTCATAGTCCCAGTCGTTGCCCTGCAAGGTGATGTTGACGACGAGGAGTCGTCGGGTGCGTGCCATGGTCAGACCCCGGTTTCGGCGCTGGAGGTGTCGGTGGGAGGAGCCGGCTTCTTCGCCGCGCGTCGCGGCAGAGCCGCGGCGCCCTCGATGATGCCGTGGACGTGGTGCTCGATGAGGTCGGTGATCCGCGCCGGATCGGGGATCATGCGGGTGTCGACCGAGACCCCGACGCTGACGGTGCCGTCATACGTGAAGAGGCAGACTCCGAGCGGCTGATCTCCCGAGGTCGGCACCCACCCGAGCACGGTGCGCACCGGGGCGCCGACGAGGGTCAGCGCGCTGGCCGGCCCGGGCACGTTGGTCAGCTGGCCGATCGTCTTGTCCGAGAAGAAGTCGGTCAGCCGGCGAGCCACTGCGCTCGGTGCCTCGGCAATGACCTGTTGCACACCGAAGGCGAGGGCCGGCTCGGCGCTGTGCTTGAGCCGGCTCGTGCGGTGGTGGGTCTCCTCGATGAGCGCCTTGGGGTTGTCGATACCCAATGGCATGGAGAGCAGGACCACAGCGAAGTGGTTGCCCAGGCTGGAGGGCAGCTTGCCGTCGAATGGCTGCAGCGAAACCGGCATGAGCCAGGCCAGGTCGTGGATCTCCTCGACCCCCTGGTCGCGCAGGTACTCGGTGAGCGCCAGCGACACCGCCGACAGGAGCACGTCGTTGACCGTGCCCCGGTATGCCTTCGCCGCCTTCTTCACCTCCGGAAGGCTGAGACCGGCGATCCACGAGACGGCCTTGGTCCCGCTGGGGTGCCCGGCCCACGCCCCCGAATCGGCCCGCTCGGAGAACACCATCCGGGTGATCTCACGCCACGAGTTCGACCACGCGTTGTCGTCGGAGGCGAACGACGTCACGGCGTCGATGAGCTTCACCGGGTGTTGCACGAGGTCGAGCGCGGTCTCGAAGTGGTGCTGCAGGTCGAGGGGGTTCATCGTCGCCCGCAACGACCGGCTGGCCTCGAGGGCGGCGGCGCCGGCGCGTTGGACATAGTCGACGGTGTCCTTGACCGAGTGCTCGGCGACATGCAGGACCGTGCCCAGCGGGCTGCGGTGTCCACCGGCGCTGGGCAGGCCCACGGTGGCCGGGGCCGCGCCATCGGTGGGGTCGCACATCCCGAGCAGGAGCTGGACCAGCCGGATGCCGTCGCCGAGGCCGTGGTGGAACTTCGTCAGGGCCGCTCCAGGACCCTCGTCGCTCGGTCCGGAGATGAGGTGCATCTCCCACAGCGGTCGCTTGCGGTCGAAGGGCACCGAGAACTGGCTCGAGATGTACTCGCGCAGCGTGTCATTGGTGAACTCGTCGAGAACCACCCGCCGGATGTGGCGGTTCATGGCGAAGTCGACGTCGTCCTCCCAGAACCACTCCCCCTGGCGTTGCACGGGGATCTGGCTCAGGACGCGGTACTTCGTGACGATCCGGTCGAACACCGCGCCGGTCAGCCGGTCCCAGTCGGGCAGTTCGTCGAGGACGAGCAGCCCGTGGACGTGCATGAGGTTGTTCGAACGGTCCATGAGCAGCCACGTCAGGTCCGACGCGGCGATCGGGGTGCCCATTGGCGCCTCCCTGTGTACCTGTGCCGGGTGTCGAGACCGACGCCCGGCGTGCTGTGGTCGGTATCGCCACAGAGTGTGCAGTGCGACCGCCTCACCGCACCACGGTCGGAAGGCCCCACCAACGACGTGACCGTGGTCACGTGGGGCCTAGGGCCATGTCCAAGGCCCCCGGTCGTGCCTACCCTGCGCTGTATGACGACGCGCCAGTCGAAGAAGACGGGGGCGAACCCCAAGCCCCTCGGCCCGCTCGACCCCGAGCATGACCTCACCGCCACGTATGCGCTCGACCAGAGCATGGTCCGAGCCCTGACGAACCGTCTCGTCGCCACATCGGGCGCGACGACCACGATCCATGCGCCCGCGACCGGGCAGCCGCTGGGCAGCGTCCCCACGTCGACCCCGGAGGACGTCCTCACCGCTTTCGCCACCTCCCGAAAGGTCGCGGCCCGGTGGGCGAAGTCGTCCTACGAGGAGCGCTCGGCCGCCCTGCTGCGCCTGCACGATCTCATCCTGGAGCGGCGCGACGAGATCATGGACCTCATCTGCTGGGAGTCCGGCAAGGCCCGCATCCACGCCTTCGACGAGCCGCTGCACGTCGCCCTGACCGCGCGCTACTACGCACGTACCCTCAAGAAGCACCTGGAGCCCAAACGTCGCTCCGGGGTGGTCCCGTTCCTCACCCAGATCGAGGAGCACCGGATCCCCAAGGGTGTCGTGGCGGTCATCTCGCCGTGGAACTACCCCTTCACGATGGCCCTGGTCGACGGCATCGCGGCCCTCGCTGCGGGCAACGGCGTGGTGTCCAAGCCGGACCACCACACGCCGCTGTCCGCGCTCCTCGGCCTTCAGCTCGTCGAGGAGGCCGGCTTCCCCCGGGGGCTGTGGCAGATGGTGACCGGTGCGGGCCGGGTGCTCGGCACACCGATGATCCAGAACGCCGACTACGTGTGTTTCACCGGCTCGACGTCGACCGGCAAGGTCATCGCCGCACAATGCGCGGAGCGCCTCATCGGCTGTTCCCTCGAGCTGGGCGGTAAGAACCCCATCCTCATCCTCGCCGACGCCGACCTGGACCGCGCCGCAGAGGGCGCGGTGCGGGCCGCCTTCTCCAACGGCGGGCAGCTGTGCGTGTCGACCGAGCGGCTCTACTGCGACGAGTCGGTCTACGACGCGTTCGTCGCCAAGTTCGTCGAGCGCACCAAGGCCATGGTGCTCGGTGCCAGCCACGAGTGGGGCATCGACATGGGCTCGCTCATCTCCGCCGAACAGCTGGCAACGGTCGATGAGCACGTCAAGGACGCGGTCAAGCATGGAGCGACGGTGCTCGCCGGCGGCAGACCCCGCCCGGACCTGGGCCCCTACTTCTTCGAGCCGACCATCCTGGCGGATGTCACCTCGCAGATGGTGTGCCACGGTGACGAGACGTTCGGGCCGGTCATCTCCGTCTACCCGTTCCGCACCGAGGACGAGGCGGTCGAGTTGGCCAACGCCGGTGACTACGGCCTCAACGCAGCGGTCTACAGCCGGGACGGGCGGCGCGCCCGCTCGATTGCCAACCGGATCAAGTGCGGCACGGTCAACGTCAACGAGGCCTTCGGCGCGTCCTTCGCCAGCATCGATGCGCCCATGGGCGGGATGCGCAGCTCCGGGATGGGTCGACGGCAAGGCGCCGAAGGTATCCACCGCTACACGGAGGTCCAGTCGGTGGCGACGCAGTACCTCCTGCGGTTCGGCCCGCATTGGGGGCTGTCCGACCAGATGTATGCCGACGTCATGACCGGCGCCATCAAGGTGCTCCGGCATCTGGGTCGCGCCTGAACGTCCTACCGCTGCGGGCCACCGAGGAGGCCCGCGACATATTCGCCGAGCCCGGCCAGGTACGGCAGCGCGGCCGTGCCGCGGTCACGGTCACCGTCCAGCAGGCCGGTCACCAGCGCCACGGTGACGAACCACCGGTCGCCGCGCGCCAGGATCGCGCCGTCGTGCCGGATCCCCGGTAGTTCGCCGGTCTTGCTCGCGCTGCTGACGTCCGGCAGGAGGAAGGCCGGCAGCCCCTCGCGAAACTGTTGGGCGCCGAGGATGTCGAGGGCGACCGCGGTCAGCTGCGGCGAGAACAGGTCCCCTCGGCGCAGGGCGTGCAGCATCGAGGCGAGCTCTGCCGCCGTCGTGGTGTTCTCCTGACCCGCGGTCCGCGCGGCAGTGTCCATCATCCGGCGCCGCAGCACGGTGTGCCTGGCGCCCAGCCCGGCGCGGAGGTAGTCGTTGATCGGCCCGGGCCCCAGCAGGTCGACCACGGCGTTGGTGGCGTCGTTGTCGCTCTGGGCGATCATGAGCACGAGCACCTCGCGCAGCGTGAGTTCGCGCACCGAAGGCACCAGGGCCAAGGCGCCTGCGCCGCCGACGCGAGGCCCGTCGAGCCGGCAGGGCGCCTCGAGATGGTGGCGCCCGACGGACACCGCGTCGAGCGCGGCGAAGAGGATCGGCACCTTGATCATGCTCGCGGCCGGCACCACGCGGTCCGCCGCGCGATGCCAGGACTGGCCGGAATCCCCGAGCACACAGACCTGCCAGGTGCCGGGGGCCGCGGCCAGCAGCCGCTCGAACGGCTCCTCGGGCAACCTGTGCGGCGTGTAGTCCACGACATGTGAGTATGTCGGGTGTGCTGACCCTGCGTGTCGATGTCCCCGTGACGACCCTCTGGACGAGCCCCGACGCGCCGCGTCCGGTCGATGCTCCGCTCGTCGCGGCCCGGCCGGACGTGACCAGATGGCTGGCCGCACTGGACGCGCACGCCGACGACCCTCGGGGTACTGACGGTGACGGGCGGCTGGGGTTGCACGGCCGGGTCCACACCCAGCTCGTCGCCGGCGAACCGGTGCACGTCCTCGGGGCGAGGGGTAATGCCTGGTCGGAGGTCGTCTGCCCGTGGCAGCCCAGCAGCACCGACCCTCGGGGCTACCGCGGCTGGCTGCCGACCGCACACCTGGCCGCCCCCCGCGGTGCCAACGAAGGTCGCCCCACCGAGGACCTCGCCTCCGGTCCCGGAGAGAGCGATGCGGGCGCCTCGGCCCGCGAATCCACCGTTCACCCGGCCTTGGTCCTGGCCCGCCGACACCTCGGTCTGCCGTACCTCTGGGGTGGCATGTCACCGGCCGGACTCGACTGCTCGGGGCTGGTCCATCTCGTGTGGCGCGAGCTCGGGGTGGTGGTCCCTCGGGACGCCGACGACCAGCAGGACTCGGTCGTGCCGATCGATCTCGGCGACGAGGCGCCCGGCGACCTCTACTTCTTCGCCCAGCCAGGCACGGCGCGGGCCCATCATGTGGGGATCGTCGTCGAGCCAGGGGTGATGATCCACGCTCCGGAGAGCGGCCGAGGGATCTGCGAGGAAGCGCTCGGGGCCTCCCGTCGCGACACGCTCAGCGGTGCAGGGCGGGTGTCGCCGACCAGTCCGCGCCGAACAGGGTAAGACTGCGGGCCCCCGGCACCTCGACGAGCGCGGCAGCCAACGCCGACGCGGCGTCGGCACCGCGGGCCAGCGCCGCGTGGTAGCGCGTCATGGCGGCACGGGCATCGTCATCGCGCATCGGGGCAACCGAGGCCACGACGCTGCGCACGCCCCGAGCAAGGAGGGCAGCGGTCAGCCCGAGCGGCTCGTCGCCGGGCCGCACCCGGGCCTGACCTACGTCGCACGCGGCCAGGACGACGTGAGCGGCCCGCAGCGGCCCCCGGAGTTGGTGCGCCACCAGCGGCCCGTCGTGAAGCAGGAGCGAGGAGAACAGCGGGCTGGACTCGTCATGGAGGCCGTGCGCGGCCAGGTGGACGATGTCGCCACCGGCGAGGGCATCCAGGACGGTCTCGGTCGTGCCTTCGTCGCCGATACCGGAGGCCGGGCGTGGCGCACCGGCCGATCGCCAGATCCGTCGGAGCTCCCCCACCTCGTCCGCCGCTCGGGCCAGGCCGGGACCGGAGAGTATCGCCACCGTCGGCCGACCGACCGGCATCGCGGTCGAGAACGCGGCCCATCGGGACAGGGACGGGACGACGGTGACGGGCCGGCCGATCAGGCTCGGCAGCATGTTCCACGGCACCGAGGTCAACTCCCGCGGTGGACTGATCACGACCCGGCCCGGTCCGACCTCGGCGTCCGATCCGAACAGCACGTCATCGAGCCGGGCTGCGGACGCGGCCATGGCCCGACGCAGCACCGGGGCCACGGGCGAGCCAGGGGCGACGAGTGGTTCGGCCCGAGCGTCCCGGACGAGCCGTACTGCTGCCTGGCGGATCTGGCGGACCTCACCCAGGTCCGTCACCGACGCCCGGGGGTGGCCGAGGCAGATCCGCAGGAGGCGGCCGTCGACGACGGCGAAGGAGACGACGACGCCGCCGCGCTCCTGCGCCAGACCGGACAGGATCCGCGCCGATCGCGGCCGCACCATGCCGGGATCGTCCGCAGACGGCAGCGCCCGCATCCGGCGCGCCACGTCGCGCTCGAGCCGGACCGCCTCCAGGTCCCGTCCGCCGGGCCCGGGCCCGGCCAGGACCGGCGACCGGAGCTGGCGCACCTGTGCGACCAGGGCCGCCGTGGCGGGGTCGGGCGGTGGGAAGACCTGGCTGAGTCGATGTGAGGTTGCTCGCCACCGTTCGACGGCGTCCAGCAGAGCCAGCGGCGACCCGGTGGCACGAGCCAGGTGCAGGTCCAGATCGCGGAGCCGACCCCCGTGCATCGCCATACCGGCTCGAAGATCCAGGTCCTGGATGACTCCCTGACGCCGGGCCAGGGCGACCGAGGAGCGACGCAGGGTCGCCTTCGCCCCACGCAGATCATCATGGGCCAACGCCAGCCGAGCGCGCACGAGATGTTCGTGGAGGTCGGCCGACAGCGACGACGGCCGACCCAGGCGCAACTGCGCCGCAAGGCGGTCCGCCGTGGCGAGATCCCCCACCACGAGGGCGGCCTCGGCGGCCACGGCCGCTGCCCACCGGGTCTCCGGTCGCGACGGGTCCGGGTGGTCGAGCCACCGACCGGTCGCACGGTCGACCGCGGGATGGATGCGCTCCATGGTCACGTCGATCTGGGCTCGCAGCAGCTCTGCGGTGGCTCGCCGTTCCTCGGTCGCGCGGGACTGATAGGCGCGAATCGCGGCACCGGTATGCCGCCGCGCCGCGCGAAGGTCACCGTCCAGCAGGGCACATCGCCCGAGGCCCAGGCTGATCTCCCCCGCCTCGATCTGCAGGCGCTCGGCCCGGGCTGCCGCGAAGGCATCCTCGAGCAGTGCTCTCGCGCGGTCGACCAGACCGGCCTCGATGAAGACCTGCGCGTGGTCGAGCCGCGCCCTCGCCCGGGACACGTCGGCGGGCAACGAATCTGCGTGATCCATGAGCTGCAATGCCCGTGGCAGGTCGCCTTCGGCGTAGGCCAGGCAGCCGAGGTTGTGCAGGGCCTTGAACTCGCGGTCGACTCGTCCCTCCGCGCCGGCCAGGCGAAGCGCCTCCTCGAGGTCGCCGCGGGCCGCCCCGAACCGGAGCAGCGACAGATAGGCGAGCCCGCGATTCAGGTGTGCGGCATACCGCCCCTGTGGCGAGAGCCGGTCGGCGTAGCGCAGGGCCTGGCCCGAGGCGTCGACCGCTGCCTTCCAGTCCGCGCAGCGGGCATGGACGTTCCCCTCCTGGATGTGACTCAACCCCAGCAGGTCGGGACGGTGGCTCGCCAAGGCCAGCCGCCGGGCCTCCACGAGGGTGTCGAGGGCCTCCACTCGACCCTTGAGCTCCAGGGCCGGCAGGGCCGCGGTGACGAGCAGGCGGGCGCGCATGGGGTCGCGGTCCTCCGCCGGCCAGGTCGCGATCACCGCCAGGGCCCGGCGAAGCAGTCGGTCGGCCGTGGGGTGCCGCCCGGCGGTGTTGGCGTCGATGGCCTCCGCGAGCAACCGCTCGACGCGGTCTCGCGGGCTCATCGACTACAGCTCGACACCCGGCGTGACAACCGGCGGGGTGTCGGGGTGCTCTAGGTCGCGCAGGACGAAGTGGACAACCCCCCGTGCGACCGCATCGAAGGCGAACCGCCCCTCCGCGTCCGCCCGGACGAGCCGGCTGCCCGACGTGGTGCGCAACTCGACCTCGACGGCCGGCCCCGCGACCCAGCCGGCCACGGACACCCCGGCCGACCCGCCCTCTTCCAGGGTCACCATGACCGTCATCCGCTCGGCCGCGAAGGTCACCGTCGTCGCCCGCTCGTAGGCCGCCGAGCGGACCGCAGCGGCAGGAGTCGCGACAATGCGAGCCACCTCCGCTTCCAGGGCGGCGACGGTCATGACGAACTTCATGCGCTCGGCCAGATCGGCCGGCATCGGATCGCGCTCGTCGAAGGCCCGCCGGAGTCGCCCGAGGATGAGCCCGTCCGCAGCGTCGAGGGGCTGGGCCGACAGGCGGTCGAGGGTGTCGTCACTGGTCATCGGAGGTTCTCCCACGTGGGGTCGAGGGTCAGGGCATGGCGCAGTTTCGCCAGGCACCGGCCGCGGGTCGGGCCGATGCTGCCGACGGGCATGTTCAGCGCCTCGGCGATGGCGGCGTAGTCGGGTCGCTCGCAGAAGGCGATGACCCGGAGCAGGGTCTGGCACCGCGGTGGCAGGGTGGCCAGCAGGCTCCACAGCCGATCGAGTTGTTCTGCCTCGGCGACAGCGCAGGACGGCGGCGTCGCAGGGTCGGTGCGGTCGAGCTGGTCAGCGTCCACGCTGATCTCCCGGCGCGACCGTCGCGAGACCGCCCAGGCCTCTCGGCGGGTCGTGGTGACGAGCCATTTGACGACGCCCCGGGGGTCGGTCACGGTCTGCGCATGCTCGACGAGCCGCAACCAGGCGGTCTGCACGACCTCCTCGGCCGCCTCGGTGGACAGTCCCTGGCCCCGCGCGGTGTGCCACAGCAGAGGAGTGACATCGTCGACGACCTGCGACATACCCGATGGGTCCCCGTCCCGGAACGCGGCGAACGCTTCCGCCGCCCGGTCGACGAGGCCGGTGGCACCTGGTGATCTCATCGGGCCACCACCGCAGTGGCGTCGACGACCTTCACGGCAGCGGCCACCCGGTCATCCTGCGGCAACCGATCCCCGCGGCAGGCCAGCGCGCAGGCGATCTCGGCGGCCAGCGCCGGCGCGGCGAACGAGGTGCCGCTCCACAGGCCGAAGCCTCCGCTGAAGTCGTCGGGGTCACTGGTTCCACGCGTCGGGCCTGATGCCGGTTGAGCACGGACCCCACCTCGCCGACTGCCGTTGAAGGTCACCGGCATGGTGCTGACGATCGAGACACCGCAGCGGTAGGCCGAGACCCAGGGGCCGGTGTTGGAGAACACGGCCACCGTGGAACCGTCCGGGTTCAAGGCGCCGACGCTGACGACCGGTGCCCCGACGGACGGTTCGGCGGCGATCGCAGCCGGCCAGAACGGTACGTCCGAGCCACCGTTGCCGGCCGCCGCCACCACGACCACCCCCAGCGCGGTCAGGGCGCGCAGTTGCGCCACGAGCGCGGCCTCATTGGCGACCGACCCCGGGTCCTCGTGGTAGTACCCCAGCGACAGCGAGAGGACATCGACCGCAGCGTGGCTGGAGGGGTCGTCCAGCGCGACCAGCTGTCGAAGGTAGAGCCCTTCGAGGGCCTCCACGAGGTCGGCCTCGTCGCACGCGCCATCGCCATACATCACCGGTGCGGACAGGATCGACACGTGCGGGCATCGCTGCCGCAGGACGCCGGCGATGAAGGTGCCGTGTCCCGCGCATCGGTCGAGGCCACCGTTGACGCGGTCGATCGTCACCCCGCTGGCCTCCGGGTCGTCGTTGGCGCCGAAGCGCAACCCGATCGGGCCACCCCCGACCTTCGGGTTGGTGTCCACGCCCTTCGACAGCAGCGGGTGGCTGCCGATACCGGTGTCGAGGATGGCCACCACCGGCGGCTTGCCGGAGCACGCCCCCGGCTCCGGTGTCCCCCACCAGGCAACCGGCCGACGGCCGATCGCGCCGACCCCCTCGGTGTATCCCACACCCTCGGTGTACCCGACGCCCTCGGTGTACCCGACGCCCTCGGTGTAGCCCACGCCCTCGGTGTAGCCCACGCCCTCGGTGTAGCCCACGCCTGACGCAGATCCCGCGGCCATCACCACGTGCACCAGACCCCAGCCGGCCACCGTCTCGGCGTCGATCAGATGGGCAACCTCACCGGCGCGGGCGCGCTGAAGGATGGCCCACACGTCCACCGGCTCTGCGATCAGGGCGCTCGGTGGAGAGATCGACACCGCGGTATGCGCGACGGCGTCGAGCTGCTCGAGGAGACCGAGTCGGGTGGCTTGGCCGACCACGCGCTTGTTGCTCACGGCGGTGATCTGATAGCCCTCGGGCACGAGGGCGCGCAGGGCCTCGAGGGAGCCCTCGGCGCCGAGCCCGGGCAGCCCGGGCACGAAGAGGCGATCCGGTCGATACACAGTGGGCTGTGGCTGCGCGGAGCTGCCGGCTCGCACGGCCGTGACGGGGTCGAGCACCGCCGCGCCGAAACGTCGCATGGCCGAACTGGGAACCCGGAGCACCGGGATCCGACCCACCGGTCCTGGCGTCGTGACCATTGCCGCCTCCCGTCATGGCGAGTCGCGCTCGCCGCGGTTCGGACTGCCCGCCACAGCCTCACGGGGAAAGAGGGCCGACCCCGCGGCCAGATACATACGGTGCCGTGGGCCGGCGCGGGGTGGCAAGCCCCGTGGTGTGAGGATGGCGCTGTGACGACGGATGCCGCAGCCCGAGGACGGGCTTTTGGTCTGGTGCTCGTCGCGATCGTCTCGGTGCAGTTCGGCGGTGCCGTGGCCACCACCCTGGTCCGGCAGATCGGCGCCGCGGGCTCGGTGACCCTCCGGCTGCTCCTCGGGGCGGTGCTGCTCTGGGTGGTCGTCCGACCGAGGGTCCGCGGGCACAGTGCCCGGGCGTGGCGGACGGTGGGACTCTTCGGCGTGGCGCTCGCCGCCATGAACCTCACGTTCTACGCGTCGCTGGCCTACCTGCCGATCGGTATGGCGGTCACCGTCGAGTTCATCGGGCCGCTGGTCCTGGCTGCCGCATTGTCCCGGCGGATCACCGACGTCCTGGCCGTCGTGGCCGCCGCCGCGGGGATCGTCCTGATCTCCGGTGCCCTGACGACGCCGTGGGCCCACCTCCCGAGGACCGGGCTGCTGCTCGCCCTCGCTGCCGGGACCTGTTGGGCGTTCTACATCGTGCTCAGCTCACGGACCGGGGCCGCCTTCCCGGGTCTGGACGGACTCGCCGTGGCGATGGTGGTCGCGGCGATCTGCGTGACCCCGCTCGGGGTGCTCACCAACCACACCTGGCCCGCAGACGTCGTGTGGCGCGGGACAGCCATCGCGGTCCTGTCATCAGTGGTGCCGTACTCGTGCGAGCTGGTGGCTCTGCGGACGTTGAGCCAGCACGTCTTCGGCATCCTGCTCAGCCTCGAGCCGGTGGCCGCGGCCATCGCCGGCTACATCGTGCTCCACCAGCACCTGACGGCGGTTCAGCTGGCGGGCATGGCGTGTGTGGTGGCCGCCAGCGCGTTGGTCATGGGGCGACGCGGAACCGTCACCGAGCCCGGCGACGGCCGGCGCGGGGCTATGCCGACCCGGTCACCGCGTCGCGACGGCTCTTGACGAGTGACGCGACCGTGGCCGTACCGAGGATGACCACGATCGCCCCCAACGAGACACTGATGGGGATCTCCGGGACGGGGACGTGCCGACCCCCGTTGATGAACGGAAGTTCGTTCTCGTGCAAGGCGTGCAGGATGAGCTTGACCCCGATGAAGGCCAGCAGCACGGCCAGCCCGATGCTGAGGTAGACCAGCCGCTTGAGCAGCCCGCCGATGAGGAAGTAGAGCTGTCGTAGCCCCATCAGGGCGAACAGGTTCGCGGTGAAGACGAGATACGGCTCCTTCGTCAGGCCATAGATCGCCGGGATCGAGTCGAGCGCGAAGAGCAGATCGGTGGTGCCCAGGGCGAGAATCACCAGCGCCATGGCGGTGAGCTGGCGTTTGCCGTCGACGAGCGAGACCAGCCGGGTGCCGACGAACTCATTCGTGACGCGGAACCGTCGTTCGACCCACAGCATGAACCGGTTCTCGTGGTATTCGTCGTCGTCGCTCTCCCCCTCCTTGGCCAGCTTGACCGCGGTGTAGATGAGGAACGCCCCGAACAGGTAGAACACCCAGGAGAACCGGTTGATGGCCGCCGCGCCCAGGGCGATGAAGATGCCCCGCAGGACGATCGCGATGATGATGCCGGTCAGCAGCGCGGTCTGCTGCAACCGCTCGGGCACGCGGAACCGCTGCATGATGAGCAGGAAGACAAAGAGGTTGTCGACGGACAGGGAGTACTCGGTCAGCCAGCCGGCGTAGTACTCCCCGGCATACCGAGCGCCCCAACTCTGGAACACGTAGAGCCCGAAGAGGATGGCCAGCGCCACATAGAACGCGAGATGCCGAGCCGCCTCCTTGGTGGAGGGCACGTGCGGGTTGCGGGCGGCGTGCCAGACGTCGAAAACCAGGAAGATGACCAGCGCGATGATGGTCACCCACCACGTCATGCTCGCGATCTCCACGCGCTCCTCCTCGTCTCGCTCAGGCGTCCGCCCTCTCGCTCAGGCGTCCGCCCTCTCGCTCAGGCGTCCGCCCTCTCGCTCAGGCGTCCGCCCATCCTCGCACAGCCGACGAACCGGACACCTCGCCCGCGAAACCTCGCGGGGCCCCCGGTGCGAGCGGGTTGCCCTTCACCAGGAGGTCCGCGCGTCGAGCAGCGCGGACAGGGCCCGTTCCGCGGACCCGGTATGCCGGACGCTGTCGGCCGAGTGGGCCAGCATCGCGGCCGACAAGGACAGCGCCCAGCCGCCACCGCGCCGCCAGGTGGCGTCGTCCACCCCGAGCCGTTCCCGGAGCCGCTGATGGAGGTCTGGCGGGACCATGAACCACACGATGGCCAGGTCGGTCGCCGGGTCGCCGCTGGTCAGATCCCCGAAGTCGATGACGGCGACGATGCCCGAATCGTCGACGACGAGGTTGTCGGGGTGCAGGTCGCCATGAAGCCACACCGGCGGCCCCTGGTATGGCGGTTCCGCACACAGGTCGCGCCACAGGCCGACACAGCGAGGGTCGACACGGTCGGACAGGATCTGCAGCCACCCGTCGGTGCGCTCCCGGCGAGTGTCCAGATGCCGCCCCCGCACCGGGTTCTCCGGGGCATCGGGCGGGGCCGGCTGGTGCAAGGCGGAGAGGAAATCACCGAGCTGGTCCACGGCTCGCTCCATGTCCGTCGGCGGGGCCTGGGCGGCCGAGCGGCCCTGGAACCACGCCACGATGCTCCAGGGCCAGGGGTAGCCGGCGCCGGGCCCTCCGACGAGGACGGGAGCTGGCACGGGCAGCGGTAACCGCGGCGCCAGGTGCGGCAGCCACTGCTGCTCATGGGTGAGCAACGGCACCGCGGCGGCGCGTCGCGGCAGCCGCACACACACGTCGGCCCCCAGCCGGGCCACGACGTTGTCCCAGCCACTCCCGACCAGCTCGACCGGCCGATCCGCCAGGCCAGGCGCTTGCTGGCGGACCAATGCCTCGATGAGCGCGACGTCGATGTCGACCTCCGCCAGCGGCGTGGTCAGCAGACTCATCGGTGGGCCACCCTCATCGCGGCGCCGTCGTCATCGGGGGCCGCGCTCACCGGGTGGCCGCGCTCATCGCCCGCAGCTCCTTCTTCAGGTCACCGATCTCGTCCCGCAATCGAGCCGCCAGCTCGAAGTGGAGCTCGGCCGCGGCATCGTGCATCTGCGTGGTCAGCTCCTGGATCAAGGTGGCGAGCTCGGACGCCGCCAGGTCGGCGCTCTCCCGCCAGGAGGCGCCGGCCAAGGCGGCATCGGCGACCACGGACCCGCGGGTGCCGCCGCCGGTCTTGCCGCCACCGCGGGTGCCGCGAGACTGCCGGCGACCGCTGCCGAGCAGCGCTTCGGTGTCGGCATCCTCGCGGGCGAGCAGATCGGTGATGTCGGCGATCTTCTTGCGCAGCGGCTGGGGGTCGATGCCATGGACGGTGTTGTAGGCGACCTGCTTCTCTCGGCGCCGGCGGGTCTCCTCGATCGCCTCGGCCATCGAGGCAGTGAGGTTGTCGGCATACATGTGCACCTGGCCGGAGACGTTGCGAGCGGCCCGGCCGATGGTCTGGATGAGGCTCCGAGTGGACCGCAGGAAGCCCTCCTTGTCGGCGTCCAGGATGCTCACCAGCGACACCTCTGGCAGGTCCAGCCCCTCCCGGAGCAGGTTGATCCCGACGAGGACGTCGAACTCGCCCATCCGCAGCTCGCGGAGCAGCTCGACGCGGCGCAGCGTGTCGATGTCGGAGTGCAGGTAGCGGACCCGCACCCCCTTGTCGAGCAGGTAGTCGGTCAGGTCTTCGGCCATCTTCTTGGTCAGCGTGGTGACCAACACCCGTTCGTTCTTGGCGGCTCGGACCCCGATCTCGTGGAGCAGGTCGTCGATCTGCCCCTTCGTCGGTTTGAGGACGATCTCGGGGTCGATCAGGCCGGTGGGCCGAATGATCTGCTCGACCACCCCGTCGGCCACGTCGAGCTCATACGGTCCGGGGGTGGCGGACAGGTAGATGGTCTGGCCGATCCGTTCGAGGAACTCGTCCCAGGTCAGCGGACGGTTGTCCATCGCGCTGGGCAGCCGGAAGCCGTGCTCGACGAGAACCCGCTTGCGCGACATGTCGCCCTCATACATCGCGCCGATCTGCGGCACGGTCACGTGCGACTCGTCGATGACCAGGAGAAAGTCCTCCGGGAAGTAGTCGAGCAGGCAGTTGGGCGCCGAACCCGCCTCGCGCCCGTCGATGTGCCGGCTGTAGTTCTCGATCCCGGAGCAGGACCCGACCTGCCGCATCATCTCGATGTCGTATGTCGTGCGCATCCGCAACCGCTGGGCCTCGAGCAGCTTGCCCTGCCGCTCCAACTCGCCGAGGCGGGCGGTGAGCTCGGCCTCGATGTCCCCGATGGCTCGCTCCATCCGCTCCTCGCCGGCCACGTAGTGCGAGGCGGGGAAGACATACATCTCGTGCTCCTCGCGCACGACCTCGCCGGTGACCGGGTGGAGTGTGTAGAGCCGCTCCACCTCGTCCCCGAACATCTCGATGCGCACCGCCAGCTCTTCGTAGACGGGGATGATCTCCACGGTGTCGCCGCGCACCCGGAAGGTGCCCCGGGTGAAGGACAAGTCGTTGCGGACGTACTGCATCTGCACGAACTTGCGCAGCAACTCGTCGCGGTCCATCCGCTCGCCCACCCGGAGCCGGACCATCCGGTCGACATACTCCTGGGGGGTGCCCAGACCGTAGATGCAGGACACCGAGGCGACGACGATGACATCGCGCCGGGTGAGCAGCGAGTTCGTGGCCGAGTGACGCAGGCGCTCGACCTCCTCGTTGATCGAGGAGTCCTTCTCGATGTAGGTGTCGGTCTGCGGGACGTACGCCTCCGGTTGGTAGTAGTCGTAGTAGGAGACGAAGTACTCCACGGCGTTGTTGGGCAGCAGCTCGCGGAACTCGTTGGCGAGCTGAGCGGCCAGGGTCTTGTTCGGAGCCATGACCAGCGTCGGTCGCTGCAGCCGCTCGATGAGCCAGGCGGTGGTCGCGGACTTGCCGGTCCCGGTCGCGCCGAGCAGGACGACGTTGGACTCCCCCGCCTCGACCCGGCGGGCCAACTGGTCGATGGCCTCCGGTTGGTCGCCGCTGGGCTGGAACTCCGAGACGACCCGGAACGGGGCGACGGTGCGCTGGATGTCGGACGTCGGTCGCATGGCGACAACGGTACGACGGCCCTCAGACAGCCGCCGTACGCCGGGTCAGCATCACACCAGACGGGACGCCACCAGGGTCCAGTCGTCGAGGCGGAAGGACAGTCCCCCGAACACGACCGCCTGGAGCTGGATCTTGTAGCGGCCTGCGGACAGGCGCGAGGTCACCCGCTCCATGGAGTGTGCCTCCCATTCCGACGCAGTGCCGGCGCTCTGGAAGGCGAAGTCGATGTCTGCCCTGGGATAGAGCTCCCCCATGCTCGCTCCCGTGTCGAGGTTGATCAGCATCATGCGAAGCGAGCACCACCCACTGGGTCCGGCGCACAGGGACTCAGCGCTGAACCGGGCGGCGAGCAGCCGCGTGGTGCCGGACGAGACGACGAACGAGCGGGAGGCACCCGGCACGTCGACCCACGCCGAGCTGGTTGTCGTCCAGCCTGAGTCACCGGTGACATAGAGGTTCGCCTCGGCCGCTCCGGCGTTCTGACCGATCGTCGCAGAGTATGTGACGCCCGCGCCGACCACGATGCAGGACAGGGCTGCGATACCGGCCAGGAGCTTCCTACGCACCATCTCGCTCATCTCCTCTCGCTGGTCACCAGGCTGGTTGCCGGTGAATCCGTGTCAGCGAGCGTACGAGGGAACCCCTGCCGAGGTCTTGGATACGCTCATCCGGATGGCTGCGGTCTTCGTGCCCGGGTCGGGATCGGCGGGTCGATCGCCGGCATCACACCCACGCTGGTCGTGACCGGTGGGCGGGGGACATGGACGAGCCACCTCCGGCTCAGTGCCGTCGCTCGCCGGCCCCTGGAGGCGCCGAACCGGAGCCGGGACCCGTCAGCCGGGTGAACACCCGGTCGAACCAGGCCTCCTTGGCGGCCGCGTAATCGCGGGCCACCGGGTGTGCTGCCGCGAGCTCGCGCTTGAGTGCGGCATACTCCGCCCGCCCGGCAGGGCTGGACCGGAGCCAATCGCGGAAGTCCACGGCGAACCGATGCCCCGGTGATCCGCAGACCCGGACGTGCACGTTGACGACGCACCCCGGATCGCACCCGCCATAGAACCGCTTCGTCCACCCGCCCGGGTCCGCTCCGGTCGGGTGCGGATGGTCCTGGCGGTTCGCGTCGACGACGACATATCCGGCGGATCGCAGCGCCGCACCGAACGCCGGGTCATCGGCTCCGTCGAGATCGCTCACCCCCACCTGGACGTCGACGACATCCTTGGCCGGCAGACCCGGGACGGCCGTGGATCCGATGTGCTCGACGTCGTTCGCCCGGTCCCCCAGGGCGCGGGCGATGCGGGCCACGACCCGCTCGCCGCGGGCCGCCCACGATGGGTCCGGCGGACAGATCGCCGTGGCGTCCGGCCGTTTGACCCGGTGCCCGGCGACGAGATTCGACTCATAGGGAAACAGCCGCGAGTGCCACAGCCGGTCGACCGCCTCGACGAGGGCTTCCGAGGCGCCCGAGTTGTCGAGCCAGACGTCGGCTGCGGCGCGTCTCTGGGCCTCGGTGGCCTGGGCGCCGATCCGGCGCCGGGCATCCAGTTCGCTCAGGCCGCGCCGCACCAGACGCACGACCCTGGTCTCGACAGGGGCGTCGACGACGACGACGAGGTGGTAGCTGGGGCCCATCCCCTTCTCGACGAGCAGCGGCACGTCGTGGACGACCACCTGGTCCGGCCGGGCCGTCGCGAAGAGCTCGGCAGCCCGGGCCGCGATCCGTGGATGGGTGATGCCCTCCAGATCACGCCTGGACACCTCGTCGGCGAAGGCGATGGCCGCCAGCGCGGCCCGATCGAGGTCGCCGGCTTCGGTGAGCACCCCGGCCCCGAACCGCTGGACGAGCGCGGCCAGTCCGTCAGTGCCGCGCGCCACGACCTCGCGGGCGATGCGGTCCGCGTCGACCACCAACGCGCCCCGGGCTGCGAGTGCGGCGGCCACGGTCGACTTGCCCGATCCGATCCCCCCGGTGAGCCCGACGCGCAGCATGCGGCAACTCTAGGGCGTGGCTGCAGCGGGCGGCCTGCGCGGCCGGGGCGCTGCGGCATACCGTAGGTCCGCGTCCGCCCGGACCAGTGGAGGTTCCCATGAGCGATCTGTTCGACGCCTACCCGTATGCCGACCGCTACCCGGTCGTCCGCGGCCTTGCGGAGCACGGTCGGCCCCGCGAGGAGCTGATCGCCGAGCTCACCGAGATGTCCCAGGAGGAGGATCGGCTCTGGGAGGGCGGCCAGTGCTCGGGGACGATGTACTGCGGCGATCACGACCACTACGCCTTCCTCACCGAGGCATTCGGACGGTTCGCGCACATGAACGCGCTCCAGCGGGATATGTGCCCCAGCGCGACGAGGTTCGAGGGCGAGATCATCGCCATGGCGCTGGACCTCATGCACGCTGGGTCGGTCACCGACACCACCCCGGCGGGGATGATCACCAGCGGCGGCACGGGGAGCATCATCCACGCCATGCTCTGCTACCGAGAGGCGGCCCGGGCCCGAGGCGTGGCCCGCCCGGTCGTCGTCACACCGCAGACGGCACATCCGGCATTCGCCAAGGCCGCACACCTGTTCGCGATGGACCTGCGGGTGGTGCCGGTCGATCCGGTGACGACACTCGTCGACCCCGCGGCCGTGGCGGCCGCCTTGGATGAGAACACCGCGTGCATTGTCGCCTCCGCCGGGAACTACCCCTACGGCACCATCGACCCCGTTGCCGAGCTGGGCGACCTCGCCCTGGCCCACGGGATCGGACTGCACGTCGACGGATGCCTGGGGGGCTTCATCCTCCCGTTCGGGGAAGAGCTCGGGTATGCCATACCGCCGTTCGATTTCCGGGTGCCGGGGGTCACCACGATCTCGGCGGACACCCACAAGTACGGCTACGGCCTCAAGGGCTCGTCCACTCTGCTCTTCCGGGACAAGTCCCTGCGCAACCTCGGCTACTTCTTCGTGCCCGACTGGTCCGGGGGGAAGTACTACTCCCCCGGCATCGACGGCTCCCGCTCGGTCGGGCTGCTCGCTGCGACGTGGGTCTCGATGGTCTCGCTCGGACGGGCCGGTTACCGTGAGCACGCTGCCCGCATCTTCGCCACCGCCACCCGCATGGCCGACGTGGTCCGCGCCATACCGGAGCTGCGATTGCTCGGTGACCCGACCTTCGTCGTCGCCTTCACCTCCGACGACCTGGACATCTACCACGTCAATGACGCGATGCGCACCCGGGGCTGGCGGTTCAACGGCCTGCAGTATCCCGACGGGGTGCACCTGGCGGTCACCCGGCCACAGACCCAGGACGGCGTCACCGAGCGGTTCGCGGCCGATCTGGCCGCGGCGGTGGCCTACGCCCGGGAGCGACGCGGCACGCAGGCTCAGTCCGCCGCGCTCTACGGCGGCGTTCCCGGTGGGATGACGCCAGCGGCCGAGATGTTCATCTCCTCGGTGATGACCGGCCTGCTCGACGCCCAGCAGAGCGTCCCGGGCCTGCGGTGAACCGCCCCCTCGACGAGCGCGTCGCGCTCACGGTGGACCTCGGCACCGGAGGGCCCAAGGTCGGCCTGGTGACCTTCGCCGGCGAACTGCTCTGGAGTGGCGCCCGCCCGGTCACGACCCGCCGCAGCCCCGACGGGACCGCCGTCCAGGACGCCCGGCAGTGGTGGGCGTCGATCTGCGAGCTGGCTCGGGTCGGCCTGGCCGCCGGAGTGGTCGCCCCGACACGGGTCGAAGCGGTCGCGGTCACCGGGCAGTGGGGGTCCACGGTGCCCGTCGACGAGCACGGCACCCCGGTCGGCGATTGCCGCCTCTTCCTCGACACCCGCGGTGCGCCCTACAGCCGCCGGGTCATCGGCGGGCCCGCGCTCGGCTACCACCCGACCCGGGTCGCGACGTGGATCCGGCACAACGGCGGCGCACCGTCACCGAACGGCGGCGACCCCATCAGCCACCTCCTGGCCATCGCCGCCGACGAGCCGGACGTCGCCGCCCGCGCGCGCTGGTTCCTCGAGCCCTCCGACTTCCTCACCATGTGCTTCACCGGACGAGCCGTGGCAACTCACGCGTCGATGACCGCGGCGTGGCTCACCGACACTCGCGACCTGGGCCGGATGGAGTATGACGCAGCGCTGGTGCGGATGAGCGGCGTGGACCCAGCACAGCTGCCACCGCTGGTACCCACCGGATCCGTCGTCGGCGATGTGCGACCTACCGTGGCGCGTGAGCTCGGGCTCCCCCCCGGGTGCGTGGTGGTGGCGGGGACTCCCGACCTGCACAGCGCAACCGTCGGCTCCGGGGCCACGGCCGACTACGCCGCGCACTTCGCCGTGTCGACGACGACCTGGATCTCCTGCCCGGTGCCGTTCAAGAAGACCGACGTCGTCCACTCCATCGCCACCGTGCCCGGTCACCGGCCGGGCCGCTACCTCGTCGCGAACAACCACGAGACGGCCGGGGCGGCCCTGGCCTGGGCCAGGGACGAGGTGTTCGGCGGCACCTTCGACGACCTGACCGCGCTCGCCGCCACCGCGCCCGCCGGGAGCCACGCCGTGCTGTTCACCCCCTGGGCCGCGGGCCTGCGCTCGCCCGTCGACGACCGGCGAGCGCGAGCGGGATGGCACAACATGTCGCTGCGGACCACGCGGGCGGACCTGGTCCGTTCGGTGCTCGAAGGCGTCGCCTTCAACACCTCATGGCTGCACGACCACGTCGAGAAGTTCGTCGGCCGGCACCTCGACCCGGTGCGCTTCGTCGGCGGTGGCGCGGTGTCCGACCTGTGGTGCCAGATCCACGCCGACGTCATGGGCCGGACCGTCGAGCGGGTCGCCGACCCGATGACGGCCCAACTGCGCGGAAGCGCCCTGCTGGCCGCCATCGCCACCGGCGCCCTCACCGAGCACGAGGCAGCTGCCCTCGTGCAGATCGATCGGACCTTCACCCCCGATGACGGCGCGGCGGCGGCATACGCTCCGCTGGCCGCGCAGTTCCGCAGTCTCTACAAGCGCCACAAGGGGCTCTTCGCCGCCCTCAACGGCTGACCGGTCGCCGCGGGCCTTGAGCGTGTCGGGCGTCCGGGCGACACTGCCACCATGGCCGACACGCCGAGGACGACACCGACCGACGCCGACGTCGACGACTTCATCGAGGGCGTGGCCAGCGCGCAGCGCCGCGCTGATGCCCGGACCCTGGTCGAGCTGATGCGCTCGGTCACCGGCGAGGAGCCCCGCATGTGGGGCCCCTCGATCATCGGGTTCGGGAACTATCACTACCGCTACCCGAGCGGCCGCGAGGGAGACATGTGCGCGGCGGGGTTCTCCCCCCGGTCCAGCAGCACGACGATCTATTTCGCGGACGGGTTCGACGGGTATGCCGACCACCTCGCGCGGCTGGGACCACACACGACGAGCGTCGCCTGTCTCTACGTCAAGCGCGTCGACGCCATCGACCTCGACGTCCTGGCCGAGATGATCCGCTCCTCCTACGCGACGCTGACGTCGGGAACGTTCGGGACCAGGCTTTCGTAGTGGGCTGCCGCTGCTCAGCGGGCCCGGTGGGCTTGGTAGTAGCGCACCAATGCCTGGGTCGAGGCGTCCTGGCTCGCCAGCGCCTCCTCGTCACCGGCCACCGCAGGCTCCAGCGCCTTCGCCAGCTGCTTGCCGAGCTCGACACCCCATTGGTCGAAGGAGTCGATACCCCAGACGATGCCTTGGGTGAAGGTGATGTGCTCGTAGAGCGCCACCAGCTGACCGACCACTGCCGGGGTCAGGGCCGGCGCCATGATGGAGGTCGTCGGCCGGTTCCCGGCGAACACCCGGGCCGGGACGATCGCCTCCGCAGTGCCCTCAGCGCGGACCTCGTCGGCGGTCTTGCCGAAGGCCAGCGCGGCGGTCTGGGCGAAGAAGTTGCCGAGGAAGAGCTCGTGGACGTCGGCGGCGCCGTCCCGCAGCGGGTAGGCCGGCGTCGCCATGGCGATGAAGTCGGCCGGGATGAGCTGGGTGCCCTGGTGGATCAGCTGGTAGAAGGCGTGCTGGCCGTTGGTGCCCGGCTCGCCCCAGAACACCTCGCCGGTGGCGCAGGTCACGGGCGTGCCGTCCCAACGCACCGACTTGCCGTTGGACTCCATGGTCAGCTGCTGCAGGTAGGCCGGGAACCGGTGCAGGAGCTGGGCGTAGGGCAGCACGGCGTGGGTACGCGCGTCGAGGAAGTCGACATACCAGACGTTGAGCAGGCCCATCAGCGCGGGAACGTTTCGCTCCAGCGCGGTGGTGCGGAAGTGCTCGTCCATGGCGTGGAACCCGGCGAGCAGCTCAGCGAAGCGGTCCGGACCGATGGCCACGGCGAGCGCGGTGCCGATAGCGGAGTCCACCGAGTAGCGGCCACCGACCCAGTCCCAGAACCCGAACGCGTTGGCCGGGTCGATCCCGAACGCAGCCACCTTGTCCAGCGCGGTCGACACCGCGACGAAGTGCTTGGCCACCGCCGCAGACCGGGCCGATTCGGTGTCCTCGATGGCACCTGCTGTCACCAGCGCGTCGAGCAGCCAGGTGCGCACCAATCGCGCGTTGGTCAACGTCTCCAGGGTCGTGAACGTCTTGCTCGCCACCATGACCAGCGTGGTCTGCGGGTCCAGGCCTGCGGTCTTCAGCGCAGCATCGGTGGGGTCTATGTTGGAGATGAACCGGCAGCTCAACCCCGCCTGCCGGTATGGCGCCAGCGCCTCATAGATCATCACCGGGCCGAGGTCCGAGCCGCCGATGCCGATGTTGACCACGGTCTCGATGGGCTTGCCGGTGACCCCCACCCAGGCGCCCGAGCGCACCGCCTCCGCGAACGTGTAGACCCGGTCGAGCACCTCGTGGACGTCCCCGTCAACGTCCTGACCGTCCACCACCAGGCCCGGCTGCATCCCCCGGGGGCGTCGCAATGCCGTGTGCAGCACCGACCGGTCCTCGGTGACGTTGATCCGCTCCCCGGCGAACATCGCGTCGCGCCGACCCTCCAGATCCACGCTGCGGCCCAGATCCACCAATGCGGCGAGCACCTCGTCGGTCAGCAGGTTCTTGGAGAGGTCGACATGCAGATCGGCGGCCCCGAAGGACAGTCGGTCGACCCGGCCCGGGTCGGCGGCGAACCAACCCCGCAGATCCGGGCGGAGCGTGTCGCGCAGGGCAGCCAGCGCGGACCAGGCGGGGGTCGTCGTGGCGTCGACAGGAGCAGCCATGTCAGGTCCTTCGGTCGGGTCGATGGGCTCTGCCCCAGCCTATGACCCTGGACCTGGAGGGCCGGAACGCCCGAGGGGCCCGGTCCACCCGGACCGGGCCCCTCGAACGATCGGCGTCAGTTGCCGGTGAGCTTCTCCCGAAGCGCGGCCAGCGCCTCGTCGGAAGCCAGCGTGCCCTCGGCGATCGACGCGCCGCTGCCCTCCGAGCCGGAGCTGTAGGAGGACGGCACGTCGCCGGACTGGACCGCAGCCTCGGCGTCGGCCTTGATGGCGCCCTCGACCTGCGTCTTGTGGGACTCCCACCGGGCGTGAGCGTCGGCGTACTGCTTCTCCCACTTCTCCCGCTGCGCCTCGAAACCCTCGAGCCACTCGTTGGTCTCGGGGTCGAAGCCCTCGGGGTACTTGTAGTTGCCGGCCTCGTCGTACTCGGCCGCCATACCGTAGAGCGTCGGGTCGAACTCCGAGGAGACCACCGCGGCGTCGTTGGCCTGCTTGAGCGACAGCGAGATCCGGCGCCGCTCGAGGTCGATGTCGATGACCTTGACGAAGATGTCCTCGCCCACCGTGACGACCTGCTCGGGCAGCTCGACGTGACGCTCGGCCAGCTCGGAGATGTGCACCAGGCCCTCGATGCCGTCGTCGACACGCACGAACGAACCGAACGGCACCAACTTGGTGACCTTGCCCGGCACGACCTGGCCGATGGCGTGGGTGCGGGCGAAGTGCTGCCAGGGGTCCTCCTGCGTCGCCTTGAGCGACAGCGAGACCCGCTCGCGGTCCATGTCGACGTCGAGCACCTCGACGGTGACCTCCTGGCCGACCTCGACCACCTCGCTCGGGTGGTCGATGTGCTTCCAGGACAGCTCGGAGACGTGGACCAGGCCGTCCACCCCACCGAGGTCGACGAACGCACCGAAGTTGACGATCGAGGAGACCACGCCGGAGCGGACCTGCCCCTTCTTCAGCTCCTTGAGGAACGTCGTGCGGACCTCGGACTGGGTCTGCTCCAGCCACGCTCGCCGGGACAGGACCACGTTGTTGCGGTTCTTGTCCAACTCGATGATCTTGGCCTCGATCTGCTTGCCGACATACGGCATGAGGTCGCGGACCCGACGCATCTCGACGAGGGAGGCAGGCAGGAAGCCGCGCAGGCCGATGTCGAGGATGAGCCCACCCTTGACGACCTCGATGACGGTGCCGGTGACGACGCCGTCCTCCTCCTTGACCTTCTCGATCGTGCCCCACGCCCGCTCGTACTGCGCGCGCTTCTTGGACAGGATGAGCCGGCCTTCCTTGTCCTCCTTCTGCAGGACCAGGGCCTCGACCTCGTCACCGACCTTGACGACCTCAGAAGGGTCGACGTCGTGCTTGATCGACAACTCACGCGAGGGGATGACGCCCTCGGTCTTGTAGCCGATGTCGAGCAGGACCTCGTCCCGGTCGACCTTGACGATGGACCCGGAAACGATGTCCCCGTCGTTGAAATCCTTGATCGTCGCGTCGATCGCGGCGAGGAGGTCTTCCTCAGAGCCGATGTCGTTGACGGCTACCTGAGGGGCGGTCTTGGCGACCGTGGTGGTGGTCATGTAGTAGAAACTCCGATGGTGGGCAGTGATTCAGGGACGCCTGCACCGATGCGGCGAAGACGCCCACGCGGACATGGGTGGAACATCGAAGGCCCCTCCGCCGGGGTTCCCGGCTGAGGACGCACGACGATGCCCGCCCACCTTACCCGGCGGGCCAGGAGCGACGCAAAGAGCGCCGCGGGGCGCAGACCCCGGTCGCACGGTCCTGCGCGCGAGCCGATGATGGGTGCATGTCCCGTATCTCGCGCCGCCCCGTCGACCACCACACCTCGGTGCGCGCCAACCGCCGCTGGTGGGACAACGAGGCGAGCGACTACCTCGCCGAGCACGGCGACTTCCTTGGCGCCGCCGACCTCGTCTACGGGCCTGAGGGCTGGCGCGAAGCCGACCTGCACCTGCTCGGGCCGGTGCGCGGCCGGCGGGTGCTCGAGATCGGCTGTGGGGCGGCACAGGGGTCGAGGTGGCTCGAATCGGCCGGAGCCACGGTGGTGGGCACCGACCTCAGCCGGGGGATGCTCGCCGCCGGACGCGCCGCGGGTGCCGGGCTGCCCATGGCCCTCTGCGACGGAGCCGCGCTCCCCTTCGCGGGCGCCTCCTTCGATCTGGTCGTGACGGCCTACGGCGTGATCCCCTTCGTCGCCGACTCGGCCGCCGTCATGCGCGAGGCCCGCCGCGTCCTTCGGCCCGGTGGCCGGTTCGTCTTCTCCACGACGCACCCCATCCGCTGGGCCTTCCCCGACGACCCCGGGCCGGAGGGCTTGGTCGCCCAGGCGTCGTACTTCGACCGCGCGCCGTATGTCGAGGAGAACGACCAGGGACAGGTCACGTACGTGGAGCATCACCGCACCCTTGGCGACCGCGTCCGCGAGATCGTGGCGGCCGGGTTGACCCTGGTCGACCTCGTCGAGCCGGAATGGCCCTCGTGGAATGCCCAGGTGTGGGGTGGGTGGTCACCAACGCGAGGGGCCGTCATACCCGGCACGGCGATCTTCGTCACCGAGCGGGCTGACGGCCCCTAGCGAGACGTGCGGGTCAGGCGACCTTGGCCGGTGCCGGCTTGGCCGGTGCTGTCTGCTCCGCGGTGCGGCGCAGGAAGAACAGCCCCCCGAGGAGGCTGAGCAGGCCCACCACCCAGCAGACGACCGGGGCAACACCCACGAGCCGCAACTGCGAGCCGTTGGCCGAGGCATCCGTGACGTTGGCGGCCACCGTGGCGTCGGTGAACTTCAGCTCCAGGTCGAGCACCGTCGTCCCGTCGGGGAGCCGACGCACCTGGCGCTCGGTCTGGTTGATGATCGAACCGGTGGCCTGGTCGATCCACATCGTCTTGTCATCGGAGTAGGTGCCCTGAACGCCGCTGGCGATCTCGGCCTGTTCGTCGGTCAGGACGACGTGGTAGCGGTTGACGGCCACGCCGTCGATCTCCTCGGCGGCCTCGTACTTCGCCTCGACGGTGCGCCCGAGCAGGCCGTCCCAGAACTGGTAGCTCTTCTGCTCCACATCGAAGGGGAACTTGTTGATGAGCCCCTCGTGGGGTTCGGCCCCGGCACCGACATACTTCTCGTCGTTGACGGCCACCGCGGAGAACCGCTCGGTCGCGAACCGGTCGCTGCCGGCCGTGACGAGTCGCTTCTCGCCGTCCTCGGCGTCGACGCAGTCCGGCGCCGTGCCGTCTGGGTCCTTGATGACGCAGGAGAAGTTGTCGAACACGACGACCGCCCCGTCGGAGGCGGCGCTGTCGGCAATGGTGCGGCTGATCGCCTTGACCGGGCCGGAAGAACCGTCCGGCAGCGCGTAGGCCTGGCCGGTGAGCCGGGTGTCCGAGTGGACGTCCAAGGGGGTTTTCTTGACCATCCCTGGCACGACGAGCTGCGTGAGCAGGGCAGTCGTCAGGAAGAAACCCGCAACCCCCAGGAGGATAAACGCGACGGACCTACGCATGGCACCATGCTTCCCTCGTTCCAATGTCGGCGCGAGGTTACCAGTCGGTTGGGTTCCCGTGGAGCATCCCGGGCGAAATTGTCACACGCGCCCGTCGTGATGCCGCGACGGTATGTCGAGCCACTCCGCCTAGGGTGGCGTCGTGCACCTGGACCGGATGCCCCCCTTGGACGGCTTGCGGGCCGTCGCCGTGGGTCTGGTCGTGGCGACCCATGCGGCCTATCTGACCGGATTCACGGTCAGCGATTCGGCGCTCGGTCGCCTCGCCGGCCGCGGCGATTTCGGGGTGGCGGTCTTCTTCGGCCTGTCTGCCTATCTGCTCTACGGCCAGTTGCTCCGTCGCCCCCTCCGCAGTCGGGACGAACTGGTGACATATGCCCGGCGCCGCGCCGCCCGGGTGCTGCCGGCCTACTGGATCGTCCTGGCCGTCGTCGTCGCCCTCGCCTCCCCGGGCCTCGGTGACGCCGTCGCGCATGCGGCCGCGGTCCAGATCTACCTGCCCGGGGTCGACGTCTCGTCGTTCTCCCAGTCCTGGAGCGTGCCGACGGAGATCTCGTTCTACCTCGCCCTCCCGCTGCTCGCCGTCGGCCTGGAGCGGGCCCGGCACCGCAACCGCCTCCTGCCCATCCGGATCCTGCTGGGCAGCGCGGTGGCCTCGCTGCTCCTCCTCGCGGTGGTCCCCCCGGGGGCCGTCGGTGTCGATGTGCTCGTCGAGCGACTCCTTCCGGGTCGTTGGGCGACCTTCGCCGCGGGGATGGTGCTCGCCGAGATGACAGTCCGGCCCACTGGTCAGGTGGCGTGGCTCAAGCGCCTCGGCGAGGACACCTGGGGCACCCTCGCTCTGGCCACCGGCTGCTACGTCCTGGCCACCACCGGCATCGCCGGCCCGCTGACACTCGGCTCCCTGCGCCCGTCCGAGCAGGTCGCGCGGATCGGGCTGGGCACGCTCGTCGCGGTGCTGCTCCTGGCACCGATCGTCTTCGGCCCGCCCACCGGCCCCTGGTCGTGGCTGCTGTCCAGCCCGGCCCTGCGCTGGGTGGGCGGGATCTCCTACGGTCTGTTCCTGTGGCACGTTCCGGTGTTTGTCGGCCTGTATGCCGTGACCGGCACCGAGGTCTTCTCCGGCGGGTTGGCACCCTTGCTGGCGATCGGTATGCCGGTCAGCCTGCTCCTCGCCTGGCTGACTCATCGCCTGGTCGAACTGCCCGTGATGGCCTGGGCGCATCGATCGCGGAACCCAGCGCCACGATGACCGCAAGTGCGACGAGGAGGTCCTCGACGCCGCGCCACCGGCCGCCGCCGGCCAACAGCACGCCCGCCGAGACCAAGCCGGCAACCGCCACGAGGCCGACCGCGACCGGCAGACGCCACGTCCCCCAGCGAGGCACGAGGCGGCCAGCCACCCCGATGAGCACCACGCCAAGGGCAGCCGCCCACGGTCCGGCCACCACGGCACCGAGCAGGCCAGCGACAACCAGCCGGCCAGTGACGGTGGTTGCCAGACGACTCGCCAACCCTCTGGGCGCTCGCGATGGAGTCGCCCAGGGCAGCGGAGCGGAGCTTTGCCGGCCCGACCCGGCGGGCCAGAGGAAGGCCAGGGCGAGGCCCAGGATGCCGAGCAGCGCGCCGCCGAACAGCGCCACCCGGTAGATCCGGTCCGGGGCGAAGGTCACCACGACCCGCCCGGACGC